>NZ_QUIH01000007.1:0-218546 GCF_003479985.1 Clostridium sp. AM43-3BH
GTAGAGCACGCGGCTGTTAACCGCGCTGTCGTAGGTTCGAGTCCTACTCGGGGAGTTTTAATTTAATATCTGGCCCCATGGTCAAGCGGTTAAGACATCGCCCTTTCACGGCGGTAACACGAGTTCGAATCTCGTTGGGGTCATTTATGGCGACATAGCCAAGTGGTAAGGCGTGGGTCTGCAACACCCTGATCACCAGTTCAAATCTGGTTGTCGCCTCTGAGGAATCATCGAAAGATGGTTCCTTTTTTTATGCCTGAAAAGCCGTATTTTACAAGGATTTTCGGGATTTCAACTGTTTGATTCGCTGTGAAGTAAGATGGCGCTATCGGATTTTCGCATCTTCTGCTATAATAGAATCATTCAAGAAACGGCATTTTAACATAGCCGCGACAAAATTATTTTATAATATGGAGGAAGCGAAAATGGCAGAAAAATTACAGGAATACAGCCTGACCTGGGAAGTAACGGATGAGATGACGGCAAAGCGAATCGGAAGCGCAGGTTCCCAAATTTTGTCTACTCCGAATATGGTGGCCCTGATGGAGGCGGCAGCGCTGGAACTGGCGAAATCGTATCTGGAGGAAGGACAGACGACGGTCGGAGCGGAGATTCACTGCCGCCATCTGGCGCCGACGCCGGTGGGAATGAAGGTAACAGCGACTGCAAAACTCCGCAGCATTGAGCGCCGGAAAATGTGGTTTGATATTGAAGTAAACGATGAGAAGGGCAAATGCGGCGAAGGGTCCCATCTGCGGATCATGGTAAATTCAAAGGCGATGAGCGACAAGGCAGCGAGCAAGGCGGAATAAGGAGTATCAGGTTTAAGTATCATGCACGGATTTTGCCGTTCTGGAATAAGGGGGAGCGGCAAAATCAGTTTGTGGTATGCCATGCGTGTGAATAGAGATAAAGAAAGGTTACTGGTCACGTGTGTGTGCAGCAACATAGAAAGAGAGGCAGCGGTGCGGACAGAAACGATAGGGTGGATCATTGGCATTTTGATTGCGGCAGCGCTTGTCTGGTGGATTTACCGCAAAATAAAGAGGAAAATACGGCAGCTGGCGAGTACGCCGGAGGTACAGGTGCTTCGGTATGTGGCAAAGCATTTATCGGAAGGTGATTTGACGCAGCCAGACGCATCCAAACCGCGTTCGCTGGCGGGAATGGACCGGCTGTGCCTGCCGCAGATTGCAAAAGATTTCCCGGAGTTTAACTGGAGCGAGTGGAAGGCTCAGATCGAGACAGAATTGAGAAAAAAACTGGAAAAAGAGTATCAGAAGATACATATTCACCGGACGGTCATCAGCCGCTATCAGAAGGAAAAAGGACTCTGCCGGATTCTGTGTGAGTCGGCGGTCGAGTATGAGGAAATGACTGAATATGAGAAAACGCCTGAGATGCAGTCAGAACTGCATTCGAATCTGATTCAGACGGTTTATGAGACGGAACTGGTATATGTCTATGAGGATGCGAAAACAGCAGGGGCAGCGGTTTCGCTTATCTGTCCAAACTGCGGTGCACCGATTCAGAAGCTGGGGTTGAAAAAGTGTGAATATTGTGGTTCCGTGCTGGAAGTCCAGAATAAGAAGGCATGGAGACTGCTGGAGATGCGGGAAAAGTAAGCGGGTGATCTCACGGTAGAATCCGGTGATGGGGAGAGAATGCTCCCGGATAAATTGCAGAAGAGTTTTATATGGGGCAGGAGCTTCCTGATGGCTGCCGCGAAAGCGGACAACCATGCAGGTAGTTTCCTGCCATTTGTCTGTGCCCGGAACGGAGGGAGCCTCCGGCGAAATGCCGACATCGACCTTTCCAGGTCAGACCGCTGTTTCCGTCTGAGACTTGTCGAACTGGCGGATGGAAGTTTCAAGATCCAGATGGGAATGCAGCATTTATTCAGTTTCAACTGGATGTAAATTCATAACCAGCTTTTCCGGATGCCGTCTAATCCACCGCAATGCAATCAGGCAGATGGCAACGGAGATGAGAGATCCGATCGGCGCGGCGAGTCCCATTGGATACAGTGTTTCTGGGAAATAGCGGCAGGCGAGCCATGCCAGCGGGATGCGCGCTACCACGATCGAGATGCAGTTGTGCAGGAACGACAGCCCGGACAGTCCGCAGGCGCAGAAGAAACCGCTGCAGCAGAAATGGATACCGGCGATCATGCAGTCCAGCACATAGCTCTTCATATACTGGGTTCCGAGCCGGACAACCTCTGCCTCATCAGTAAAGAGGGAGACGGCGGCACCGGCAGCAAACTGCATGGCGATTGCGATGATCAGCCCGAAAGAAAATGTGATGCAGATCGCGTAGCGCAGCGTCTGACGGGCACGCTCAGGTTTTCCGGCGCCCAGATTTTGAGCGGAGAGGGCGGAAACCGTGGAGAGAAGCGAGGATGGAACCAGAAACAGGATTCCGATCAGCTTTTCAACGATTCCGACCGCCGCCGCATCATTTAATCCGCGCTGGTTGGCAAACATGGTAATAACCAGAAAAGAAACCTGTATAAAGCCGTCCTGAATTGCAACTGGGATTCCGACCTGCAGGATGGAGGCTATGGTAGTCTTATGTGGATGGAGGTCACGGAGACGAAAACCCGGAAACATCCGTTTTTTAATGATTACGACCAGGGCGATCAGGACACTGCACATCTGTGACAGGGTCGTGCCGAGCGCCGCGCCGGACGGACCGAGCGAAAACACGCCCATTAAAAGGTAATCAAGCGCAATATTGATAATACAGGCGATTGCAACGAAATACATCGGACTTTTGGAGTCGCCCATGCCGCGGAAAATTGAGCTGATGATATTGTAGGCGGTGATGAACGGGATGCCGGCAAAGCAGATCATCAGATATGCCGCGGTGCCGTTTACCGCTTCCTCCGGGACAGACAGCAGCCTGATAATGCCGTGAACCGTCGTCAGCAGAAGTCCGGTCAGAAGAATGGACAGACCTGCAAATAAGGAAATCGTGTTACCGATGCCGCGCGCCGCAAGCTTCCGGTCACCCGCGCCGACCGCGCGTCCGATGAGAACCGTTGCGCCCATCGCCAGACCAACGATCATAACCGTCAGCATATGCATGACCTGACTGCCGACCGAGACCGCCGTCGTCCCATCCACACCGCCAAACTGCCCGATAATAAACAGATCCGCCATGCCGTAGAGTGTCTGCAAAAAATAAGATAACAAGTATGGCAGGGAAAAATAGATAACTGTTTTCAGCACACTGCCGGAGGTGAGATTCTTTTCCATGAATAAATCCTCGTCTTTCTGGTAAAAATAGATGACTCCGCCGTCGGCCGTCAGAAAGAAAACGCCGTAGAAATCATTTTCTGAGTATAGTTTATCAGAAATAACTATAATGTCTACAATAATTATAGAGTCAAGGGAAGAAAATCCTTGTTTTTAAGTAGGAAATTTGTGGTATAATATGAGCACTTAGCGAGGTGTTTTCGAGCTTAGTGCGAGTCATATCTAAATACTTAATGAAGCAGAGCCAAAGGCGATAGCTGAATTTAGTATTTATGGTATAATATGAGAAGGCAAATAAAACCCACTTTGATTTTACACAGGAGGTTTCATGAGTTTAGAGTTTAAAAAAATTGAAGTTAACAGTATCCAGGAGATGCTTCCGTTTTACGCGATGCGCCACAATATGACGTGCGACAGCGTATTTCTGGAGAGCTATGTCTGGAAAGATTATTATAATGTCCGTTATGCAATTTGGGAAAATAAGGCGCTTTTATGGCTGATGGAGAATGAAGGACATTGTTTTTCCGCGATGCCGCTGTGCCGGGAGGAAGACCTGCCAGGGGCGTTTGCGGCGATTGAGGAGTATTTTAATGAAGAACTGGGATATCCGCTGGTTATCAATCTGGCGGATGAGTATGCAGTGAAATATTTAAATCTGCCGGAGGACAAATATCTGGTGGAAGAGCAGGTCGATTCGAGGGATTATCTCTACAACGGCGATGCGATGCGTTCCCTGGCGGGAAAGAAACTGCATAAGAAGAAAAACCGCGTCAACGCATTTAAGCGCGAATATGAGGGGCGCTATGAGTACCGCCGTCTGTGTTGTTCGGACAGCCACGATGTCTGGGTTTTTCTGGACCGCTGGAGACAGCAGAAGGGCGAGGAGGTCGAGGAACATCTCGATTATGAGGTAAAGGGCATTCACGATATTCTGAAAAATTGTTCAGAATTCAGCATCCACATGGGCGGCGTGTATATCGACGGTCAGATGGAGGCATTTACGATCGGAAGCTACAATCCGGTGGAACATATGGCGGTTATCCATATTGAGAAGGCAAACCCGGAGATCAACGGTCTGTACCAGTTTATCAACCAACAGTTCCTGATAGAGGAATTTCCTGAGGCTGAGTGGGTCAACCGCGAGGACGATATGGGATTAGAGGGACTCCGGAAGGCGAAAATGACGTATTATCCGGCGGATTATGCACGCAAATATCTGGTAGAACAGCTGTTAAACGGCAGCAAGGGCTATCACTGGGCGGAGCAGATCGCCAATACGACGGCGGGAAGTGTGCTGACGTATCTGGACGCGGAGGATAAGGACGAGACGAAGCATCTCTGGCATATGTGTTTCCCGGAAGATTCGGAGAGTTTTATCGAGTATTATTATAAGGAAAAGACGAAGGATAACGAGATTCTGGTGAAAAAGGATAATGGACTTCTGATTTCGATGGTGCAGTACAATCCGTATGCGGTGAAGCTGCGTGGACGCCTCTGGAAGCTCGATTATCTGGTCGGGGTGGCGACCGAGGAGAGCCGCCGCCGCGAAGGACATTTCCGGGACGTATTTGTGAAAATGCTTCACGACGAGGAGGCAGCCGGAAAGCCGATCACGTATCTGGTTCCAGTCAACCCGGCTGTGTATGCGCCGATGGGATTTACCTTCATCGGAAATGTGGCATTCTATGAGCTGACCGAGGAGGCGAAACAGACGCTGACGCGCACGGTGTGCCAGGATACGCCGGAGGACTGCGGGCGGGCTGCTGTCTATATGGAACAGTGGCTGGGAGCACGGTATGAGATGTATACGCGCCGGGATGCGGCGTATATGAGCCGTTTCATCAAGGAGCTGGCTTCCGAAAATGGCACGCTGGAATTCCTGGAACAGGACGGCAGGCTGGTTGGTCTGGATGCCTACTGGGGCTGGGAAGTCCGTGAACACCGGCTTTTGTATGCGGAGGACGCATACACGGTCAAGACAGGAGAGAAGCCGTGGAATATGGCGCGCCTGACGAATATCGGGGCGCTGCTGGCGGCATTTGGCTTAAAACAGGCAGAGCAGCAGGGAGGAGAAAAACGTATGCTTACACTCGGCATCCGCATGAACGATCCGATTCTGGAAATGAACAACGGTGAATTTGTCTGGACGATTGGGGAGACAGGTTCCAGCCTGAAGGCGCGGAAACCGGAGCCGGATACCTGCGGCTGCACGGAAAATGTTTCCATATGGCTGGAGACGAAGCCGGAAGAGCTGGTAAGCTGGCTGTTTGGCTGCCGGAAAGCGGAAGAAATCTGGG
Organism: Clostridium sp. AM43-3BH; assembly: GCF_003479985.1. Lineage (NCBI taxonomy): Bacteria > Bacillati > Bacillota > Clostridia > Eubacteriales > Clostridiaceae > Clostridium > Clostridium sp. AM43-3BH. The sequence goes on from NZ_QUIH01000007.1 coordinate 5,558, forward strand.
GCGGACAGTTTGAAAATAAGGAGCTGGCAGAGATTCTGGCACAGGTTGATACGGTGAACGGCGTGTATCTGGATGAGATTGTGTAGAGTGCGTGCTGTAATTGTATAGTATAGAAAATATGCTGACTTTATGTAAACTAATAGAAACAGTATGTTTTCAGAAAAAGGAGAGGAGAGTGCGTCAGATGGGAGAGACAGACATATTAAAAAAATGGATTAATGAGTCAAATTATATTGTATTTTTTGGCGGGGCGGGTGTTTCGACCGAGAGCAATATCCCGGATTTTAGAAGCACGGACGGGCTGTACCATCAGGAGTATGACTATCCGCCGGAAACGATTTTAAGCCACAGCTTTTATATGAGAAAGCCAGAGGAATTTTACCGGTTTTACCGCAATAAGATGCTGTTCCCGAATGCAAAGCCGAACCGGGCGCATCTGGCGCTGGCGAAGCTGGAGCAGGAAGGAAAGCTGAAAGCGGTTATTACCCAGAATATCGACGGGCTGCACCAGGCAGCAGGCAGCAAAGAGGTGCTGGAGCTGCACGGATCGGTGCTCCGCAACCATTGTACGCGCTGCGGCAGGTTTTACGGATTGGATGATATTTTGAAGATGAAGGGCGTGCCGAAGTGCGGCTGCGGCGGCGTGATCAAGCCGGATGTCGTGCTGTATGAGGAAGGACTGGACAATGAGGTAATTGAGCGGTCAATTGCCCATATCCGCAAGGCAGATATGCTGATCATCGGCGGTACCTCGCTGGTGGTGTACCCGGCAGCGGGGCTGATTGATTATTATCATGGAAATAAACTGGTTCTGATCAATAAATCAGCGACCTCGCGCGATGGTCAGGCGGATCTGGTTATCAGCGACAGCATTGGGAAGGTGCTGGGGGACGCGGTCGGAGTATAAGGTAGTAACAGGGGAGAGAGGAAATGGTATACGAGGTTGGAGATATTGTAAAACTCAAAAAGCCGCACCCGTGCGGCAGCCATGAGTGGGAGATCCTGCGGGTCGGCGCGGATTTCCGTTTGAAATGTGCCGGCTGCGGGCATCAGGTGATGATGGCACGACCATTGGTAGAAAAGAGTACCAGAGGACTGAAAAAAGCGGGAGAGAAGTCCGAATAAGAGCGGCGGGTGGGCGTACAGATGCAGGCAGCTTCATGATCTGGCAGTCAGTAAAAGAATGCAGTAAGAAGGGGCAGAAAGCCCGGAAAAAACGAGAAAATTTACATAGAAAATCTCGAAAAAGTGCTTGCCAAGCCGTTCCTTTTTTGGTATCATAGATATTCGGTAATATATAACACAAAAATCCTTACTCCCTGCTGGAGTCAGGGGGTCAGTGACCACAAGGAGGTAAGAAAGAGCATGAACAAATATGAATTAGCAGTTGTTCTTAGCGCAAAACTCGAGGACGAAGAGAGAGCCGCAGCGATGGAGAAAGTAACAGGTTACATCACACGTTTCGGCGGTACAGTAACTGACATTGATGAATGGGGCAAGAAGAGACTTGCTTACGAGATTCAGAAAATGAAAGAAGGATTCTACTACTTCGTACATTTCGAGTCTGATTCCGTATGCCCGAATGAGGTGGAGAACCACATCCGCATCATGGAGCCGGTTATCAGATACTTATGCGTAAGACAGGATGCGTAAGAGTAGATAAAGAAAGAGTGATCGTATGAATAAAGTAATTCTGATGGGCAGATTAACGAGAGATCCGGAAGTGAGATACTCTCAGGGCGAGAGAGCTATGGCAATCGCCAGATACACGCTGGCAGTAGACCGCAGAGGCCGCAGAGGCGGAAACGGAGACGACAGCGCACAGACAGCGGATTTCATTCCGTGTGTTGCATTTGACAGAGCAGGCGAATTCGCTGAGAAGTATTTTCATCAGGGAACCAAGCTCGTAGTAACCGGAAGAATTCAGACTGGCAGCTATACCAATCGTGACGGCCAGAAAGTATATACGACAGAAGTGATTGTAGAGGATCAGGAATTTGCAGAGAGCAAGAATGCGGCATCTGGCAACAGCGACGGCGGTTACCGTCCGGCAGAGCGCCCGGCTCCGTCCAGCGCAATCGGCGATGGATTCATGAATATTCCTGATGGAGTAGAAGACGAAGGCCTTCCGTTCAACTAGGTTCGGGAATCGGTCCCCCGGCGGACGGAGTGCGCGAGAGCGCCATCAGGCTGATGTGTGTGAAGGAGGAAAGACCAATGGCATTCAATAAAGGCGATAAAACAGACGCTTCCAAGATCAGAAGAGGCGGTATGCGTAGAAGAAAAAAAGTTTGTGTATTCTGCGGCGAGAAGAACGGCGAAATCGATTACAAAGATACAAATAAATTAAAGAGATACGTATCCGAGAGAGGAAAAATCCTTCCGAGACGTATCACTGGCAACTGTGCTAAACATCAGAGAGCTCTGACTGTAGCTATCAAGAGAGCAAGACATCTGTCCCTGATGCCGTATGTTTGCGAGTAATCCTTGTAAAATAAGAGTTTTTTAAGGGTAAAGGAAGATTTTTACTCAAATTTCACTCAATTATTGAGGATAAAAATGATTGGGATTCCATGTGAGAGATCATGTGGGATCCCTTTTTGTATAATAGGAAATTCCATGGAATTCCCTATTACACAAAAAAACAGATTTCGAAAATAAGTGCTTTACAAAAACACTTTAGTATGCTAATATGGTAGCATATTAAAAAGCGAGACGGAAACCGGCAAAGGGAGAACGGCTTCCACTGTCTGAAAATGAGGAGGACACTAATTATGAAAAAGAGATTTGTGAGCGCAGCGCTGGCTGCAGTAATGGCACTTTCCATGACCGCATGTGGCAGCAGCAACAGCGCAGCAGAGACAACCGCAGCAGACACAGAGGCGGCTGAGAGCCAGGCAGAGGAAACCACCGCAGAAGAGGCGAAGACAACCGACGGCGGCACTCTGATTGTTGGTTTTGATCAGGATTTCCCGCCGATGGGATTTGTAGGCGATGACGGCGAGTACACCGGATTTGACCTGGAGCTGGCACAGGAAGTTGCAAAACGTCTGGGTCTGGAATATAAGGCACAGCCGATTGCCTGGGATTCTAAAGATATGGAGCTTGAGTCCGGCAATATCGACTGCATCTGGAATGGATTTACGATGACGGGTCGTGAGGATGATTACACCTGGACTGAGCCGTACATGGCAAACCAGCAGGTATTTGTCGTAGCCAATGATTCGGATATCAACAGCCAGGCGGATCTGGCAGGCAAGATCGTAGAGGTTCAGGCAGATTCTTCCGCAGAGGCAGCTTTAAAAGAGGCACCGGAACTGACCGCTACTTTCAAGGAGCTTCTGACAACCGCTGATTACAACACCGCATTCATGGATCTGGAGCAGGGCGCCGTTGATGCCATTGCGATGGACGTAATCGTAGCTGGTTATCAGATTCAGCAGAGAAACGCTGATTTCAAGATTCTGGACGATTCCCTTTCTGAGGAAGAATACGGCGTAGGCTTCAAGAAGGGCAACACCGAGTTAAGAGATAAAGTTCAGAGCACTCTGGAAGAGATGGCAGAGGATGGAACCTTACAGGAAGTTTCTGAGAAATGGTTTAGCAAGGACGTAACTACCGTCGGCAAATAGTAATTAATCGTTGATTGTAAAAACGAAACATTATTAAATAATAGGAATAGGGACGGCTGTGAATGATTTCATGGCAGTCCCCATTCGCGGTTTATGTGTTTAACTGTGAAGTCACAGCACATTCCGTTACCGGGCACGTATGCGTGAACAGTAACGAATCTACATTTTAGAAAGCAGGTATGGAATAATTATGGGTAAGATGACACTCCAGCAGATGATTACACAGCTTGCGGGTGGTATGGCAGTCAGCACACAGATTTTTGTGATCACACTGCTATTTTCACTTCCGTTAGGACTCGTGATCGCGTTCGGGCGTATGTCGAAGAACAAGCTGATCCAGACGATTGTAAAAGTATATATTTCGATTATGCGAGGCACGCCGCTGATGCTACAGCTCATGGTGGTGTATTTTGGACCGTATTATCTGTTCCGCATCAAAGTCGGCAGCAGTTACCGTCTGTGGGCTACCTTCATCGGTTTTGTCATTAACTATGCGGCATATTTTGCCGAGATTTACCGCAGCGGCATCCAGTCGATGCCGGTCGGACAGTATGAGGCAGCGGAGATTCTGGGTTATGGAAAGGCACAGACCTTCTTCAAGATCATCCTGCCGCAGGTAATCAAGCGGATTCTTCCGTCGGTGACGAATGAGGTCATCACGCTGGTAAAAGATACGTCTCTGGCGTTTACGTTGAGCGTGGCGGAGATGTTCTCAATCGCCAAGGCGCTGGCGGCATCCCAGACGAATATGATGCCGTTTGTGGCAGCAGCCGTCTTTTACTATATTTTCAATCTGGTTGTGGCAGTTGCAATGGAATGGATTGAGAAAAAGCTGGATTATTACCGATAGAAGCGGGAGGAATGTGGAAAATGAACCTGTTAGAATTAAATCATGTGGAAAAATCATTCGGCGATCTGTCGGTTTTAAAGGATATTTCACTGAGTGTGAGCGAGGGCGAGATCGTGTCCATCATCGGACCGTCCGGCTCGGGTAAATCGACGCTTCTGCGCTGCGCGACGATGCTGGAGACGATGGACCACGGCGAGATCGTATATTTAGGAAAGAGAGCAGCCTGGACGGGCGCGGATGGCAAGGTCAGCTATGCGGATAAGAAGGACATGAAGGAGATCCGCAGCCAGTACGGTCTGGTATTCCAGAATTTTAACCTGTTTCCGCACTATTCTGTGCTGAAAAATATCACAGACGCGCCGATCCATGTGCAGAAGCGCGACAAGGAGACGGTTTATAAAGAGGCGCGCGAGCTTCTGAAAAAAATGGGTCTGGAGGATAAGGAGGACTATTATCCGTACCAGCTCTCCGGCGGTCAATGCCAGCGTGTGGCGATCGCCCGTGCATTGGCACTGAATCCGAAGATTCTGTTTTTCGACGAGCCGACCTCCGCACTGGATCCGGAGCTGACGGGAGAAGTATTAAAGGTTATTAAGTCGTTAGCGGATCTGCACATCGCGATGGTGATTGTTACCCATGAGATGGCGTTTGCAAAAGATATTTCCCACCGCGTGATCTTCATGGCAGACGGACTCATCGTCGAGGAGGGCGCGCCGGAGAAGGTGTTTGCTTCGGATAATGAGAGAACGAAGAGCTTTTTGGGACGGTATGGTAAGATTCTGTAAGAAATAATTAGGAAAATGGAAGATGGGCGTTGCTGGTTTTGGAGTGGAAAATCGGCGACGCCCGTTTTTTATGGGGAAGCATTTTATGGGGAAGCATATAAGTGTTATTTGCAATTTTACAGTAAATGTGATACGCTTTTATCAAGTATTCCGATTTGCGAGGCAGTAGATACCTTTCAAAAAGGAATGGAACAGAAATAATCGAGTGTTCCGGCGATGCTGGAAGTGGTGAAAAGCGATGCTGACGTTTGAGACGGGTCTTGAAGGAAAGGGGAGCGGTTCATGGAGATTCGTATACCCTTTTTGAGATGGATGGAGTCCGCGTCTACGCGGGCTCTTTTTGATCCATTTGCTTTATAGAAAGGCGGGTCTGGAAAAAGTGGTGCCTGTGGATGGAAGATTTTGCAGGACAGGATCGCAGCATGGTTTTTAGCAGAGATATTTGAAATGGTATCTGTTGTAGAGAAAAATTTGGACAGATAAACAGGAAGATATGAGGGAAAAACATGGAGACAGAATCAAGAGTTGCCGTGATCGGTATTGTGGTCGATCAGACGGGAGATACGGAAGAGTTGAATAAGGTGCTGCACCAGTACGGGCAGTATATCGTAGGGCGGATGGGGATTCCTTACCACAAACGGAACGTGAATATTATCAGCGTCGTGATTGACGCGCCGGGTGATGTGATCAGTGCGCTGTCCGGGAAGTTGGGGATGCTGCGGGGGATTTCTTCGAAGGCGCTGTATTCGAAGGCACCGGAAGCACAGGAATGAAAACGAGGTGGCGGAATGGCAGATTTTACACGCGCGGGACTTCGACCGTCTGACTGGTGGCGGGAGGCGGTCCGTACAGGCGCTGAACAGATAGAAACGATTACAGAATTAAAGAGATTGATTGACCGTCTGGAAGCGGGGGAGTCCCTGACGGAGGATGAGTGGGTCAGTCTGATCGAGGGACGTTCACCGGAGCTGGCGGACTACCTCTTTGAAAAAGCGCGCTGCATCCGGGAAAGAGAGTACGGAAAAGCGGTGTATGTGCGGGGACTCATTGAGTGCAGCAATTATTGCAAAAACGACTGTCTTTATTGCGGCATCCGAAGGAGCAATCGAAATGCAAGCCGGTACCGCCTGAGTCGGGAGGAGATTCTTTCCTGCTGTGAGAATGGTTATCAGCTGGGATTCCGCACCTTTGTTTTGCAGGGCGGTGAGGATCCGGCGATGACGGACGACTGGGTGCTGGAGATGGTGCAGGCGATCCGGGCGGAATTCCCAGATTGTGCGATTACTTTGTCGCTCGGAGAAAAGAAGTATGATACGTTGAAACGCTGGAAAGAGGCAGGGGCGGACCGGTATCTGCTGCGCCATGAGACGGCGGACGCGTGCCATTACGCGAGACTGCATCCGGCAGAGATGTCATTTGAACACCGGATGCAGTGCCTGCGTGATTTAAAGGCGCTTGGTTATCAGACCGGATGCGGTTTTATGGTCGGTTCTCCGCACCAGACGGCGCGCTGTCTGGCGGGAGATATGCGTTTTATCGAAGAACTGGATCCGGAAATGGTGGGAATCGGTCCGTTTATTCCGCAGCACGACACTCCGTTTGGCGGGAAGGCAGCAGGAACGTTGGAAGAGACACTGTTTCTTTTAGGGCTGCTTCGCCTGCTGAAGCCGAAAGTGCTGCTTCCGGCGACGACAGCGCTCGGAACGATTCATCCGATGGGACGCGAACTGGGGATTCTGGCAGGCGGAAACGTCGTGATGCCGAACCTGTCTCCGGTCGGGGTGCGCGCCAAATATATGCTTTATGACAATAAAATCTGTACGGGAGACGAGGCGGCGGAGTGCATCAACTGCATGAAGAGGCGCATGGAAAGCATCGGGTACGAGGTAGTCATCGACCGGGGAGATTATAAGGGGTAAAAGCCTGCGATTTGGTTTGTTGGCATCGAAAAATGCTTACAGATAAATAAACTGACGGGGAAGGACGCGATGGACGGCTGATCATGCTGGCATTTTTGAAATTGATAATTCCGGAGGAAAACATGACAGCTATCATCCTGACCTGTAAGAAAAGGAGAAGAAACTATGAGTTACAATTACAACCCATCATCCCAAAAGGCAGAGGAATTTATCAACCATGAGGAAATTTTAGAGACTCTTTCCTATGCCGAGAAGAACAAAAACAACGTGGAACTGATTGACCAGATTCTGGCGAAGGCGCGGCTTCGAAAAGGGCTGAGCCACCGCGAGGCGGCAGTGCTTCTTGACTGCGAGATCCCGGAAAAGGTGGAGGAGATCTTTGAGCTGGCGCGCCAGATCAAGCAGGATTTCTACGGAAACCGGATCGTCATGTTTGCGCCGCTGTATCTGTCGAATTACTGCGTGAATGGCTGCGTGTACTGTCCATACCACATGAAAAACAAGCACATTGCCAGAAAGAAGCTGACGCAGGAGGAAATCCGGCGGGAGGTAATTGCGCTTCAGGATATGGGACATAAACGTCTGGCGCTGGAGACGGGCGAGGATCCGGTTAACAATCCGATTGAATATGTGCTGGACAGTATCAAGACAATTTACAGTATCAAGCATAAAAACGGGGCGATCCGCCGGGTCAATGTCAATATTGCGGCGACGACGGTGGAGAATTACCGGAAGCTGAAAGAGGCGGGAATCGGAACGTACATCCTGTTCCAGGAGACGTACCATAAGGAGAGCTATGAGCGCCTGCACCCGACGGGACCAAAGCACAATTACTGTTATCACACGGAGGCGATGGACCGCGCGATGGAGGGCGGTATCGACGATGTAGGAATCGGCGTTTTATTTGGTCTGGAGTTGTACCGGTATGAATTTGCAGGACTTTTGATGCACGCGGAACATCTGGAGGCAGTTTTTGGTGTTGGTCCGCACACCATCAGTGTGCCGCGCATCCGCCGGGCGGACGATATCGACCCATCGACCTTTGACAACGGCATCAGCGACGATATTTTTGAGAAGATCGTAGCCTGCATCCGGGTGGCAGTTCCGTACACGGGCATGATTATCTCAACAAGAGAGAGCAAAGCCTGTCGGGAGCGGGTGCTGCGGCTGGGCGTATCGCAGATCAGCGGCGGTTCCCGCACCAGTGTCGGCGGATATGCAGAGGAAGAGCCGGAGGAGGAAAATTCGGCGCAGTTCGATGTGAGCGACAACCGGACACTCGACCAGGTGGTCCGCTGGCTGATGGAATTAGGCTATATCCCAAGCTTCTGTACGGCGTGCTACCGGGAAGGACGGACGGGCGACCGATTTATGAGCCTGTGCAAGAGCGGGCAGATTCAGAACTGTTGTCATCCGAATGCGCTGATGACGCTCAAGGAGTATCTGGAGGATTATGCGGCGCCGGGGACGAAAGAGATTGGAGAGAAGCTGATTCAGGCGGAGATCGGTTCGATTCCGAAAGAAAAAGTGCAGGAGATCGTGAGAAAAAATCTGGTTGAAATTGAAAAGGGGCAGCGGGATTTCAGGTTTTAACTAAATCAGGAGGATCAAAATGGGAATGAATGAGACGCCGTCCGGCGAGCGGGTACATATCGCGTTTTTTGGACGGAGAAATGCGGGAAAATCGAGTCTGGTCAATGCGGTGACCGGGCAGGAGCTGGCGATTGTGTCGGACATCCGGGGGACGACGACCGATCCGGTCTATAAATCGATGGAGCTTCTGCCGCTCGGTCCGGTGGTTATCATCGACACGCCTGGAATCGACGATGAGGGCGAGCTGGGCTTAAAGAGAGTTGGCAAGACTCGTCAAGTCTTAAATAAGGCGGATCTGGCAGTCCTGGTGGTGGATGCGGTGGAAGGAATCAGCAGCTGGGAAGAAGAGATGATCCGGCTGTTTGAGAAGAAGGAAATCCCGTATCTGGTGGTTTACAATAAGATGGATTTGCTGACGGGAAAATCGGAACAGGAACCGGTTGTGGAACATACCGCCTATGTGAGTGCCCGGACGAGAGAAGGAATCCAGCAGTTAAAAGAGCAAATGGCACGTCTTACGTCACAGGAGACGGATGAAAAACGGCTGGCTGCTGATCTAGTAAAACCGTTTGATACGGTAATTCTGGTTGTTCCGATTGACAAGGCGGCGCCGAAGGGGCGGCTGATTCTGCCGCAGCAGCAGGTCATCCGGGATCTGCTGGACATCGGTGCGATGCCGTTTGTCTGCCGGGAAAGTGAACTTTCGGAGACGTTTGCAAAATTGAAAGAAGATCCGGCATTGGTAATCACGGACAGCCAGGTATTTCCGCTGGTAGACCGGCTGACGCCGCCGCAGGTGCGTCTGACTTCCTTTTCCATTTTGTTTGCGCGGTATAAGGGGGATCTGAAACAGGCGGCAGAGGGCGCAAAAGCGCTGGAAATGATACAGGACGGAGATCCGATCCTTATTTCCGAGGGCTGTACACATCATCGCCAGTGCGGTGACATCGGCACGGAGAAGCTGCCGGACTGGATCAGCCAGTACACGGGAAAAGCGCCGGAGTTTCATTTTACGTCGGGGACGGAATTTCCGGAGGATGTGTCCGGCTATAAGCTGATCGTTCATTGCGGCGGCTGTATGCTGAATGCGCGGGAGATGAAGAGCCGTCTTCGCAGCGCTGCCGATCAGGAGATCCCGATGACCAATTATGGGATTTTGATTGCCTATATGAAGGGAATTTTGAAACGGAGCATGGGGGCACTGGAGCCGGTCAGGTAGGAAATTTGGGCGGAGAAATGAACGGAAAGAGCGTAAATAATTAGAAATTTAGAAATAAAGGCGGATAAAGTTGCTGGACGATGGAAATGCCTGTCGGACAGCAGCTTTTTTCATAAGAAATTGCGTCCTATGAAAAAACGCTCCGCGAGGATGTGCACTCGCGTGAAGCAGTTTTTAGATTTCGCAGATGCCAGAATGTAAACTATATTAATCTGGTATGTTGACATTTAAAAATCAACGGTTTATAATAGCGAAAGTTAGCTAAATGAGAAAAATGGGATATTTTTGAGTTTGACCGAAGGATAACTAAAGAAAAAGTGTTTTGATTTTGATAAGGAGTAGAAGATATGAGTTTACAACTGGCAGAAGAGATTATAAAGGGACGCCGTCTGAAACGGGGCGAGGATTTAAGCTTTTTATTGAGTGAGGATCTGGATGAGCTTTGTGCGGGAGCTGATAAAATCCGGAAGGAGCTCTGCGGAAACCATGTGGATCTGTGTTCTATCATTAATGGACGAAGCGGACGCTGCGGCGAGGACTGCAAGTTTTGCGCGCAGTCAGCCTGTCATCATACGAAGGTGGAAGAATATCCATTTCTGGAGCCAGAGGAGATTCTGGAGGACTGCAAGCGTCATGAGGCAAAGAAAGTACATCGTTACTCCATCGTGACGGCGGGACGTGCGCTGACGGGAGCGGAAATGGAGAAGGCGCTTCGGGCATACCGCGCTATGAAGAAGGAATGCAAGGTAGAGCTCTGCGCCTCCCACGGACTTCTGTCACAGGAAGATTTCAACCGTCTGAAAGAGGCGGGCGTGGGACGGTATCATGCTAATATTGAGACTTCCCGGAGAAATTTCCCGAATATCTGTACCACACATACATTTGAGGACAAGCTGGAGGTCATCCGGCGTGCGCAGGCGGCGGGACTTTCCGTTTGTTCCGGCGGTATCATCGGCATGGGAGAAACCTGGGAAGACCGGATCGACATGGCAATCACGCTGAGCGAGCTTGGAATCAAGTCAATTCCGATCAATATCCTGCGTCCGATTCCGGGCACGCCGCTGGAACATCAGGCAGCGCTTTCGGAGAATGAGATCCTGCGGACGATTGCTATTTTCCGCTATATCAATCCGACTGCGATGGTCCGTCTGGCAGCAGGACGAAATTCAATGGAACATTCCGGCGAACGGGCATTCCGCTCCGGCGCGAATGCAGCCATCACCGGAGATATGCTGACAACTTCCGGAAACCGCATCAGCGAGGACCAGGAGATGTTGGCGGCTATGGGTTTCACATTATAAAAAAGGAGTATCCATATCATGAGTAAAATACTTTCTGCAGAAGCGGAGCACAGACCTTACTTTACAACCAAACGGATGGCGCTGATTGGCGTGATGACGGCGATAACCTGTATTCTGGGACCGCTCTCGATTCCGCTTCCATTCAGCCCGGTTCCGATTTCCTTTACAAACCTTGCTATTTATCTGGCGGCATATGTGCTGGGAATGAAAGCTTGCACGATCAGTTACCTGATTTATATGCTGCTTGGCATGGTGGGCATTCCGGTATTTTCCGGATTTACGGCAGGAGTCGGTAAACTGGCAGGACCGACCGGCGGCTATCTCGTCGGATTTATCCTGATGGCGCTGATTGTTGGATTTTTCGTAGATCATTTTCCGGGCAAAGTAGCCCTGCATATCGTAGGCATGGTATTGGGACTGGCAATTTGCTATATTTTCGGAACGGTATGGCTGGCAGGTCAGCTTAACATGACCTTTGTAGCCGGACTGGGTGTGGGCGTTATCCCGTATCTGCCGGGCGATGCAGTCAAAATCATTTTCACAGTTTTGATCGGACCGAAGCTGCGCCGGGAAATTTACCGGTTAGGAGACTAAAAAGTGTTTGACGGTAAAAACGACAGTTTAGATAAAATGATAATTTAAAATGAAGGTCAGATGGGTGAAGGTGGAATACATAAAACGCTTTCACCCATTTTTTTTGTGAATGAAACGAAGAAGTTAGTTGAAATTTTATAGAAAGTAAGAAGAAAAGAGAAAAATAAAAGCAAAAGAAAACAGAAATAATTACATATATGGAATAAGATACAGAAAAATAAGAAGAATATGCGACTAAACTTGAACAATTTTGAGGCATATGTTATACTAAAGACAGAAAAAAGAGGGAGTTCCGGAGGAACAGGGAGGAGGCAGTTGTATGGAGAAAAAGATTATCACTATCAGTCGTGAATATGGAAGCGGAGGTCGTGAGATTGGTCTGGCAGCGGCTAAAAAACTGGGAATGGAATTTTATGATAAGGAATTGATCGATGCTGCTGCGAAGGAGATCGGTTTTCCGGCGGAAATTATTGCGGATCGTGAGCAGCGCCTGACAAATAGTCTGCTTTACAATTTCGCGATGGGAACTTTGTATGGACTTTCCTATCCGAAGGAGCCGAAGCTCAGTGAACTGCCATTGACAGAGCAGATCTATGTGGCGCAGAAGAAGGCGATCGAGGAGGCGGCAAAGCGCGGAAGCTGCGTATTCATCGGCAGATGTGCCGATTATATTCTGAAAAGCCGTCCGGATGTACTGCGTGTCTTTGTTTATGCGGATCGTGATATCCGGCTTCGCCGCGCGATTGATGAGTACGGGGATCTGGAAGAGCATATTGATGAATTTATGCACCAGACCGACAAACGCCGTCGGATCTACTATGAAAACTATACGAATCAACGCTGGGGCGACAGAGACAACTATGATCTGATGCTGAACAGTGGAGATTTGGGAATTGAGAAGTGCGTGGAGTTGATTTGCCAGGCGGTGAAGTAAAAGAAGAGTGGCATTTATAGTTTCATGCAGTCGATATGAGGATATCTAAGATAACAAATGCAAAGAAGATGATTGAAATTTTTTGTAGTTATGTTATCTATATATAAAGGATCTCACCGATAGACGGTTGGACCCTTAAATGATAAGTTAAAAATAACCGCTCAAGTTTGCAGGACCGGGGCGGTTATTTTTGTGTCTTATTACTAGCTCGACCAACTTTATAGCCGAGACTAAAGCATTTCGTAAAAGATATACGAGCGCAGGTTACTGGGCACGTATGCGTGCACAATAACTAGCACGGCGGCTCTGGTTTGTCAATGGGGGGATTGTCTGGACGAATCCCCCTCACTATGCTATAATAAGGGGCATCAAGTCATTTTGGTTGCTTTATCGTTACTGCTCATGGCAGGTATTTTGAAAACCGGCACATGGACAGCAACATTGTATGCACGGGAGAATGAGATGAAAGAAAATATGAAAATACGAGGTCAGCTGCGGACGTATCTGCAGTGGCCGATCATACTGTCGGTATTCCTGTTGGCGGCGAACCTGGCAGTTGGGATTGTGAGCCCGGCTGCCGGTCTTGTGATGTCCGGATTTACGGTTATATATGTGCTGGTGGCACTCTGGCTGTTCATATACCGGAGAAAACGTCTGATGGGCGGACTGGTGGAGTTTTCGGCGGAGTATGCGTGGGTGCAGAAACAGCTCCTCTATGAGATGGCGGTGCCGTATGCCATCGCGGACACAGAGGGACATTTCCTCTGGTTGAACCACTCCTTTTCGGAGATCGTCGGGGAAGATAAAAACTGCCGTAAGAATATCGCGGCGGTCTTTCCGGAACTGACGCGGGAATTTTTGGATGAGATGGACGAAAAAACGAGCGTTCATTCTTCATTTGACGGCAGATTTTACCGGATCGATATCCAGCAGGTGGCGCTGAGCGAGACGGAAGGTATGAAGCTTGGCGCGGTGGACGAGGACAGCGGTGAGATGCTTTTAGTGCTGTATCTCTGCGATGAGACGGAGATTCTGCGCTGCAAGCAGCAGATCAACAACCAGCGTCTGGTGGCGGGACTTATCTATCTCGACAACTACGACGAGGCGCTGGAGAGTGTCGAGGAGGTACGCCGTTCCCTGCTGGTTGCCCTGATTGACCGGAAAATTACGAAGTATTTTATGGCGATGGAAGGTATCGTCAAGAAGCTGGAAAATGACAAGTATCTGTTTGTGATCAAGCAGCAGTACACGAAAGAGATTCAGGAGAGCCGCTTTTCGATCCTGGAGGATGTCAAGACGGTTAATATCGGAAATGATATGGCTGTCACGCTGAGTATCGGTATGGGTATGAATGGAGACAGCTACATCCGCAACTATGAGTATGCGAGAACGGCGATTGATATGGCGCTGGGACGCGGCGGCGATCAGGCGGTTGTCAAGGATGGCACGAAGATCCGCTATTACGGCGGCAAATCGCAGCAGCTGGAAAAAACGACCCGTGTCAAGGCGCGTGTCAAAGCGCATGCGATGCGCGAGCTGATGGATACGAAGGATAAGATGTTGATCATGGGACACAAGATCGGCGATACGGATTCCTTTGGCGCGGCGATTGGTATCTGGCGGATTGCGACCTCTTTTAATAAAAAGGCGCGGATCGTCATCAATGGGGTCAATTCTTCCGTGAAACCGATGATGGCGCGGTTTGAAAACAGCTCTGATTACCCGGAGGATCTGTTCTTAACCGGCGAGGAAGCGGCAGAGTGGGCGGATTCCAACACGATGTTAGTTGTGGTTGATGTCAACCGCCCGAGTATCACGGAGGCACCGGAATTGCTCAAGCAGATCAAAACGATCGTGGTGCTCGACCATCACCGCCAGAGCAGCGAGATCATCGACAATGCGGTGTTATCTTATGTCGAGCCGTATGCGTCTTCGGCGTGTGAGATGGTAGCCGAGGTATTGCAGTACATCGGCGACGACGGCATCAAGATCAAGCCGGCGGAGGCGGATGCGATGTACGCCGGTATCGTGATTGACACAAACAATTTCATGAACCAGGCAGGTGTCCGCACCTTCGAGGCGGCGGCGTTCCTGCGTAGAAACGGCGCGGATGTCGTGCGTGTGAGAAAGCTGTTCCGCGACCGGCTGGAGGACTACCGGGCGAGAGCTGAGGCGATCCAGAAAGCAGAGATTTATCACGGCGCATTTGCGATTTCCGTGTGTCCGTCCGAAGGACTTGAAAGTCCTACCGTGGTTGGCGCACAGGCGGCAAATGAGCTGCTGGATATTGTAGGCATCAAGGCGTCATTTATCCTGACGCAGATGGGCGACACGATCTATTTCAGCGCGCGTTCGATCGATGAGATCAACGTGCAGATTATCATGGAGCGCTTAGGCGGCGGCGGACACCGCACGATTGCGGGCGCACAGCTTAAGGGTGCGACGATCGATGAAGCCAGAGAGAAATTAAAAGATCTCATTACGGATATGATGGAGAAAGGAGAAATATAACGATGGAAGTTGTATTATTAGAGGATGTAAAGGCACTTGGCAAAAAAGGTCAGATTGTAAAGGTAAGCGACGGCTATGGACGCAACTTTATTCTGACAAAGAAACTGGGAATCGAGGCAACACCGAAGAACTTAAATGATCTGAAGCTGCAGAAGGCAAATGAGGCGAAGATCGCGGCAGAGCATCTGGCAGCAGCGAAGGATCTGGCAAAACATCTGGAGGATAAGTCCATCACCCTGTCCATCAAGGCAGGCGAGGGCGGAAAAGCATTTGGCTCTGTTTCTTCCAAGGAGATTGCAAAGGCGATCAAAGATCAGTTAAATCTGGATATTGACAAGAAGAAACTGGTTCTGCCGGAGCCGATTAAGACCTTTGGCACACACGAAGTTCCGATCAAGCTTCACAAAGAAGTAACCGGAAAACTGGCAGTAAAGGTTGTAGAAGCTTAATATGGAGGACTGAATCATGGATGAAGCCCTGATAAAGCGGGTTCTCCCGCACAGTGTAGAGGCGGAACAGTCAGTCATCGGATCCATGCTTATGGATCGGGAAGCAATTATCGCGGCGTCTGAGATTATCACAGGCGCCGATTTTTACCAGCACCAGTACGGCGTCATGTTTGAGTCGATGGTCGAGCTTTTCAATGAAGGAAAGCCGGTCGATCTGGTGACGCTTCAAAATCGGCTGCGCGAAAAAGATGTTCCGCCGGAGGTCAGCAGCCTGGACTTTGTCCGGGATATCATGACATCTGTGCCGACCTCGGTCAATGTCAAATCGTATGCCAATATCGTGCGGGAAAAGGCAGTCCTGCGCCGTTTGATAAAAGTGAATGAGGAGATTGAAAACCTCTGTTACGGCGGAAGGGACAAGCTGGAGGATATTCTGGCGCACACGGAGAAATCGGTGTTTGACCTGCTCCAGAGCCGCGGAGGCGGAGAGTTTGTGCCGATCCGGCAGGTGGCGTTGAATGTTCTGGAAAAGATTGAGGCGGCGTCGAAGAGCAACAGCACCGTCACGGGTATTCCGACCGGATTTATCGATCTGGATTACCGGACGTCGGGATTCCAGCCGTCCGATTTTATTTTGATTGCGGCGCGTCCTTCGATGGGTAAGACGGCGTTTGTTCTGAATGTTGTCGAGCATGTGGCGGTCAAAAAAGGGCTTCCGTGCATGGTATTCAGCCTGGAAATGTCGAAGGAACAGCTGGTCAACCGTATGCTTTCGATGGAGTCGAATGTCGATTCCCAGAAGCTGCGTACCGGTACGCTGACGGATTCCGACTGGGATGCCGTTGTGGAAGGCATCGGCACGATCGGAAGTTCCAAGCTGATCATCGATGATACGCCGGGTATCTCGATCTCGGAGCTGCGCTCGAAATGCCGCAAGGTGAAGCTGGAGTACGGTTTAAGCCTTGTCATTATCGACTATTTACAGCTGATGAGCGGCAGCGGAAAGAGCGGAGAGAACCGCCAGCAGGAGATCTCGGAGATTTCCCGTTCACTAAAGGCGCTGGCGCGAGAGCTGAATGCGCCGGTTATCTCCCTGTCGCAGCTTTCCCGTGCCTGCGAGACACGTCCGGACCACCGCCCGATGCTTTCGGATCTGCGTGAGTCTGGTGCGATTGAGCAGGATGCCGATGTGGTTATGTTTTTGTACCGTGATGATTATTACAACAAGGATACGGATACGCCGAATATCGCGGAGGTAATCATTGCCAAACAGCGTAATGGTCCGATTGGAACGGTGCAGCTGATGTGGAGACCGGAGCTGACGAAGTTTGCGAATTTGGCGAAATAACGATAGAATCGTGTAAGGGACGGGACCGGATAAATATATGATTGATAAAAGATTATTATGTAAAAAGGAATATGAGAAATGTTTGAATTGATAAAAGAATCGGATCTGGACACCGTCCGCCATTTTTACCGTGCCTTAGCTGGAACCGAGTTTTGTGCCTGGACGGACATCTATCCAGGGGAGCCGGAGCTTCAGTCGGATTTTTCCAGGGATTCGCTTTTTTGTATCCGGGATGATGTGTCGGGGGAGATCGCGGGGCTGGTTTCGATCGATGATGATCCGGAGGTGGAATCGATTCCGTGCTGGTCGGAAGAGCTGCAGCCGTCGGCAGAAATTTCCAGACTGGGTGTGGCGGAGAAGTACCAGAACCGAGGCATCGCACGCGAGCTTCTGGCAGGCGCGATGGAGGAACTTAGAAGACGCGGCTGCAAGAGTGCCCATATGCTGGTGGCGAAGGATAATGTGAAAGCGCTGCGGTCATACGCGAAGCTGGCCTTTGAGAAGGTCGGTGAGTATGTGCTGCAGGGGCATGATTACTGGTGCTTTGAGAAGAAGCTGTAGAATGGAGAGGGGAAATTTAATCCCCTCTTTTTATTTATGTCATTCATTCGCCTTCTACCGTCAGCGAGCTGGCATTTAGCTACGATATGGTAATCGTTCCGATCGATGGTGAAGGAGTTCCGGAACTGGTTTTTTATGTAAATGCTATTCATATTTAGTTTGAACCCCGCATATAGTAGTAGTAAGGTACCGGGGAGGACAAGCAGAATGAATAAGAACAAGCATTACCTGATTTCGGATGCTTCCAGACAGGTGCAGGTGGAGGCTCACGTGCTCCGGTACTGGGAGGACGAGCTGGGGCTTCCGATTCCGAGAAATGAACTGGGGCATCGGTACTATACGGAGTTTCATATCCAGCTGTTCCGTCAGATCAAGCAGTTGAAGGAACAGGGGTACCAGTTGAAAGCCATACGGGGAATCCTCGGAAAAGTGGAAGAAAATCAGAAAACAGAACCGGAAGCGCTTTTGGAAGCGCAGGCACAGGCGGTTTTCCGGGAAACGGGAACAGGAGAGCGTAACATGAGCAGGCAGGAAAATATGGAAATGAAAAAAAATACAGAGGTAGAAAACAAGGAAACAGAACTGCCGCAGGCAGAGGTTTCCCAGCCTCTGGCGGGGGAGAAAATGCGCCAGTTTCAGGAGATCATGAACCAGGTCATCGGGCGCGCGATCGAGGAAAACAGTGAAAAACTGAGCCAGGATGTTAGCTATCTGGTGCATGATAAATTGATGAAGGAGCTGGAATACCTGATGCGGGTCTCTGATGAGCGGGAGGAAGAGCGCTTCAAGCGCCTCGACGAGGTCATCCGCGCGTATCAGCGGGAAAACCAGGGGCGAGCGGAAGCAGCAGCGGCTGCGCTAGGGCGGTTTCCATTTTTCCGGTCCCGTGTAAAGAAAAAGAAATTTGGACGGAATGGGAATAAGATGTGATAAGTTCTGCAAAAGGGCATAAAAAAACCTGTCGGAAACGACAGGCTTTTTTATGTAGATATTTCGTTTTTGTTTGTGTTTAATTAGCCCTGCTCGATAGCGCCGGTCGGACATACGCCTGCACATGTACCGCAGTCGATGCAGCTGTTAGCGTCGATATCGTATTTGCCATCTCCCTGAGAGATTGCTCCAACTGGACATTCGCCAGCACAGGAACCACAACTTACACAAGAATCAGTAATTACAAATGCCATGATAAAATCCTCCTTTTATATTTATGCGTTTGGCTATATTCTATACTAAAAATGCGAAATATTCAAGGAGAAATTGATGGTTTTCATGTTCTAAAATAAAAGCAATGGAAAAAACCGATTTTTCTGGAAGTCAGTATTCCTACAGGGTCGAGAGCGTTGAGAGCGCGTGCTCCCGGACGATCGTCTCATAATGCTCCTCATAGTATGCCTCAAATGCATTCGGGGCAGCGGCAGTCTTTAATGGTTCGCTGTACTCGGACAGGAGATTGCACAGGCGGTTGAATGCGTCGGTGCTGTCGGCTGTCTGGCGGACAACAAGGTAGTAACGACCATCGGACGGGTGTTTATAAAGCGTGTTCGGTGTTTCGCAGACTGGAGCTGCGATGCGCGCTGCCCGGCAGACCTCGTCGAGGGAGCCGAAAGTAAAAATACGCGCTGCCGGCAGTTTGGAACCTGGCTCTGCATTTTCAGTGGAAGGCGCGTCCGAACCGGTCAGCGGGCTTGCGGCGGTATTTTTGCCATTGTCAGTAAATAGGCTTAAAAGCCCGTCCGCGCCCTCTAAAAGCTCGTTGGCAAGCGCTGTCAGAGGCTCGTCCTCGTTTCCCGGGGAAAAGCGTGAAAAGCGGGTGTCCAGCTCTTCCGGGTCCTCGATCTTGGTAATGATCAGCATGATGCTCTCACTGGAGAGCGGAATTGCTTCCACCATCAGAGGAATATCGTCCGCCTCGAAGCCGACTTCATTCGATGCCTTCTGGATCATTTCATGGAACAGTTTTTTCGCCTTTTCCGTGCCATAGGCGAGTTCGCCCAGATTTAAGTTGCGGGCGCTCAGATCGCTGCTTGTCAGGGTGCAGCGGATCTGGTTTTCGTTGATGCGTTCTATTTTCATGGATTTTCACTTCCTTGTCTTTTGGGTGGTTAAGATACCGAATGCTTCGTGCTTCGCACTTCCGCAATTTTGCAAGACATTCGTAAGCCGCTCATTTTTCTGCGGAAAAAGGCTGTTTACTCATGTTTTGGACTTTGGAACCTTGGTATTCATCATACTATATAATATAATCACTTGGCAATTTGAATATGAAAAAAAAGCATAAAATCTTTCTAAAAACGGTTGCGGGAACCGAGGGGATCGTATACAATGAATCTTGAGAGGTGGTATAGACCGAAAGGAGGCGCGGTACGGAAGCAGCCGTTCTATTTGGAAAATACCAGCTGGAACGTGTGATCGGACGCGGTCGGAGCGGAACTGTTTTTTTAGCCAGGCATCTGGGGCTTGATGAAGAGAGAGCGATTAAGCGTGTCAGGCGGACAGAGAGCGGTTTCATTCAGGAAGCAGCGCTTTTGAAGCGGCTGCGCCATCCGGGAATCCCGATCATCTACGATCTGGAAATTGACGAAAATTATTATTATCTCATCGAGGAATATCTGTGCGGTGAGTCGTTGTATGCCCGAATTGAGAGAACGGGCAGTCTGCAAACGGGAGAGCTTATCCGTCTGGGAATTGAGCTTTGCCGGATCATGAATTATCTGCATTCATTCAAACCAAATCCAATCTTATATTTAGATCTCCACCCCGGGAATCTTCTAATCTGCCGGGAACAATTAAAATTGATTGATTTTGATCAGGCGGCACTGGCGTCTTTGAGCCAGGAACGATCTGTTTGCTATGGAACAAAAGGCTTTGCAGCCCCCGAACAGTACGAGGGAGGGACTCTGGATGAGAGGACCGACATCTATGCCATTGGCGCCCTCCTGTACTATATGGGGACAGGGCATGCCCCAGAGGGGGAGATAAAAGCAGGACAGGGAAGCTGTTGGGGAGATCTGTACATTCTTATGGGGCGATGTCTCAGAACAGAGAAAAAAGAGCGCTGCCAGAGTGTCCGGGAAGTGTTAGAGGCATTGGAAAAACTGGAGGCGCGCATATTTGCAGAACGTCATATACCACTTCTCAGGATTGCCGTAGCAGGCAGCCGGAGCGGAATCGGGGTTACACATACCGCACTTGGCGCGGTCCGATATCTGCGGCAGAAAGGAGTTTCCTGCCTTTACAGGGAGCAGAATGACACGGGGGCAGTCCGCAGGCTGGCATCCTGGTATGGGATGGTGCCGGATGAACATGGAATTTATTACATGGACGGTCTGGCGTTGGAACCCAGATACAGCGATGTGGTGCAGCTGGAACAGCCGGTGTTTGAAGTGATTTTAGATGACTGCGGAACCAGGCTCCAGACGGTTCTGGATGGGGAGTATGATTTGATTCTTTTCGTCTGTGGATTGCAGCCGTGGGAGAAAGAAGATTCTCTGCGGGCGATCCGGTTTCTGGGAGCAGAAGAGGGACTCCAGATTTTATTAAATCACAGAAAATGCGGGCGGGATTATCTTCCGGAGGAGGTCCGGCATCTTAGGTATCTGCGGCTTCCGTTTTTAACCCCGCCGTTCGATGCAGGCGGAAGGCGGGGGCAGGAAAATGAGGCAGCGGAGGAGACAGAATTTTTTGAAAGGATTTTCCGGGAGGAAGCTCTCAAAAAAGGACGGGGGACCAGACAGGCAGCAAAAGAAGGGGGACTCTGGCGGAACATCCGGCGAAGGTGGGAGCGCTTTATGGGTGGATTCCCGTGGCAGTGGAAATAGGAGGAAATACAGATTAGAATCGGAAAACGGGGCGAAGGCTCAAAAGTGGGGCGAAAATTCAGGCAAAAACCAGTGCCAGACACAAAGCAGGCCGGGACAGAACGCCTGGAATGTATCGGGATAGCCGGGAGCGGACCATCGGTTGGGGTGACACACTTTTCGCTTATGACGGCAGCATATCTGTCCGGGGTTCTGTGCCGGCGAACGGCGGTTCTGGAACAAAATGAGAGCGGCTCATTTGCACAGCTTGAAAAGATATTCCGGACGGGAAAAAGAAGGGAAAAACCGGTTATAGACGGGGCAGGACAGCCGTTTGAAATTAGGGGAATTTTTTTCTATCAAAAGGCTGAACGTGCAGAATGGTACGATTGTTCGGAAAGGGGGATGGAGGCGATGGTGATCGACTTCGGAGCCTTGACACAGAAGAATCAGGATGCCTTTTTTCGATGCAGCCGCTGTTTTCTGGTCGGTTCGGTCAGCGGATGGCAGCTGGCAGATTTTGCGGCATTGGCAGCAGAAAAGCAAAAATGGAAAAAATGGTGTGAGTATTTCGTCTCATTTGGAGAAGAGGAAGCTGTAAAAATGGCAGAGCAATATCTGGATATCCGGATCCGGCGAATCCCACTGCAGAAGAACGCATTGATGGTTACGGGAGAGTCCATGACTTTTTTTGGAAAATTCCTACGATAAGCGAGGCAGACCTGGGGTTATAAATTACCGATTATCTCCGAAAGGTCAAAAGTTAGAAGGGGCTGTTTTCGCGGAATGGAGAAGGTGTGGAATGGTAGTGAGAAAAAGTAAAAAAGAAGAGGCAGAGAGGAGGCGTAGGGAACAGCAGAGAATATTTGTCGAGGGATTACAGCGATATAAAAGCAAAGGAATCCAGATTTTAATTGATGGGAGGGAGTGCAGGCCAGAAGAATACAGGAAGCTGTGTGAGTTCCGGGAGGACGGCTCGTTTTATATGGCTGATTACGTCGGAGCGGAGACAGGAGTGCTGACAGAGATACATTTTGACCGGGTTTACAACCGGTGATAAGAGAGGTGCCGTTTTGTCCGTATCTGGACAGTCCGCCGGATTTTTCTTTCGGAGAAAATGGTGAGAACTGTTTAGATGGTGCTATTACAGTTACTGGGCACGTATGCGTAAACAGTAACCTATTACAGGGAAAATGAAAGAGGAGTTAAGAAAAAAGTCAACATTCCATGGAGCTGGTGTGATATAATAAGGGCACTTAGCGAGGTATTTTCGAGCTTAGTGCTTATGGTATTACCTTAACATACACCGGAGGAAAACATGGAAAGAGGAAGATCAAGGAAAGCACGTTCGGGCTGTCTGGGACGGATTTTCGGGTTTGTGCTGTTTTTAATCGTGGCAGCCGTTGGCGTGATTGCAGCGGTCAAATATATGCCAAGCCGGGAGAGGGCGGATCTGGATGCTCTGTACGCGGCGGGCGGCAGCGACCGGGTGGCGCTGTATCTGAACTATGAACGTCAGGAGGAGAGCGGGGTCTACGTGGACGGGCAGACATATCTGCCGGCTGCGTGGGTAGATGCGAACTTAAATGAACGTTTTTACTGGGATGCCAATGAGGAAATACTGGTGTACGCCCTGCCGGAGGAGATCGTGAAAAGCGACGAGACGACCGTGGATGAGGACGGAAAAAAGATCCTTTACCGGGATGGTGATGCAGTTTATCTTTCACTGGCTCTGATTCAGAAATACACCGATGTGCGTCTGCAGGCGTATGATGGTGAGGCACAGAAGCGGGTTTTCGTGGAAAATAACTGGGATCCGGTCACGGTGGCAGATGCGGCGTGGAGCGCCAAGATCCGCTTAAGAGGCGGCTTGAAAAGCCCGATTGTGACTGAGATAAAGCGCGGCGGGACAGTGACAGTGCTGGAACAGTATGACAACTGGGCGAGAGTCATGACACCGGACGGTCATATTGGATATATGCACAAGTGGAAGATGAAAAATCTGCACGAGGAGACATTAAAGAGTGATTTTACTGCTCCGGTCTACCAGAATATTTCACTGGATCAGAAGATTGTGATGGTCTGGCATCAGGTAACGATCGCGGCGGCAAACCAGGCGATGGATTCTCTGATTGCAAAGACGAAAGGTGTCAATGTCATCGCGCCGACGTGGTTTACGCTTAGCAGCAACAGCGGCGCGTATGAATCTCTGGCAGATAAGTCCTATGTGGATCGGGCGCATGAAAAAGGTCTGCAGGTCTGGGCGGTACTCGACAATTTCAGCCGCGAATGCAGCAAGAACGTGCAGGCGGAGGTGCTTCTTTCCAGGACGTCTGTGCGCGAAAAACTGATTGAAAATATGATGACAGAGGCGGACCGTTATGGATTTGACGGTATCAATCTGGATTTTGAGAGTTTGAAGACGGCGGCGGGCGTCCATTACATCGAGTTTATCCGCGAGCTGTCGGTTTCCTGCCGAAAGAAAGGGCTGGTGCTGTCGGTCGATAACTATGTTCCGGCGGTATATAACCGTTTCTACAACCAGAAAGAGCAGGGCAACGTCGCAGATTATGTGATTATCATGGGTTATGATGAGCACTATGCAGGCGGTGAAGCCGGTTCTGTTTCTTCGATCGGATATGTCGAAAACGGCATCAAAGATATGCTTTCCCTGGTTCCGAAGGAAAAGGTAATCAACGCAGTCCCGTTCTACACAAGGCTCTGGACGGGAAGCGGCGACAATGCGTCCTCCCGTGCGATGGGAATTTCCGAGGCGACAAAATGGGTCTCGGAGAGCGGCATGGATCTGACCTGGGATGATTCGGTTGGTCAGTATTACGGCAGGCTGGACAGCCAGAACGGCGAACAGCAGCTCTGGATGGAGGAGACAAGGTCTCTGGGACTCAAGATGGATTTAATCAAGAAATACGACCTGGCAGGCGTAGCCGGATGGCGGCTGGGGCTGGAAACCAGCGACGTCTGGGATGTGATTGGCTGGGAGTAGAGACAATTTAATTAAGATTCAATGATTCAAAGTAGGGTGGAAGTCTCATGCGGGAGCGTGGGGCTTCTGCTTTTTTATGTAATAGGAAATTCCTTGGAATCCCCTATTACACAAAAAGGCACTAACGTGCCAATGATGTGTACTCGCGCGAAGATGTAGTTTGTCGCAAGCGACCGCGCTCGGCGCGAGAATGTGCCAAGGCACATTCTTCTTTATAAAAAAGAGCGTCTTGGACAAAAAACCTCCGGGCGGAAAGATTGATTCATCCGCCTGGAGGTTATTAAAACATCAAAAATATTGTTTTGTCTGGGAGAAATGTGATTATTCTGCCTCTTTTGCCTGATCGATCAGGTTGGTGTAGAAAGCAAGAAAACTGTCATCACCTTCAGCGATCATAGCTTCCGGATGGAACTGTAAGCCCATCACGTAGTCTTTATCTTCTCTGACGATTGCTTCGATGATTCCATCTGGAGCAGTAGCAACGACTTTCAGGTTGTCACCTAACTGATCGACTGCCTGATGATGCCAGGAGTTTACAGTGTAGGTGCCTTCTCCGCCAAATGCGGCAGCAACGATGTTATCTTTGTCTACGGTAATCTCATGTTTTGCGAATACCTTACGGTCCGGATCGCGATGTTCGATATCGGACGGATTCTGAGTCGGAAGATCCTGATATAAGGTACCGCCGCTTAATACGTTTAAGAACTGCATGCCACGGCAGGTGCAGAGCATCGGGATATCCTCATCGAGAGCTGCCTTGATTAAAAGAGAATCAGAAGTATCTCTGACTTCGTTTACAGTCTCTAATTTTTCGTTTGGCTCTTCGCCGTAGTAGCTCGGATCAATATCTTCGCCGCCGGTCATAACCAGAGCATCGATTTCTGCCAGAGCATTTTTCGCGTCATCCTCGGTTTTGATCTGAGGAAGATAAATTGCTTCGCCGCCAGCTTTGGTAACGGCATCTATATATAACTGTGCATCTTCGTCGATTTCGTCGGCATTCCATGAAACGCCGACTTTGACTTTCTCTTCTTCGTCATTCGCCGCTTCTTCGGCAGTCTCTGCTTCGCCTTCTGTCTCGGTTACTTCGGCTTCAGCCGCTGTTGTATCGGCTGCCGGTTCAGACTTTGTTCCACAAGCTGTTAAAGAAAAAGCCAGGGATAAAGAAAGAAGCACTGCACTGGTCATCATTTTAATTTTTCTCATTCGAATTTCCTCCCTAATACAAATTGTCCTCCCAAACATGGCTGGATTCTAACATAAAACAGTCATAAAAATACAAAAAGATACATAAAATTACATAATAAAATAAAATAATTTTTAATGCTACCTAAAATACATAATATAATTTTGTAGATATACGAAAAATGAGCGAAAATAAGGAGGCGTAAATGGAAGCGAAGAATTGAGTAGGGAGGAGTACGGGGAAAAGCCCTGATAACAGAAAGTTATACCTTCATTCCCTTTCTTAATTGGATTTTCCCCGCAGGCAGGCGTTACAATAAGGACGGAAAAAACAGACGGGCAGCCGGGTCAGGGCTGCGGGGCTGATAGAGATGGCGGAGTGCAGGAAAGACTCCGAGAGAATATGACAAACCAAATGGAGGAAATCAAAACATGGGGAAATCACTTACCAGAAAGATTATTGAGTCACATTTCGTATCGGGCGATATGACGCCGGGCAAAGAAATTTTTATCAAGGTGGATCAGACATTGACACACGATATCAATGCCGTTATGACTTATCTGGCATTCGAGGCGATCGGGCTGGACCGTGTCCGCACGGAGTGCAGCGTCAGCTACCTCGATCACAATTTATTATATGTAGATAATAAGACGCCGGACGACCACATTTATTTGCAGTCCGCAGCAAAGAAATTCGGCGTGTATGTGTCCAGACCGGGCAACGGCATCTGCCATACCGTTCATGTATCCCGTTTTGGTGTGCCAGGCAAGGTATCGATGGGCGGAGACAGTCACACACCGCATGGCGGCGCGATCGGTATGCTGTGTATCGGTGTCGGCGGCATGGATGTAGCAACGGCGATGACGGGTGTTCCGATGCGTCTGACGATGCCGAGAGTCGTCCGTGTCAACCTGACCGGTAAATTAAGACCGGGCTGCAACTCGAAGGAAGTTATCCTGGAAATGCTTCGCCGCGTGACCATTAAGGGCGGTCTGGGAAATGTATATGAGTACGTGGGACCGGCAGTTGCCGAGATGGAGATTCCGGCACGTGCGACTATCGCAAACATGGGTGCGGAAATGGGCGCGACCACTTCCATTTTCCCGGCAGATGCACAGGTAAAGAGATTTCTGGCTGCACAGGGACGTCCGGAAGCATACACAGAGCTTCTTCCGGATGAGGACGCCGAGTACGACGAGACGATCGATATCAATTTAAGCGAGTTAGAGCCGTTGATCGCATGTCCGCACCAGCCGGACAATGTTATGCCGCTGCATCAGGCGGAAAAGAAGAGAGTACAGCAGGTATTTATCGGAAGCTGTACCAATGCAAGCTATGCCGATATTGCAAAAGCAGCACTTGTATTTAAGGGACATCATGTGAATGAGGATGTAAGCTGTACCTGTGCGGTTTCTTCCAAGCAGGTGTACCGTCAGCTGATGCGCGATGGATATGTGGAGATGCTTCTGGATGCAGGTGTCCGTCTTTTGGAGATTGCCTGTGGTCCGTGCTGCGCAATCGGTCAGACTCCGGCGACCGACGGTGTGGCAGTCCGCACCTCCAACCGTAATTTCAAGGGACGTGCCGGAAATCCGACCGCGAAGATTTACCTTGTCAGCCCGGAGAGTGCTGCGGCAACTGCGATTGTGGGAACTTTCGCAACGGCAGAAGATATTATGGGTGAAAATGTGAAGATTCTGGATACCATCCATGAGCCGGATCAGTACGATATTGATGATTCGATGATTCTGCCGCCACTGTCACCGGAAGAGGCTGCCAAGGTGGAGATTGTCCGCGGACCGAATATCAAGTTTCTTCCGGTTCCGGAGCCGCCGCAGGAGACACTGGATGCTCCTATCAGCTTAAAAGCCCGTGATAATGTATCCACCGATGATATTACACCGGCAAGTGCTGAGTTCAGCAGCATGCGTTCCAATATTCCGCTGATGTCCCAGTATTGCTATCACCGCTATGATCCGGAATTTGCAGCCCGTGCGAAAGAAATGGGACAGAGCATCATCATCGGCGGTGAAAACTATGGACAGGGTTCCTCCCGTGAGCATGCGGCTATTAATCCCATGTATCTGGGTGTAAAAGCGGTCATTGCCAAGAGTATTGCCCGTATCCATAAAGGAAATCTGGTAAATCATGGCGTAATTCCGATGCTGTTTGAGGATGGAGCTGATTATGAACGTCTGGAGCAGACGGATGAACTTCATATCGATAACCTGCGGGAGCAGATTGCAGCACACCGTGTGCAGATTACTGATAAGACAAAAGGATTTTCCTTCTGGGTTAAATTAGAACTGACAGATAAGGAAATCGAAGTTGTCTTAAATGGCGGACAGCTGAGAACACTGAAAAAACAGCTGGAAGCAGAGAAAGAAGCGTAGTCATTTATTAATTATGCCTCCATTATATTTTTTATATACAATAACTACTTATTCACCAACTTATTTATTTTGGGAAAAGGCGCCTGTGCGGATGTGCAGGCGCTTTTTCGTGCGACTTGACGGAAGAAAGACATTTGTAGTAATCTTGTGGTAGAATAAGAGTGAAGATTGTGAAAGAAATTGAGAAAAAGACATTGTTTGGAGCGCTTTTTGGATATGCGGATTCAACAAGGATAACACAGGAAGAAACAGCGTATCCAAAAGCGGCAGAAGAGAAAGAAAAATAACGACAGAATCAATTTAAGCGATAAAATGGGGGATGTTCCGTGAGAGATACAGACTGGCAGATTTTACAGGCACTTTATAAAAATCCAAATATGACGAAGGTTGCCAATTCGTTTTACATGACGCAGCCGTCTTTGACCAAGCGGCTCAAGCAGATGGAGGAGGAATTTGGCGTGACGATCGTCAACCGGACGCCGAAGGGGCTTTCGTTTACACCGGAGGGACGCTACCTTGCCGATCAGGCGGAGCGGTATCTGGTGTTTATGAAGGAGACGACGGAGACGCTGGCGGCAATGCAGAAGAGCACGGAGGAGACGATCGTGATCGGTTCTTCCTATACATACAGTAAATACATGCTTTCGGAACTTTTATTCCAGTACCGGAAAGAACATCCCAGGGTGCAGTTTGAGGTCGTGACGGATCAGAGCGATGCGTTGTTTCGCAAGCTGCTTGACGGGACGGTGGATGTCGGATTTATCCGCGGCGATTATGAGGGGGCGCTGGAGCGCATCCGGGTCGGTAAAAGCGCCGCCTGTCTGGTGACGAAGGAACCGGTTAAGATGGAAGATTTGCCGGGGTTAGATCGGATCGAGTATAAGACGAATGACCGGACAAGAGAGATTCTGGAGCGCTGGTGGAATGAAAATTTCATCACCCCGGTCGGGAATGGTATGCCAGTTGGTTATATTGATGTGGCATGGCAGATGATAGAACGAGGGTTTGGTTATACACTTTGTTTTCTTCCAGAACATTTTGCCAATGAACACAACCTGTGTCTGACCCCGCTTTTCTGGAAAGATGGGACGCCGGTGGAACGGAATACCTGGTTTTTCTATCCGAAGAGTAAGCGGCTGTCCCCGGCGCTTTCGCAGTTTGTGGAGTATGTGGCGGAAGGTGCGAAAACTGGGAAAAATAGAAAATAAAATTCATCCTGAGTTATTCACGAAGCAATCTCTAACCTAAAAATTGCACCATGAATCGAAAAAATGATCCGTTCAATAATTTTACCACAAATGGGTGCTTTTTTCATTCATTTAACAAGTACAAAGCAATATGCAATTAAAATGTTGAGATAAAGGAGAACTGGAAGAAATGCGGGAACTAGACTGGCTGATTCTTAGAAAATTATATGAAAAACGCAGCATCAGCAAGGCGGCGGAGGATTTGTACGTGACACAGTCCGCCCTGACGAAGCGCGTCAAGGCAATTGAGCAGGAATGGGGCATAGAGGTTGTCAAACGGAGCAATCAAGGTGTAACATTCACAGAGGATGGACGATATCTTGTAAAAAAAGCAGGTATCATGCTAGATTTTCTCGGCGAGATACGTGAACATTTTTCAGAACGCCATGGAGTCAAGGAATTGGTGCGCGTCGGTGTCCCGAACTCCTTTGCAAGACTCCATATGCCGAAACTTCTGAAAGGTTATGTGGACGCGTACAACCGCCTTCAGTTTAAGACATTTCCAAACTCCAGCGATATGCTGATCCGCCAGATTACTGACGGAACGATCGATATCGCGATCGTCTGTGGCGATTATCCATTTCTTGGAGAGAAAATCTGCCTGTTTGAGGAAGAACTTTACATCATGGCGCCGATGGGGACCGCACTGGAGGACGTCGAGCACCTGCCAATCATCGAATCATATTTAAATCCGATGGTAAAATTGCTGCTCAACCAGTGGTGGAAGGATCACTTTGGAGAATCCCTCCATGCCGCTCATTTCGTCCCATATTCGGATATCGCGATCGAGATGGTAGAAAATGGACTTGGCATCTGCTTTCTCTTCGGCTCCGACTGGGCGTTTGACCGCAGCCGTTTCCAGCTCATCCCGATCTACAATAAAGAACAGGAACCTGTCTCCCGCCGCGTCTGGATGATGCTTTCCGATTCCTGCTATCGGAACCAGGATATCATGGATTTTATATCCTTTACAGAAGAATATTATCACATCAATAAGATAGAGCGGAAATAAATATGGTAACAGGCGCAGACCCAAGAGCGCAAGCATTTTCTGGAAGAATATCCCTGGGACTGCGCCGTCCCTCTCGCGATCTCATCCATCATCCGCACCATTCCATTCCGGAATACCCCTACATTCAAATCCTGAATTTCCATTTGTCAATTCTCCATGTTACAATTTTATCAAACCAAGAAATAAAGAATCCGCATATTCGAGGGAACGCGGATTCTTTGGGTAAAAATAAAATGCATTAAAAGGGTCAGGAGGAAACAAACATGAGTTACGCATACGTAGGATGCCGTACCACCCGCGAGAGAAATGCACGCGGCAAGGGCTTAAAGGCTTACGAAATTTCGGAGGCAACCGGCGAATGGAAAGAGATTCAGTGCTTAGAGACGCTGCCGAATCCGTCCTATCAGGCGATGGATCTGGAGGAGAAATATCTCTACTCCGTACACGGCGACAATACGCAGGTCAGCAGCTATAAGATCGAGGCAGACGGAACCTTATCTGCCTTAAACACCATCGAGATCGGCGGCAAGAATCCGGTCTTCATCACACCGGACCGAACCAACCGCTACATGGTAGTGGCAGCCCTGCAGGGCGGCGCTGTCTATGTCATCCGCCGCAATGCGGACGGAAGTCTGGGAGAGATTGTCCACACTGCGCATATGGCAGGAAAGAAAGAAGGCGCTATCTCCTTTGCACACCAGTGTATTTGGGATCAGAAGAAAGAATACCTTTTTGTTGTATGCCAGGCGAGACTGCAGGGCTACGGACAGATCGTCGTATTCCGTTTTAACCCGGAGGACGGCAGCCTGACACAGACCGACTGCTACCGCGGACGCGAGTACGATGAGCCGCGCCACGTATCAATTCATCCGAATAACCGCTTTGTTTACTTAATCAATGAAAAAGGAAATTCGATGACCTACCTTTCATTTGATGACAAGAACGGTAAATTAAAGGCGCTGCAGGTACTTCCGACTCTGCCAGATACCTATACGGGCGAGGGACAGGCGAGTGCATCTTTGCTCAGCAAAAATGGCGAGATTCTCATCGGTTCCAACCGCATCCATGAGTCTATCGTGCTCTACCGCATCGACCAGAACACTGGATATATGAAGGAATTAGGCTATTACCCGACTCTGGGTCTGACACCACGTTTTATCTCCTTCAACCGCGATTACAGCCTGTTTTATGCGGCAAATGAGGACAGCGATACCATCGTAGAGATGCGTCTCTGCGAGGAAACAGGCCGCATGGAATACACGGGACGGATCATCCACACCGAGAGTCCGGTCTGCATTACATTTCGATAGGAGGTTGCTATGAACTTAGGTCTTATTTCTTTAATCTGCCTTCTGGCAGCCATTGTGATTGGATTTGTGAAAAACTGTAACGTCGGTATTCTCTGTACCGGTATCGCTGCTGTGCTGGCGCTGGTATTCGGCATCAAGGCGTCCGATATCATCAAGGGATTCAGTGCATCCCTGTGCATCCAGATGGTCGGTATTACTTATCTGTTTGCGATTATTAACGGAAACGGAACCCTGGAACTTTTAGCACGCAAGATGGTAGCGCTGGTTGGCAAACAGAAACGTCTGATTCCGTTTGTTATCTATATTTTAGGATTTATCATCAGTGCCGTAGGACCGGGCGCAATTCCGAGCCTGGCAATCATCCCGGTTATCGCAATCCCGGTTGCGGCATCCGCAGGCATCAACCCGATTATGACGGCGATCATCGGTGACCTGGGCGTTATGTCCGGACGTATGAGTCCGCTGACCCCGGAGGCAGCCGTTGTCCGTGAACTGATGGCAGCACAGGGACTGGAGGCAGACACCGTTCCGATCATGTTCTGCCTGATTCTGACGGCGTTGGCAACCATGGTACTTGTCTACATTTACTATAAAGGCTGGAAAGTGGATGTAAAGGCAGTCGGAAAAGAAGCAGAGCTTCCGAAATTTACCGGAAAACAGCTCCTTTCCCTGGCAGCACTGGCTGGTCTGGCAGTCGGCGTTCTGTTCTTCTCCTGGAATGTCGGTCTGATGGGATTTTTAATGGGGTCGCTGTTAATTATCTTTGGCTGCGGTGATGAGAAGAAAGCAGTTCAGATGGTGCCGTGGAATGTGATTATTATGGTTTTGGGCGTTGGCATTTTAATGAATGTTATCTCCCTGTCCGGCGGTATCGATATCATGGTAGCGGCTCTGGAGCATGTTATGAGCAAACGGACTGCTGCGATGATCATGGGTATTACTTCTGGGTTTATGTCCTTCTTCAGTTCCGGTCTTGGAGTTGTATTCCCGACTCTGATTCCGACAGCAAGCGGACTGGCTTCAACGCTGGGAGCAGATGCCATCGAACTGGTATCGGTGATTGTAATCGGTGGAACGATCGTAGGATTTACTCCGATTTCCACAACCGGCGCGCTCATCATGGCAGGTGTTTCTCAGCAGGAGAATGCGGAAGAACGTTTCCCGCAGAACCGTATGTTTGTAGAGCTGTTTGCCGTTTCCTTCCTGGCACTGGCAGTGGTAGCGGTATTTTCTTTCCTGGGTATTTACCATCTGTTTGTATAGTGGAAAAAGAAAGCATCATATCGGATAGATGAAAGAGCCGGGCAGAAGCCTGTAAAGATATGGTTTGAGAATAGGAAGAGGAAAATATGACAGCAGAAGAGAGAATGATGTGGGTGGAGCGCTATAGCGCCCTCCCGACCGGAAATGTGGCAGATGCCATGGACGGACTTGGTTTAAAACGCGGCAGTGTGCTGGGACTTCATCCGATCGATCCCTCCCAGAAGCGTGCAGCCGGATTTGCCCGCACGATTTTGCAGAAGCGCCGGAGTACACCGTGGGACGGCGTGAACCTGGCAAAGCACGGAAAAGTGATCGATGACAAAACGGAACCGGGCGACCTGCTGGTGATTTCCATGGGCGGTATCATGAATGTATCGACGGGCGGTGACCTGCTGGCACTCCGGGCACAGCTTCGCGGCGTGCAAGGCGAGCTGACCGACGGCTGCCTGCGCGATATCGATGACATCGCGGCATTTGGTTTTCCGGCATATAGCGCCGGAACTGCACCAAACAAGAGCGCTTACGATATCGAGACAGTCGGCGTGGATGTGCCGGTGACGCTCTGCGGCGTCCTGATTTTTCCGGGCGACATGGTCGTGATGGACCGGACCGGCGTGGTCGTGGTTCCGTCCGGAAAGATCGCGGAAGTCTACGAATCCGCCTCCCGGATCGCGAAGCGCGAGGAGCGCGTGGCGGTTCATCTGCGCGAGGGAAAGACGCTGACGGAGTCGCGAAAGCTGGCAGCGGCGGAAGTCGGGCAGTAGGACTCAAAAATCGGCATATGACTTAAAAATAAAATTTGAATGACTCATTTATGAGCATATAAAAGCTCATAAATGAGTCATTTTTTGCATTATGAAAAAAATGAGACAAGAACGAGTCATTCCTGGAAGGTTATCAAAAAAATAAATAAAAATTTTAATTCGACAAAAACCTTGTATTTACAAGGAAAACCTCGAATTTTTTGGAAAATAAAAAAGAAAAATATTAAATAAAATCGAAAAACGTAAAAGTTGGCACGGAACTTGCTGTATATATGAGTATCAAGCAAAAGTATCAAGCAAAAAGAAAAATATATTACATGGAGGGAACACATTATGAAAGTTGGCGTATTGAAAGACATCAAAGTAGGCGAGTACCGTGTCATCGCAACCCCGGCAGAGGTAAGCATGCTGGTAGGTGACGGCAATGAGGTTTACGTTCAGAAGGGCGCGGGCGAAGGTTCTGGATTCCCGGATGAGGCATATGTGAAAGAGGGCGCGAAGCTGGTTGATACAAAGGAAGAAATTTATGCAACCTGCGATTTCGTCGCAAAGGTAAAAGAGTTTGAACCGTGCGAGTACAAGCTGCTCCGTGAAAACCAGATCGTATTTACCTGCATCCATCCGGCAGCACATCCGGAGGAGGTACAGGCACTTCTCGACAGTAAGTGTATTGCATTTACCGCAGAAGATTCCCACCGTTACGGTTCACCGAACTGTGAGGCAGCTGGTAAGGCGGGTGCACTCTTTGGCCTGGAATCCCTGCTCTCCATCAACGGCGGCAAGGGCAAATTCGTCAACGGTCTCGGCGGTGCTCCGGGCGTTAAGGCGCTGGTCATTGGAGGCGGCGTGGTAGGACGCGCAGCAATCTCTGTTCTTCATGCGCTGGGCGCGTGGGTAACGGTTATGGATATTAATATCGGAACCCTGCGTGATATCGGAAAACAGTTCAATGAGGAAGTCAACACCCAGATTTCCAACCGTTATAATCTGAAAAAGATTTTACCAGAGATAGATGTCGTATATAATTGTGTTAGATGGCCGAAGGATGCCAAAGAATACATGATCGACCGCGAGATGGTCCGCTCGATGGAGAAAGGTTCCGTTATCGTAGATATTAGCAACGATTATGGTGCAATCGAGACATTCCATGAGACCACCCATGAAAATCCGCGCTACATCGAAGAAGGTGTCGTACATTATTGCGTAAGCAACATTCCGGGCGCAATTTCCCAGTCTACCTCGATCGCATACGCAGCATCCGTACTGCCGCACTTCAGAAGCATCATCAACAATGGCGTGGCGCAGGCGTGTGCAAAGGATGGTTTCCTGCGCCGCAGCTTAACCACCTACAAGGGATACTTAACCCATGAGGAGACAAGTGCTATCCAGGGCAGACCGTGGGTTCGTCCGGAAGACATCTTAGAGATCGCAGATCAGAAACTGGATCTGGCTCCGTCGGCAACCAAGAGCCATTCGGATAACTTTATCAAATTAGAGAAGTGATTTTCAGATAAAGGATATCGGCAGAACGCTTTTCGTGAAACGTATGGGGATACGGATGAAAAGCGCTCTGCCATTTGAGGGGAGAATAGAAGCGCTTCCAGATGGGAAATAGCTGGAGGCGCATTTGATACAGAAGAATAGGAGGGGTATCTGTGAGTGTTACAGACATTTTAGTGGACTTTGCGATCGCATCGTTTTTTATCGCGGTTGGTCAGCTTTTACGTGCAAAAGTGCCGTTGGTACAGAAATTTTTCATTCCGCCAAGCATGATTGCCGGATTTATCGCGCTGGCACTCGGGGCGCAGGGACTGGGAATCCTGCCGTTTTCTGAAAATATTGGTTCTTATGCAAGTGTTCTGATTATCCTGATTTTCGCAGGTGTCGGAATTAATGGATTTTCTTTCAACAAGAAAGATTTTAAAGCGGAAATTGACCGGATTGGTTCTTATTTTTCCTATAAAGTGTTGGCACAGGCGATTCAGTTCTCACTGGCACCGTTGTTTAGTATTTTAGTAATTTCGAAATTATTCCCGAACATTAACTATGGCTTCGGTCTGCTGCTGGCAGCTGGTTTCTCCGGCGGACACGGAACGGCAGCGGCTGTTGGTACCGCGTTTGAGAGACTGGGTGATCTGGATGCAATGGATATCGCGATGACCTGTGCAACTGTTGGTATTTTATCGGGTATCTTTGGCGGTCTGTTCTTCATCAAGCTGGGAACGAAAAAGGGCTGGACCAAATATATGAAAGGCTTCAATCAGATCTCCGATGATCTGCGCTGTGGTCTGGTGCCCAAAAATGAGCGCAAGTCGATGGGCGAGGAAACTATTTCATCCAACGTCCTGGATCCGCTGGCATGGCATCTGGCAGTGATGCTGATCGCATCCGGTATCGGTGTGGGACTCAGCAAGGGAATCTATGCAGCGATCGGTCTGGATCTGCCGAATTACCTGATGGCATTTTTGACCGCGATCGTGATGTTCCTCGTTTTCCGAAAAGTCGGCGTCGGTGATTATATTGATGAAAATGTAGTGGGACGTATCTCCGGTACTGCGACGGATTATCTGGTGTTTTTCGGAATCGCTTCCATCAAACTGGCAGTTATCGTTAAATATGCAGCTCCGCTGGCACTTCTTCTGCTCTGCGGTATTGTAATCGTAGTGGCAACCCTGATGTTCTTTGGTCCGGCGATGAACCGCGGCAGCTGGTTTGAGCGCGCGATCTTCGTATTTGGCTATTCAACGGGCGTTTTTGCGATCGGCTTCATCCTTCTTCGAATCGTTGATCCGGAAAACCGCTCCAAGACGCTGAACGATACTGCATTTGCAGCGCCGTTTACAACTCCGGCAGAGATGTTTGCGTGGTCGATGGGACCGATGATGCTCTTAAATGGCAGCCATTGGAAGTTTATCGGCATCTATTTGGTAATCATGGCAGCATGCATCATCGCAAATATCGTATTTAAATGGTGGTGGCTGAAACTTCCGCTGGATCGCCCAGGTGTGGAGGAGATCGGATAAACTTGTCTTTGCCTGTTTCCTCTGATACACTTGGAACAGGTGTAAACATAACACCGTTGTCAGGCCGGATGAACGCAGATTCAAGTCGAACGTCCGTGAGACTTGGCGCGTGATTCCGGTCAGCGGTGTTTCAGACAGGGGAGAAATGCATGGAGTTTTTAAGACAGTTATTTCATGGAAAAGGATATATTGACGGAATCACGATCATCAACCTGGATGGCGAGATTCTGTTTTCAGCAAAGTTAAATAGTAAATTTTCAAACCGGAAAGAGAGAGAAGCTTACCAGGCGCTGGTGGGACAAAATTTTTTCGATGTATTTGAAAACCTGAACGCTAAGAACAGCAGCATGATCCGAGCGATGGAGGTCGGACTGCCGGTTTACGTGGAAAATCAACTGCTTCAGACCAAGGGGCAGGAGGGCATCCATATCAGCTCTCTTTCGATTCCGATCAAGAGCGGGCGCGCCGTGGTGGGCGCGATCGATCTGTCGATGGAGGAGATGACAGACGGCGAGGAAGAGCCGGAGAGTGTGGAACTGACTTCGGAACAGATCCCGGTCGGCGGCGCTGGAAAGCTGAAAAAACACAGCGGCGCATCTTTTACGATGGAAGATATCATCGCAGTGGATGAAAAAATGAAAAATGCCAGAGACTATATACCGGTGGTGGCGGCGTGCGATCTGCCGGTTATGATCTATGGGGAAACGGGAACCGGAAAAGAGGTGTTTGCACAGTCGATCCACAATGCCAGTGAACGGAGGGATAAACCGTTTATCGCGCAGAACTGTGCGGCGTTGCCGGATACCTTGCTCGAAAGTATCTTATTTGGAACGTCCAAGGGCGCGTTTACCGGGGCAATGGAAAATAAGGGACTCTTTGAGCTGGCGGACGGCGGAACACTGTTTCTCGACGAGATCAATTCGATGCCTCTGTTTTTGCAGTCAAAGCTTCTGCGGGTTCTGCAGGACGGCAGTTTCCGCAGCCTGGGCGGCAGTGAGACGAAACGCACGAATGTGAAGATCATTGCGGCGACCAATGTGGAACCGCTTGAGGCGATCGAGAAAGGACAGCTTCGGCGCGATATTTATTATCGTCTGAGCATGATGTCGATCCGGATTCCGCCGCTGCGGGAACGGAAGGCGGATATTGGACATTTTGTCAAGTTTTATGTAAACAAACACAATGGCACGTTCCACAAGCAGGTTCAGTATGTGTCAAAGGATCTGCTAAAAAAACTGGAAGAATATGACTGGCCAGGCAATGTCCGGGAGCTGGAACACGTGATCGTTTACGGCATGAGCATGGTGGATGAGACGAGCGCCCTGCTCCAGTATAAAGACATCAAGGGAAAGCTTCTGCTGGAAAAGCAGGCGGACAGGAAAAAGACGCCGGAAAGCCTGGAAGAAGTTCCAAAACTCTGCTCGTCGCTTCGTGAGGCGGTGGCTGCCTATGAGGAAAAACTGATTTGGCAGGCGTTGGAGGCGGCGCACGGAAATATATCTGAGGCAGCGCGGATTCTGGATGTGCCGAGGCAGACGCTGCAGAGAAAGGCGAGCCAGCTGCGGGGCGAAAAGGCGAAGGAAAAACAGGAAAAAGAAATCTGAGCGATGGAGGATAGATACGGAAAATTGAGGACGATGCGGGAAGCAGAACCAGCAGAATCAGCCCGGAAAGGATGGAACGCTCAGACAGAATAACAGGAGGAAATGCAGAAATGGAGAAATACATTGGAAAATATTCTGTAAAAGATTTTTTATATCTGATTCTGGGCGCATTTATCTACAGTATCGGCACGCACAGCTTTATTGAGACGGCGGATATTGCGCCGGGCGGTGCGGTCGGCGTGGCACTGATGTTAAACCATGTGACGAACCTGCCGGTCGGACGGCTGACACTGATGGTCAATGTGCCGCTTTTAATATTGGCGTGGTTTCATTTGAGCCGTGCCTTTGCGCTGCGGACGGCGTTTGCGTGCGGAATCTGTTCGGTGGTGCTTGACTACGTGATCGCCCCGGTCTTTCCGGTTTATATGGGCGACCAGCTTATGGGAAGTCTCTACGGCGGCATTCTGGTCGGCGTCGGCATGGCGTTCATCTTTCTGTCCGGTTCGACGACGGGCGGCAGCGATGTGGTCGGCTACCTGCTCCAGAAGAAATATCCGCATGTCTCGATCGGGCGCGCCCTGATGATGATCGATGGAATCATCCTCTCCACCTCGATCTTCGTCTTTGGAAATGTCGATGCGGCACTGTTCGGACTGATTTCCCTGTACGCGCAGACGAAGGTCATCGACATGATCATCTACGGAAATGATGCCGGAAGCGAGGCGTCGATCGTGACGAAATACCCGCAGAAAATCGCAGAACGTGTCATTAAGGAAATTGACCGTACGGTAACGCTGCTTCCGGGCAAGGGCGGCTACAGCGGCGAGGACACGACGGTGGTTTTATGTACCGTCCGCAAAACGGAGTTCAATCGTTTAAAACGCATTATTGCGGAGACGGATGAGAATGCGTTTGTGATTGTGAAGGAAACCTCGGGCATTTTTGGACTTGGGTTTAAGGATGTAGCGGAGGCACAGCAGTAGGAGCCGGGATTGGAATTAGAAAATAGCGGGATATGCCGCGAACAAGGCGAATATAGATATTATAAGAATGCATCAGGAGCGGTGCACTTGAACGAATGGTTTGAAACACACCCGTTTCTAAAACAAATGCGAAGGCGGCTGTCAGTGGAATTGGCAGTCTGCCTTCTTTTATTTTGCGGCGTCTTTCTGGCGGCACGGTATGCGGGGCTGGCATCAGCGGGGGCGGACGCTGTGCTTGGAAAGAAAAAGCCGGTTGTTTTCTTGGACGCCGGGCATGGGGATTTTGATCCGGGAAAGGTGAGTGTGGACGGAAGCCTGGAAAAGGACATCAATCTGGCAATCGCGAAGCGCCTGAAATGGTATCTGGAGCAGTCGGATGTGGAGGTCGTGATGAGCCGGGAGGATGACCGGGGACTTTACGATACGTCAGCCGGAAGCCGGAAAATGTCCGACATGAAAAACCGCTGCGCCCGCGTCGAGGAATCCGGCGCGGATTTGGTCGTCAGCATCCACCAGAACAGCTACCACCAGGAGGACGTATCCGGTGCGCAGGTATTTTATTACCGGAAGTCAGAGAAGGGGAAACGGCTGGCGGAAATACTGCAGAAGCGCTTCGACTATGCGCTGGGAGACCAGAACCGCAGAAAAGCCAAACCGAATGACAGCTATTATCTCCTGCTCCACGTCAAATGTCCGATTGTCATCGTCGAGTGCGGATTTTTGTCTAACTGGAAAGAGGCGGCACTGCTGAAAACAGAAGAATATCAGGACCGCGTGGCGTATACGCTGCATATGGGGATTATGGAGTATCTGAATGGGCGCTGAAACCTTGAACTGGCGAGGAATCTTGTGTATACTAGGAGTACTTAGCGAGGTATTTTCGAGCTTAGTACGAGTCATGCCGCGCATACTAGGAGTACTTAGCGAGGTGTTTTCGAGCTTAGTACGGAAGATAGATTTATTCATTGTAAGATAGTAGAAAGAAGAATCAATATGCAAAACGAAACCAAAAAAGAACTTCACACCCAGATGTGGAAGATAGAAAATCCAAAGGACTTTACGGCGCATGACCGGGAGGTGCTTGAGAAGGCGGCAGCGATCATCCGCGCGGGCGGTCTGGTGGCATTTCCGACGGAAACGGTGTACGGATTGGGGGCGAATGCGCTGGATGAGGCGGCAGCGAAGAAGATTTATGCGGCGAAGGGACGCCCGTCTGACAACCCGCTGATCGCGCATGTGTCCTGTCTGGAGGAGATCGCGCCGCTGGTATCGAATATGCCGGAAAATGGCAAAAAGCTTGCAAAGGCATACTGGCCGGGACCGATGACGATGGTATTTCCTAAGAGCGCGATCGTGCCGTATGGAACGACCGGCGGGCTTGACACGGTGGCAATCCGGATGCCGTCTGATCCGATCGCGGCAGAGTTAATCCGTCTGTCCGGCGTGCCGATCGCGGCTCCGAGTGCGAATACATCGGGACGCCCAAGCCCGACGCGTGCGGATCACGTGCTTCAGGATATGGACGGAAAGATCGATGCGATCATCGACGGCGGTCCGGTTGGAATTGGTCTGGAATCGACGATCGTGGATGTTACGGAGGAAATGCCGATGGTTTTAAGGCCGGGTGCGATTACCGTGGAGATGCTGCGTGAAACGGTCGGGGAAGTCGGCATTGATCCGGCGATTTTAGGACCAGTCAGCGCGGACGTGCGCCCGAAAGCACCGGGAATGAAATACCGCCATTATGCACCGAAAGCCGATCTGACACTGGTCGAGGGCGAGACGGAGGCAGTTGTGGAGACGATCAACCGCCTGGCAGGCGAAAAGCTGGCAGAAGGGCGCAAGGTTGGAATTATCTGCACGGACGAGACGAAAGACCGTTACCCGGCGGGGATGCTGGAAAGCATCGGTGCGCGGGCGCGTCAGGAGACTGTTGCACACAACCTGTATGCGGTTCTGCGCGATTTCGACGATCGTGGCGCGGAATATATCTTTTCGGAAGGATTTTCGGAAGACAATTTAGGACGGGCGATTATGAACCGGCTCAATAAGGCGGCTGGCTATCATATTTTGAAGGTGTGAGACGATGCGGTACTTATTGGCGGCGATTAATGCCAAATATATACATTCAAATCTGGGAATTTACAGCCTGAGACGGTATGCGATGGAGCGGCTGGGGCTGGGACAGAAGGATGAGCAGGGTGCGGCTGTTGGAATGGAAATGGTTTCGGAGGCAGCAGAAGGCGCGAATCGAACGAAAACCGTGTCGGAAATCCAGATCGATTTCGGCGAGTACACCATCAACCACCAGATGGCTCAGATTCTGCAGGATATTTACCGGAGAAAACCGGATGTGGTGGGATTTTCCTGTTATATCTGGAATATCGTTTACGTAAAGGAACTGATCCACGATTTGAAAAAGGTTCTTCCGCAGGTCCGCATCTGGATGGGAGGTCCGGAGGCTTCGTATGACGCGGTTCACCTGATGGATGAGCTGCCGGAGGTCGAGCTGATCATGCAGGGCGAAGGCGAGGAGACCTTTACGCGGTTGGTGGAGGCGTGTGAGTGCGGGACGGAGGTTTGTTTTTCAGAGCTCCCAGGCATTGTCCTACGCCGTTCGGATGGCACCATCGAGGTCCATCGCCCGGCGCCGCTCATGAATCTGGACGACATTCCATTTTCCTACGGAGATTTAAGCGGGCTGGAACACCGCATTATCTACTATGAGAGCAGCCGTGGATGTCCATTTTCCTGTAGTTACTGTCTGTCTTCGATTGATAAAAAAGTGCGGTTCCGCAGCCTTTCGCTGGTAACCAGGGAGTTGCAGTTTTTTCTTGACCGGAAGGTGCCGCAGGTAAAGTTCGTAGACCGGACGTTTAACTGCAAAAAGAGTCATTCGATGGCAATCTGGCAGTATTTGCTGGAACACGATAATGGAATTACCAACTTCCATTTTGAAATTTCATCGGATCTTCTGGATGATGACGAGCTGGCGCTGATGAAACAGATGCGTCCGGGACTGATTCAGCTGGAAATCGGCGTGCAGACGACGAACCCGGTGGTTGTGAAGGAGATCCGGAGGACGATGGATCTGGACAAGGTGGCGCGCCGTGTGGCGCAGGTCAACACCTTTGGCAACATCCATCAGCATCTCGACCTGATTGCGGGGCTTCCGTATGAGGATATCGAGAGCTTTCATCGTTCCTTCAACGATGTATACAAAATGGAGCCGGAACAGCTTCAGCTTGGCTTTCTGAAGGTGCTGAAAGGTTCCTATATGGAAGAAATGAAGCAGAAATACGGTCTGCTCAGCCAGAGCAAGCCGCCGTATGAGGTGCTTAGAACCAACTGGCTTTCCTATGAAGAGGTGATCCGTCTCAAGGGTGTGGAAGAGATGGTCGAGGTCTATTACAACAGCGGGCAGTTCCGCCGCACGATGAAATGCCTGTCGCAGGAATGGGGCGATGCGTTTGAGCTGTATGATCGCCTGGCGGCATTTTATGAGGATGAAGGATTGAATGGCGTGAGCCATAACCGGCTGGCGCGGTATGAGATTTTATACAGGTTCATTCAGAAATGGAGGAAGCAGGCAGAAATTTTTTCTATCAATGAGACATCTTATCAGGACCTTTTAATGTATGACCTCTACCTCCGCGAAAACGTCAAGAGCCGCCCATCCTTTGCCCCGGATCCGTCGGAGTGGAAGAACGAGACGAAGCAGTTTTTCATACGAGAGGCGAAGGAACGCCGCTATTTAAAGGGCTACGAGACATACGATTCCAGACAGATGGCGAAAATGGCACATTTAGAGCGGATGGAAGACGGAAGGTTTGTGTTGTTTGATTACAAAAACCGGGACGTTCTGTTTGGCAATGCGGCGGCATTTTCCATTTCCCAGAATGAGATACAGTGAGGAATGGGATTTTCCAGAGAAAGACAGGAAAAAGAAATTGCGGATGGCGGCAGTCTGAACATCTGCGAACGAGAAGAAATGTAGGACAGCCATATTTTAAATTAGATGGATAGTAAACTGTTCAGTAGGTCTGTGCATTTACTGCGCGTGACTGTGAAGGTACTGAACAGTTACGATGGATAAATAAAATGGAAAAAACAGACAATTCTTATATAGCGATTGACCTGGAGACAACAGGGTTAAATCCCAAAACCGAGCGGATCATCGAGATTGGCGCGGCGCGGGTGGAAGATGGAATCGTGGTGCAGACGTATTCGACGTTTGTCAACCCGGAGCGGGAACTGGATGCGCGCATCCGGGAGCTGACGGGAATCTGTGACGATGATTTGAAGGATGCGCCGGTGCTGGATACAGTTTTGCCGGAACTTCTGGCATTCTGCGGGGAGCTGCCGCTTCTGGGGCATCATGTTATCTTTGATTTCAGCTTTCTCAAGCGGGCGGCGGTCAACCGGAAGTATACATTTGAGCATGCGGGGCTTGATACCTTGAAAATCTGCCGCCATTTTATGCCAGAGGAGGAAAAAAAGAATCTGGCAGCCGCGTGCCGGTATTTTGCGGTGGATTCGGGCGAGAGCCATCGGGCGCTTTCGGATGCGATGGCGGCGCACCATCTGTATCAGGAGCTTAAAAACAGGTATTTTCTGGAAGTGCCGGAGGTGTTTGCACCGCAGCCTTTGATTTACAAGGTAAAACGCGAACAGCCCGCGTCAAAAAAGCAAAAAGAAGTCTTGCGGGAATTACTAAAATATCATAGAATAAATTTATCTGCGCAGATTGATTCGCTTTCGAAAAATGAGATTTCGAGACTTACGGATCAGATTATCGCGCAGCATGGCAGAATGCAGAAGAGGTGAGAGATATGTTTAAATTTTCAAATCAGAAAACACGCCAGATCGTATCAGCGGTTGTTATTATAATCGTAGTAGTAGCGATGGTAGCGGGAACCATTTTGGCAGGTCTTATGATGTAAAGGTTCGGTAGATGATGAAAAAAAGAAATTGGATGGCAGGCGTATGCGGTGCGGCAGTGATGGGACTGC
This sequence comes from Clostridium sp. AM43-3BH, assembly GCF_003479985.1. Lineage (NCBI taxonomy): Bacteria > Bacillati > Bacillota > Clostridia > Eubacteriales > Clostridiaceae > Clostridium > Clostridium sp. AM43-3BH. The sequence goes on from NZ_QUIH01000007.1 coordinate 49,852, forward strand.
TTATAGCCGGTACGGGCACCGCGTCAGCGGGGACGATTCCCACGGGTTTTCAGGTCGGTGGGTTTGATCTTTCCGGGATGACACGGGAAGAGGCGGATCAGACGATTGAGAAATCCATCGGGGAGATGGAAAATCAGACCATTTCGATCCGGGTAGAAGGTCATGAGGTTCAGACGACGGCGGCGGAGCTGGGATTTTCCTGGGTCAACCAGAACGAGATTGATGAGGAAGTGGAGAAACTTTCCGGCGGAAATCTTCTGCGCCGGTATCTGAATCAGAAGGAATTAGAGCAGTCCGGCGTGGATCTGCAGATTGAGACAGCGGTCGATGAAGCGAAGGTTGCCGAGTTTGTGCAGACCCGGTGCGCGGAATTTACGACAGCGCCGCAGGACGCTGTGATCACGCATGAAAATGGAGTCTTTCAGGTCAGCCAGTCTTCGGCGGGACAGGAAGTGGACATAGATGCGACGACAAAAGCACTGAATGAGGCGCTCGCGGGCGGTCTTTCGGAACCGGTTTCGGTGGATGCAACAGTCAAAAATACAGAGCCGACCCGCACGACAGAGGCATTATCTACGATTCAGGATGCACTTGGAACATTCAGTACCGGATTCAACCCGGGAAATGTGTCGCGTTCCAAGAATCTGCGGAACGGTGCGGCGAAGATCAACGGCACGGTTCTGATGCCGGGAGAAGAATTTTCGGCTTATACATGGCTCACCCCATTTACGGTGGAAAATGGCTATGCATCGGCAGGTTCCTATGCGAACGGTCAGGTAGTCGATACGGTCGGCGGTGGCGCCTGCCAGATCTGCACGACGCTCTACAATGCAGCGCTTCTGGCGGAGATGGATATCACCCAGCGCCAGAATCATTCGATGATTGTTACTTACGTTCCGGCATCGCAGGATTCGGCGATCGCGGGTACTTATAAGGATCTGAAATTTAAAAATCCATACGATACCCCGATCTATATGGAAGGGGCAGTGAACGGCGGGACTATTTCATTTACGATATATGGAAAAGAGACACGGCCGGCAAACCGGACCATCAAATACGTTTCGGAGACACTGTCGAAGAAGGATCCGGGCGAGCCGATCACAAAGGTGGACGCATCTTTGAAGCCGGGTGCGAGGGTGAAGGAACAGTCGGCGCACTATGGGCTGCAGTCACGGCTCTGGAAATACGTCTACGTGGACGGCGTGGAGACGGAGAAAACCTTGCTGCAGACGGATACCTATATGGCATCGAAGGCAATCTACCGTGTAGGTCCGGCCGTTGCAGCTGCGGCACCGGCGGTTCCGGCTGGACCGCAGCCTGAGACACCGCAGCCTGAGACGCCACAGCCGGAAAATCCGGTTCCGGCACCGACGGAAGCACCGGCAGCACAGGAGCCGACCCCGGCACAGCCGCAGGGACCAGCCGGTCCGGCGCAGGAAGCAGCGCCGCCGATGGAGTGATAGCTTATATCGGATCATATATAGTGATGGTATGAGAGCAGAGATTTGTGGTAACATGGCGTGGTAAACGCAGAAAATTACTGTACTTGAATGTGAAGCTGGGAAAGGAATCAGAATGAACATAAAAGATGAAATTTTCGAGGCATACGGGGAGATGAAAGCCGAGCAGGATCTTCTGGCGGTCGGTTACACCGCGCTTCTTGGTACCTCGATGGCGGCAAAAAGCGGCGAGGCGGCGCTTTTGAACCGATTTTCTGCACGGTATGTGAGAGAATGCCAGAATCTCTATGAGAAATGGAATCCGTCTCCGCTTCTGGAGGCATTTGCTGCACATAAAGAGCGGAAAGTGCTGACCCGTCTCGGCGCATCTGCGTGGTATCCGGCGGGCGGGGGCGGCGTCATGGCAGCGCTGTGGCATTTTTTTGATGGATTCGGACTCGGATTTGAGATGGATCTTAGGAAACTTCCGATCCGCCAGGAGACGGTGGAGGTCTGCGAGGTATTTGACCTCAATCCATACCGTTTACAGTCCCAGGGCTGCATTCTGCTGACGGCGTCTAGCGGTCCGAAACTGCTAAAGAATCTGGAGAGAGAGGGCATTCCGGCGGCGCTCATCGGTCGGACGCGCACAGCGATCGGACGCGAGATTTACAGCGGCGAAGTACATAGCTTTCTTGACCGGCCAAAACCGGATGAGATAGATAAAATGAAAGACTTACCAAAATCCCATTAACAGGAGGTAGTAAAGTGAGAGAGAGAATTTTAGCGGTCATTGAAAAAAACAGCCGCATCAGCGTCAAAGAGCTGGCGGATTTACTCGGGGAAAATGAAGCTGCGGTCGCAGCGGAGATCGCCGAAATGGAAAATGAACATATCATCTGCGGTTACCATACCCTGATTAACTGGGATAATACAGATGAGGAGAAGGTCATTGCACTGATCGAAGTAAAGGTAACGCCGCAGCGCGAGATGGGCTTTGACAAGATTGCCGAGAGAATCTATCAGTACAGCGAGGTGACCTCGGTATACCTGATGTCCGGCGGCTATGATTTTACCGTTATGATCGAGGCGAAAACCATGCGTGCAGTTGCACAGTTCGTGGCAGAAAAGCTTTCCACGATCGATTCTGTGCTGAGTACCGCGACCCATTTTATTCTTAAAAAATACAAAGACCATGGTACCGTTCTCTGCGACGGTCCTCAGGATGAAAGGATGTTGATTGTTCCGTGAGAAACCCATTATCAGATACGATTGTAAATATTCCGCCGTCCGGAATCCGGAAGTTTTTTGACGTTGTCAGCGAGATGAAGGGCGCGATCTCCCTGGGCGTGGGCGAACCGGATTTTGATACACCGTGGCATATCCGCGAGGAGGGCATTTATTCGCTGGAAAAAGGACGTACCTTCTATACGTCGAACTCTGGTTTAAAGGAACTGCGCCAGGAGATCTGCCATTATCTGAAACGTCGTCAGCGTCTTGAGTATGATCCGAATACAGAAGTGATGGTAACGGTCGGCGGCAGCGAGGCGATTGATATCGCCCTGCGCGCGATGCTCAATCCGGGCGATGAGGTTCTGATTCCGCAGCCGAGTTACGTTTCCTATGTGCCGTGTACGGTGCTGGCGGGCGGTACGCCGGTCATTATCGAGCTGGAGGAGAAGGATGAGTTCCGTCTGACGCCGGAGAAGCTGCTGGAGAAAATCACACCGAAAACAAAGGTGCTGATTCTTCCATTCCCGAACAATCCAACGGGCGCGATCATGAACCGCACCGATCTGGAGGCGATCGCGAAGGTGATTGAGGAGAAGGATCTGTTTGTGCTGAGTGATGAAATTTATTCCGAGCTGACCTACAGTGGCAAGCACGTTTCCATCGCGGAGATTTCCGGGATGCGTGACCGCACGGTGTTGATCAACGGATTTTCCAAGGCATATGCGATGACCGGGTGGCGTCTCGGCTATGCGGCGGCTCCAGCGCTTATCTTAAAACAGATGCTGAAAATCCATCAGTTTGCGATTATGTGTGCGCCGACCACCAGCCAGTATGCAGCGGTTGACGCCCTGCGGAATGGCGATGAGGACATTGCCCGCATGAAGAAAGCCTACGATGAGCGCCGCCGCTATCTTTTGAGAGAGTTCCGGGCGCTTGGCATGGACTGTTTCGAGCCGTATGGAGCATTTTATATGTTCCCGTGCATCAAACGGTTTGGCATGACCTCGGATGAATTCGCAAACCGCCTGTTACAGGAAGAGAAGCTGGCGCTTGTGCCGGGCACCGCGTTTGGAAACTGCGGCGAGGGCTATCTGCGTGTTTCCTATGCGTATTCGCTGGAGGATCTGCAGAAGGCGATCGAGCGCATCAAGCGGTTTGTGGCACGGCTGGATGGAGAGAAGAAATGTTAAATATTGTACTCTATGAACCGGAGATGCCGATGAATACAGGAAATATAGGACGAAGCTGCGTGGCAACGAACACGCGGCTTCATCTGATCGAGCCTCTCGGTTTTAAATTGAATGATAAAATGGTAAAAAGAGCGGGTCTTGATTACTGGCCGCATCTGGACGTGACAGTTTACAGCGATTTTAAAGATTTTCTGGAGAAGAATCCGGGCGCGCGCCCGTATATGGCGACCACGAAGACGACGCAGGTGTATACGGACGTTCACTACGATCCGGACTGCTATATCATGTTCGGACCGGAAAGCCGCGGCATCCCGGAAGAACTCCTGATCGAAGACCCGGAGCGCTGCGTCCGCATCCCGATGTGGGGTGAGATGCGCTCTCTGAATCTGTCAAACTCGGTGGCGATCATTCTGTATGAGGCGCTGCGGCAGAATGGGTTTGAGAAGATGAATACGGAGGGGCATCTGCATCACCTCCAGTGGAAATAAGGTGGATTCTGTCCCACACGTGCGTCATCAACGTCTCAGATGAAACAGGAATTAGTGGCACCAAGTCCCACAGGCACTGATATTTCCGTCGCATTCGGCGTCGGAGTCAGTGCCATTTTTATTGTTGTCCGGCAGGTGGACGCCGCAGGATGGTCCGTTATTTCCGCTCCGGTCAAAGTGAAGCATTCCGTTTAAGAAGTCTTCGACGCGGTCTTTAGGAGCGCCTTTGGCGCCGCCGAGAACCTGGATGCTGGTTTCGCGCAGGGCGATCATCATCGGGATCGGAAGGGCGTCGCAGAGGAGAACGGCAGTATTTTCTTTTTTCAGAAACTCGACCAGCGCGCCGGGATCGTTTGCATAGGTCTGTTTCACGGTTTTGGTGGAAATAATCTCATCATCAACTACATCAAAAATTAAAAATTCTTTCACCTGAGCCAGGTGGGAGCAGGTTTCTCCGTTTTCATAAGGGACTGCAATTTTCATGAGTGACCTCCTTTTTTAGAGATAGTATAGCGCTTAGAATTGAAAAATCAATATAAATGTATATGCTATTTATGAAAAAATATATAATAGACATATATGGAGGTGGCTTGTATGGATGGAGTAAATATTGAGAAGAATGAAAAGAAGGATGCGTTATTGATAGCAATCGAAGAAGGAAGAACGATTGTAAAAGATCCAAATGCACCGAGATATTCCAGTATGGAAGACTTAAAAGCGGCATTGGAAGTATAATATCTTTGATAGAAAAAGAGAGCCAGCAGAATGCACTTCTGTTGACTCTTTTTTACAATTATGATTTGAAGCAGCAAGCCCCTTAATCCGACTTAACTTCTTTCCACAAACTATTATAAAGCTCGTCCGCTTCATCCCCAAGATACCGGTAAACCTCGCAGTTTTTCAGCTGCTTCGCATCTGGGAAGACGGCTTTGTTGTTCTGGATTTCTTCGTCCAGCATTTCCTTGGCTGCCTTGTTTGGCGTCGCGTAGGTAATGTACTCAAAGTTTTTGACTGCGACATCCGGGCGGCAGAGGAAATTGATCCATTTTTCTGCGTTTTCCTTATTTTTCGCATTTTTCGGAACTACCCAGGAATCGAGCCAGACGTTGGTTCCCTCTTCCGGGATCACGTATTCCAGGGAGAATGGGAGGTTCTGTGCGGCTACCTCATCCTGGATGTACATGATCTCGCCGGAGTAGATGACGCCGATGGCTGCCTCGCCGCCGATCATCTTGTCACGCACCTGATCGATGACGTAAGCCTGTATGAGCGGTTTCTGGTCAATCAGATCCTGCTTTGCCTGCTGGAGTTCGGTTTCATCGGTCGAGTTGGCAGAGAAGCCGTCTTTTTTGAGCGCTACCATGAAGGCATCGCGGACGCTGTCCTGCATCAGGATCTCGCCTTTATAAGCCGGATTCCAGAGATCGGACCATTTGGTCGGAACCGGAAGTCCTTTTTCTTCGATGAGCTTCGTATTATAAAGAATACCGACGGTTCCCCAGGTGTATGGCACGGAATATTTGTTTTCCGGGTCGAACTGCTTGGACATTTCCATGTACTGCGGGTCAATGTTTTTGACATTTGGAATGTTGTCAAAGTTGAGTTCGGCAAGCAGGTCATTTTCTTTCATTTTCTGAATCATGTAGTCGGATGGGCAGACTACATCGTAGTTGACGCCGCCGGCTTCGATGACCGGATACATTTCTTCCAGTGTCTCAAATACGTCGTAGGTAACCTTGATTCCGGTTTCCTGTTCAAATTCCTCAATCAGGTCCGGATCAATATATTCGCCTGCATTGTAGACGTACAGTTCGTTTGAATGAGTCGTGGTGTAGCGGCTGTAGGTGCTGACACCAACGACAAGCAGAATCAGCGTGCAGGCAAGTCCCAGAACGCCGTTCTTGATCTGGTTGTTGCGTTTGCGGCGCTTGATGGTCTCTGTGTCAATCACAGTCGCATTGCCGGTGGATTTTTTCTCCGGGGCAAAGTTGGTGATCACCAGAAGCACCAGGACTGCCACGAAAATCAGCGTGGACAGGGCGTACATCGTCGGCTGGATGCCTCGGCGCACCTGGCTGTAGATCAGGGTGGATAAGGTATCCATACCGGCACCTCTTGTAAAGTGCGTAATGATAAAATCATCGAGGGACATCGTAAATGCCATCAAAAAGCCGGAGAGGATACCCGGGACGATGTCCGGAAATACGACCTTGAAGAAAGCATATAGCGGGCTGGCACCGAGATCCAGAGCGGCTTCGTAGGTGTACCGGTTCGTCTGCTTGAGTTTCGGCATGACACTTAATATCACATATGGAATGTTAAATGTGATATGCGCGATCAGCACGGTTTTAAATCCGAGAGAGATACCGAACGCGATAAATGCAAGCATCAGGGAGATACCGGTTACGATATCGGAGTTCAGCATCGGGATGTTGTTGATTCCCATGACGATGGTGCGCGGAATTCGTTTCATGCTGTTGATGCCGATGGCGGCGATCGTGCCGATGACGGTCGCTATCAGAGCCGACGCAAACGCGATGAGCAGCGTATTGTTTAAGGCATTCATGATGGCGGAATCCTGGAACATCTGCGTATACCAGCGGGTGGTAAAACCGCCCCAGACGGTTCTCGATTTTGTGTTGTTAAAGGACAAAACGATCATGGTCACGATCGGGATGTATAAAAAGAGCAGGATGAGCGCCAGGTAAAAGTCCTGGAAAAACTGTTTTAAGCGGTTATGTTTCATCAGAACGCATTGCCCTCCCCTTCTTTATCGTATTTGGCGATAAGCGCCATACTCAGTAAAATGAAAATCATCAGAACCAGCGAGAGACCGGAACCTAAGTGCCAGTTGCTTCCCTTGGTGAACTCCTGCTCGATGACATTTCCGATGAGCAGGATCTTACTGCCGCCTAAGAGACTGGAAATAACGAAGGTTGTCAGCGCCGGGACAAATACCATGGTAATGCCGCTGATGATGCCCGGGATGCTGAGCGGAATCCAGATGTGAATGAGTGTCTGGAAATTGTTTGCACCCAGGTCTTTGGCGGCGTTGATGGTATTGTCGTCGATCTTTGCCAGCACATTATAAATCGGGAGAATCATGAAAGGCAGGAAGTTGTATACCATGCCCAGAATGATCGCCCACGGGGTATTGATGATGGCAATATTTGGCAGATGGAGAAAGGAAAGAATGCCGTTGATAACGCCATTTTTCTCCAGGAGCGTCTGCCACGCGAGGGTGCGGAGCAGGAAATTCATCCACATCGGAAGGATGAAGACGAATACCATAAAGCTGCCTGCCCCAATGCCGCGGCGGCGCAGCACCAAAGCCAGCGGATAGGACAAAAGCAGGCAGATGGCGGTCGCAGCCAGAGACAGACCCAGGGATAAGAGCAGCGCCTTCATATGCTCCGGTGTCGTGATGGAACAGACATTTGCCAGTGTAAATGCCCCGCTTTTGGTTGTCAGACCGTAGTATACGATCAGCAGGAGCGGGATGATGGTAAAACCAATCATCCAGAGAATATAAGGACCGGCGAAGAGCCGTTTCACGTTTGATTTCATGCTAAGTCCGACTCCTTTCTATTCATTGACGCCCACAGCTTCCTCGTCCTCTGACGCCGGCTTGTTCATGATCTGGATGTCAAACGGGTCTACATGGATGCCGACCTTCTCGCCGACCGGGAACATATCCGTGCTGTGAACCAGCCATTCATAGCCGTCCGGTGTGGTGACTTCCATCTCATAGTGGACGCCCTTGAAAATCAGGTGGGTGACAATGCCCTGCAGCGTGCCTTCCTCCGGTTTTACGAGGTCGATGTCCTCCGGGCGGATGACAACGTCTACCGGTTGGATTGTTCCGAATCCCTTATCGACGCAGGCAAATTTCGCACCGAAGATTTCAACCAGCTCGTCGTGGATCATCAGACCGTCCACAATGTTGCTCTCGCCGATGAAGTCGGCAACGAATGCGTTTTCCGGCTCGTTGTAGATCTGTTCCGGGGAACCCATCTGCTGGATATAACCCTGGTTCATGACAACGATGGTATCGGACATCGTCAATGCCTCTTCCTGATCGTGGGTAACATAGATAAAAGTGATGCCTAACTCATTTTTCAGACGGATCAGCTCATACTGCATGTCCTGTCGCAGTTTTAAATCTAGGGCACCAAGCGGCTCATCGAGAAGCAGGACCTTTGGCTCGTTGACAATCGCACGCGCAATGGCGATACGCTGCTGCTGACCGCCGCTCAAAGAGTCAATGCTGCGATGCTCAAAGCCGTTTAGGTTTACAAGCTTTAAAGCGTACTTAATTTTGTCATCAATATATGCTTTTGATTTATTCTTAATTTTTAGCCCAAATGCGATATTATCTGCGATGCTCATATGCGGAAACAGTGCGTATTTCTGGAATACGGTGTTTAGCTGGCGCTTGTTTGGCGGAAGTTTGGTGATGTCTTCGCCGCCGAAAATTACTTTTCCTGTATTTGGGGATTCAAATCCGCCGATGATGCGGAGCGTGGTCGTCTTGCCGCAGCCGCTGGGACCTAAGAGCGTTACAAAGGAATTTTCCTTTACTGAAAGGCTCAAGTCATCCAGGACCAGGGTGTCGTCAAAGCGTTTCGAGATATGCTGTAAATCGATTAATGGCTGGCTCATGCGTTTCCTCCGTAAATAGTAAAATAATGTGTAGTATTAGAAACTTGGCGGCGAGCTGACCCAGAGGATCGTCGCGCCGGAGCGGCTTTCAAGGTAATGCGTCTTGTCGCTCGTATAGTAAAAAGATTCGCCCTTTTTGGCTTTGTACGTCCGGTTCCCCAGATGAATCAGGATGCTGCCGGAAAGAACATAGCCAAATTCCTCACCCTCATGTGGGCTGTCCGGATAGGTGGAGCCGCCGGCACCGAGTGTCAGGCGGATTGGTTCCATCGTGTTCTTCTGGGCGTTCGGGATGATCCACTGAATCTCATTTTTTAGTTCCGGATCTTCCTTGATAAAATAGTCGTTTTTTTCAAATACAATCTGCTCTTCCGGAGCCTCGTTGAAAAACTCCCCTATGGTTGTGCCGAGACACTGGAGAATATCCATCAAAGTAGCGATGGACGGGGAGGTCAGATCGCGCTCTACCTGGGAGATAAATCCCTTCGAAAGCTCTGCGCGGTCAGCCAGCTCTTCCTGCGTCAGACCCTTTAAAATTCGCAGTTCCTTTAATTTTCCTCCTATACTCAACAGAGGGAACCTCCTTTCCTGGTTTCATAGGAAATTGCGTCCTATGAAACAAAAAACGCTCCGCGAGGATGCGCACTTGCGCGAAGCAGAAACATGTCGCAAGCGACCGCGCGAGACGCCCGAATGTGCCAGGGCACATCCTTTTTTATAAAAACCGGGTGGGAAAACCATCCGTCCGGCGTTTTTTAGAAACATACAAAAGTAAGATGAAAGTTTAGAAATTCTAAAATGAATGTAAAATTAATCTTTTTGTTTAGAAATAATAAACTTGCTTCCGAGTATCTATTATACAGAATGTGGGGAAGGTGTCAAGGAAAAAAACGGGAAAATCCGGGGGCTCTCAAATTGTGTGAAAAAAGGGTGCAAAAATGGCGGTATGATGATAAAATAGGGGCAGATAATTTGATAGAAACCGTTATAACGGTTCTGGGGGATCAAAGGAGGAACATTTCATGCAGGATAAGTATATGGCATATGTGGGTTCTTACTCATACAACGGTCAGGCAAAGGGAATTACCGTGTATGATGTGGATGTAAAAAAGGGAAAATTTATCTACCGGTGCGAGGTGGAAGTGGACAACTCTTCCTATTTAACTGTTTCACATGACGGGCGGATGCTCTATTCCATCGCGGACGAGGGCGTTGTGGCGTTCCGGATTCTGGAAAACGGCGCACTCAGCCGTGTGAACAGCGCAAATATCAAGGCGATGCGCGGCTGCCATATTGCGACCGATGCGGAGGACAAGTTTATCTTCGTATCCGGCTATCATGACGGCAAGGAGACGGTGGTCCGCCTGAAACCGGACGGTTCTATCGGGGAAGTGACCGACGGCGTTTATCACAAGGGACTTGGAAGCGTGGCAGAGCGTACGTTCCGCCCGCATGTGAGCTGTGCGGAGCGCACGCCGGATGGCAGATTCCTGCTGGTAGCCGATCTGGGAATTGACCAGGTCAAGATTTACAGGTTTGATGGCGAGAAGGGAACCCTTTCATTGGTGGACGCGATCCGCTGTGATTTGGAATCTGGTCCGAGACATTTCATGTTCAGCAAGGATGGAAAATTCTTATATTTGATGTATGAAATCAAAAATGTGATTGATGTATACACGTATGAAACGGGCGATCGTGTGCCGAAGATCGAGAAGATCCAGACGATTCCATCGACCGCACCGGAGCGCACCAGCCAGCTGACTGCAGCGTGCACGATCCGGATGTCCGAGGACGAGACACATCTGTTCTGCAGCAATGCGGGCGATAATTCAGTCAGTGTCTACGAGCGCGATGCACAGACGGGGCTGTTGAAGCTGCTCTGCTGTCTGCCGATCAGTGGAGATTACCCGAAGGATATCGCGATTTTCCCGGATGGAAACCATCTGGCGTCGATCAACCACGGCAGTAACAGCATTTCTTTCTTCCAGGTGGAATATAAGGAGAAACTGCTGGTGATGAGCGGACGCAGTATTTCGGTGAATGAGCCGAACTGCTGTGTGATTACAAAGGTACCTACGAGAGGAAAGAAAGCAGACTAAATGGCAGAAGGAGTTAATAGCGAGAATGGCAGGGTCAACATACGGAAAAATACTGACAATGACAACGTGGGGCGAATCCCACGGAGCAGGCGTGGGCGTGGTCGTAGATGGCTGTCCGGCGGGGCTTGCGCTTTGTGAGGAAGACGTTCAGCGTTATCTGGACCGCCGCAAACCGGGGCAGAGCCGTTTTACGACGAAGCGCAGCGAGAGCGATACGGTGGAGATCCTGTCAGGCGTTTTTGAAGGGCGGACGACGGGCACGCCGATCTCGATGCTGGTGCGGAACCAGGATCAGCATTCGAAGGATTACAGTGAGATCGCCAGTTATTACCGTCCCGGACATGCAGATTATACCTTCGATGAAAAATACGGTTTCCGGGATTACCGGGGCGGCGGACGTTCTTCGGGACGCGAGACGATCGGACGAGTGGCAGCAGGCGCTATCGCGGCAAAGCTGCTGGAATCCTTGAACATCCGGGTAAAAGCATACACGAAAGCGATCGGACCGGTGGAAGTGGCGCCGGATCGGTTTGATCTGGCAGAATGTGAAAAGAATAAGCTGTATATGCCGGATGCTGCCGCAGCCGCAGAGGCAGAGCAGTATCTGGAAAGGAGGATGGCGGAGAAAGATTCTGCTGGCGGTATCGTGGAATGCGTGATTGCCGGTCTTCCGGCAGGGCTTGGTGAACCGGTTTTTGATAAATTTAATGCGAATCTGGCAAAGGCAATCTGCTCGATCGGTGCCGTTAAAGGCTTCGAGATCGGAGAGGGTTTCCATGCGGCGCAGATGGCAGGAAGCGAGAACAACGACGCATTTGTCATGGAGGCGGATGGAAGCGTTGGCAAGGCGACGAACCATGCAGGCGGCATTTTAGGCGGTATGACGGATGGAAGCGAAGTTGTGTTCCGTGCGGCATTTAAACCGACCCCGTCGATTGCCGCAGAGCAGAGAACCGTCAATAAGAGCGGCGAGGAGATCGGCATCAGCATCAAGGGACGCCATGATCCGATCATTGTGCCGAGAGCGGTTGTCGTGGTTGAGACGATGGCGGCATTTGCGGCGGCGGATATGCTGCTGGGCGGCATGACGGCGAGGCTGGATCGGATTCAGGAGTTTTACCGGAAGTAAGGGAATGTAAATAAAAATTTTGGAAAAGCTGCGGCGGGCTCAGCCTGTTTGGTCCGCGGCTTTTTCTGGCATTAAATCAGGAGGCAGCAGGATGAGTGCAACAGGAATTTCAAAAGAAATAGAGACAGCAGGACAGTTAGAGGAGCTGCGCCAGGAGGTACGGATTGCCGCAGAGGAACTTCTCAGTGCGGCAAATATGAAGCCGGGACAGATTTTGGTGGTCGGATGCTCGTCCAGCGAGATTGCATCGCATAAGATCGGTTCCTATTCCAGCGCCGAGATCGGAAAAGCGGTGTTTGAGGAGCTGTATGCAGTCACCAAGTCGCAGGGGCTTTATCTGGCGGCACAGTGCTGTGAACATCTGAACCGGGCGCTGATTGTGGAAGAAGAAGCGGCGGAAAAATATGGTCTGGAGATGGTAAACGTCGTGCCGCAGCTAAAAGCAGGCGGTTCCTTTGCAACGGCAGCCTATGCGGGATTTGAACATCCGACAGCCGTAGAGCGGATTCAGGCACACGCGGGCATCGATATCGGAGACACTTTCATCGGTATGCACCTGCGCCCGGTTGCAGTTCCGGTGCGGACCTCGATCCGTGCGATCGGCGGCGCCCATGTGACGTGTGCGAGAACGAGGCTGAAATATATTGGCGGAGAGCGGGCGCATTATCTGGATGCGAAATAAAGAAAATGAGGAGTACAAAAAACGTGGAAATCAGGAAAAATGATGAATTTGAACTGACAATCGAAGATATGAGCGAAGATGGAGCCGGGATCGGAAAGCAGGACGGCTATATCTGGTTTGTAAAAGATGCCGTGATCGGGGATCGGATCCGGGTGCGGGCGATGAAAATGAAGAAAAACTATGGTTTTGCCCGTCTGATGGAGGTGCTGGAAGCATCCAAAGACCGCGTGATGCCGGAATGCCCGGTCGCAAGACAGTGCGGCGGCTGCCAGCTTCAGATGATGAGTTATGAGGCGCAGCTTCATTTTAAGGAGCGCAAGGTCTACAATAACCTGCGCCGGATCGGCGGGATGGAGAACCTGCGGCTGCCGGAGCGGGCGGATAGTGTGATTGTGGATAAAACCATCGTGATGGAGCCGATCCTGGGGATGGAGCAACCGTGGCGCTACCGCAACAAGGCACAGTTTCCGTTTGGACGCGATAAGGATGGAAGAATCATTGCCGGATTTTACGCGGGACGCACCCACCATATTGTGGAAGCGGAGGATTGCCTGCTGGGTGTCGAAGAAAATGCGGTAATTCTGGATATTATCAAGAAAATCATGGAAGAATATCAGATTGCGCCATATGACGAGGAGACGCACAAGGGTCTGATTCGCCATGCATTGATTCGGAAGGGATTTTCAAACGGCGAGCTGATGGTCTGTCTCGTCATCAATGGAAAGAAGCTGCCGCATGCGGATATTTTTGTGGAACGCTTAAAAGAAGTCCCTGGCATGACCAGTATTTCCTACAACATCAATCAGGAAAAAACAAACGTGATTCTTGGTGCGGAGCTTGTAAACTTATACGGACCAGGCTATATCACAGATAAAATCGGAAATGTATCGTACCAGATTTCGCCGCTTTCTTTCTATCAGGTCAATCCGGTGCAGACGGAAAAACTCTATGGAACGGCGCTGGAATACGCGGGGCTGACCGGTGGGGAGACTGTATGGGATCTGTACTGCGGAATCGGAACCATTTCCCTGTTTCTGGCGCAGAAAGCGAAGAAAGTGTACGGTGTAGAGATCGTCCCTCCGGCGATCGAGGATGCCCGCCGGAACGCGGCATTAAATGGCATGGAAAATGTCGAGTTTTTCGTCGGAAAAGCTGAAGAGGTACTTCCAAGGGAGTATGAAAAAAATCAGGTCTATGCCGATGTCATCGTCGTCGATCCGCCGCGCAAAGGCTGTGACAGCGTCTGCCTCGACACGATCGTCCGGATGCAGCCAAAGCGGGTAGTCTATGTCAGCTGCGATTCCGCCACATTGGCGCGCGATGTGAAGTATCTGAATGAAAGAGGATACGCGGTGGAGCGCGTGAGATGCTGTGATATGTTCGGGATGAGCGGGCATGTGGAGACGGTAGTTCTTTTGTCCCAACATTGAGACAAGAGTACTTGTCTCGATGAACGCGGCAGTCGGCAAATCGAGATGCAAGCATCTCGGCTTGCCTCGTTGCTCGCGCAAAAACCAGATGACACGATAGAGATCGATTTAGACCTGAACGAGCTGGATGCAACCAGTGCAGAGCCGAAAGCGACCTATCAGGAAATCAAAGATTATGTGCTGAAAGAATTTGGCTTGAAGGTTTCAAATTTATATATTTCTCAAATCAAAAGGAAATGTGGAATCGAAGTAGGAGAGAACTATAATCTGCCAAGTAGGACGAAAAATCCTATTTGTTCAGCTTTTGTGTTTATAAGGGGTCAAAGAAGAAGCAAATTACAATTCTATAGCAAGTGATCTTTTCTAAGTTTTGGAAGGCTGGTTTTTCCGTCATAGCTAGTTAAGATTGAGTATATCTATCATAACACGAACATATATTTGATTAAAGAAAATGCGGATATTTTTAAAGTGATTGTGTCAATTTACAATCAATTTCTATTCAATGTGGTTTTCCGGTAGGTTCTGTAAAATAAGCTCAGATCAAAACAATGACGGGAGGAGCTTATGCAACAGAATATTGAATTTGAACGGTGCATTGATTTTCTGGTACGGATGATTGATAAGTACGGCGATGAAGTCCTCCGAGAGTTGGAGGAAGAAAAACAGAATAAGGAAGAAAAAGAAGCGGCAGTTTCCTGAAATACAAAATGTAAATCAGACTGTCGCTTTTTTGTGAAATTATTCGGCTGTGTTATCTTTTACTTCTGCAAGCATATAAGGATTGAATTTACTTTTACGCTTAAATATAATATAATTTAAGCACAAAAGCAAATATCAAGGATAAGGAGGACAACTATGTCAATATCAGATATTTTGGAATCGCTAATTGAAAAAGACAATGGATATTTGATTACATCGAAGGCCGTTGAATCAGGTGTATCAAAGCCATCTGTCTCAAAATACGTCAGAGAGCATGATATGGAAAAAGTGGCACATGGCATTTATATTTTAGATAATGTGTGGCCAGATGAGTTGTTTGTACTCCAGCAACGAAATAAGAATATTATTTATTCGGGCGAGACCGCCCTTTATTTGCATGGTCTTATCGACAGAGAATACAGTCATATTTGTTTCACTGTTCCTACCGGATATAATGCAACACATATCAAAAAGAAAAACAAAAAAGTTCGTTACGCAAACCCAGAGATTCTTGATATGGGGACCTGTGAAATCCCGTCAAGCAGCGGTAATTTGGTTAAAGTGTATGACAAGGAAAGATGTATTTGTGATTTGATTAAAGATCGAAAGAAATATGAAATTCAGTTATATCAGACAGCAATCAAGGAATATATGTCCTCGAAGGAAAAGAATCTTTCAAGATTGATTGAGTATGCGGTTAAACTTGGAGTAAGGGATGAAGTGATGATGTATGTGGAGGTAATGATATGATTCATACAGCGGAACAAGTTTTGAAGAAATATCCTCTAAGAGATAGTGAAATATCTATTGTCTTAGAGGATTTTTGTTGAAGAATTTTAATATTCAAGAGTTTGTTTTTTCCTCTTTGACATTAAGCTATGGTTTAAGCCGTAGCTGGCTTTACGTTAGTAATTTTGGAGTAGGATTCGTGAGAGTTCTACCCTGTTGTTGATTTTGACAGTGATGTAAGAGAACGACGGATATGCAGTGAAACCATAATACAATAAAAAGAATATTTGCTGATTTCTCATGAACGTGATACACTTATAGATAAGCTGTATCGGCTGTCGATCACGACCGTTTCGGCGGTGTGAAAATGAAAAATTCCGGCACCGGAGGCTTTCAGAGTCACGATCATGCGACCGTGCGAAAGTTCCGGTGCCTTTTTATTTCAAAGGAAAGTGCGCCCTGATGAAAGCGGCAGAGAATATTTTGAGCGGTATTTGAGAAAGGAAACAGGAGATGGATGACAAAAAAATAGCCGTACTGATCGATGCGGAAAATGTGTCCGGCAAGTATATCAAGCTGATTTTAGATGAGGTCAGCAATTATGGAAGTGCGACATACAAGCGCCTTTACGGCGATTTTCAGACGCCGAGCGTGCGGGCGTGGATGAAGAACCTGCGCGACTATGCGATCACGCCGGTTTTCCAGTACAATTATACGCAGGGGAAAAATGCCTCCGATTCGGCGCTGATCATCGATGCGATGGATATTTTATATTCGGGCAATGTGGATGGCTTCTGTATCGTCACCTCGGACAGTGATTTTACGAAGCTGGTGCTGCGCCTGCGTGAGTCAGGCATGACGGTGATCGGCATGGGAGAGCGCAAGACGCCGAATGCATTTGTTTCGGCGTGTGAGACATTTAAATTCCTGGATATTTTATTAAACGATGAAAATCCGTCGCAGAATCCGTCCCTGCCGCAGACGCGCAAGGAGAGTGAGGCGGATGGTTCCAGAAAAGAGGCAGAGAAAGAAAGCGATCCGAATGCAGTCAGCAATATTCCGAACATGCAGGAGATGGAGAAAGAGATTATCTCGATCATCAATACACATGCGGACGATGACGGATGGGTGGATTTATCGGAGCTGGGAGACAATCTTCCAAAGCGTGTGCCGGGATTTGACCCGCGAAATTATAAATGCACGAAGTTGAAGCAGTTTATCGAGCTGTTTGATTCCGTTGAGGTTCGGTCAGCGCGCAATCCGCACAATAAGATTCTGTCGATCATCTATGTGCGTGTCAAACAGAAAGAAGAAAAGCCGGTACTTTCCAAGGTACGGCGCGGCGGAAAACGAAAGAAGGATGCGGACGCGGAAGAATAGTAAGCATATGCGGTTCGTATGAGAATAAAAAGTTGCAGAAGCGGCTGTGATTCGTATGAGGCTGGAAGAATGCAGCAGTGGTTGTAGTGTTGTGTCAGCTGTTACAAAGACAGACTGTAAATTGAAAAGTGAAGGATAGAAGATAGGAGAGACAGGAACATGACAAAGGAAGAGCTTGCATTAGAGGTAATTGACCGCCTGAAAAAAGAATATCCGGATGCGGGTTGTACGCTGGACTACAATCAGGCGTGGAAGCTGCTGGTCAGTGTCCGTCTGGCGGCGCAGTGTACCGATGCGCGTGTCAATGTGGTAGTCAAGGGATTGTTTGAGAAATATCCAAATGTGGCGGCATTGGCGGATGCCCCGGTGGAAGACATCGAGGCGATTGTGAAGCCGTGCGGTCTGGGACACAGCAAGGCGCGGGACATCAGCGCCTGTATGAAGGTGCTGCGCGACGAGTACGGCGGGCATGTGCCGGATGATTTTAACGCTCTGTTAAAGCTTCCGGGAGTCGGCAGAAAGAGTGCCAACCTCATTATGGGGGATGTGTTTGGAAAACCGGCGATCGTCACGGATACGCACTGCATCCGCCTGGTAAACCGGATAGGGCTGGTGGAAGGAATCAAGGACCCGAAGCGCGTGGAAATGGCACTCTGGAAGCTGATTCCACCGGAGGAGGGCAGCGATTTCTGCCACCGCCTGGTGTATCACGGGCGTGAAGTCTGTACGGCGCGGACGAAGCCGTACTGTGACAAGTGCTGTCTGCAGGATATCTGCGCGAAGGCAGGCGTGGAGTAGAAAGTCTGAAAAAGTCATGGAAACAGATGCAGATAGGAAAAGGATGACAGGAGGCAGAAAAATGGACGAAGAACGGCAGGAGACAGCGGATTGGCGTATCGTCTGGCAGATGTTTTTTCCGTGCGTCATCAGCGATTTAATCGGCGGATGTGTGGAGGCGCTGGGACATCTGGAGGGAAATGTGGGAAGAACCGTGTCGTCGTTTCTTACATTTGCTGTGATTTATCCATTTTACTGGCGGAGGATCCAGAAAAAGAAAGAGAACAGGCGCATAGCAGAGGCAGACGGGATGAAAGAGCAGGTCTCTCCACAGATAAAGACGACAAAGGAAGAAAAATGTGGATATTTCTGGGAAAAAGTGCCGGATGTGTGGAAAATCCTGCTGGGGGCAGCTGCGTTCAGTGCTGTGTTTAACATGATTTTCTGGGCATTAGAAAAAAAGGAGATTTTCCTGGGAGTGCTGCATATTGCAGTGCAAAAGGTTCGGATGACTGGGCAGGTAGCTGAAGCGGTGTCTCTGTGTTTGAAAATGCCTCAGGGGGATATGCTTGCGGCAGCTCTGGGAAAAGGTGCGTCGGAGGGCACCGCCGCTTTATTTTCCGGCGCCCTGTGGCAGCAGTTCTTTCTCATGGGCATTGCCGCCCCACTTTCCGAAGAACTGCTGTTTCGCGGCATTATATTTGAGCGCCTGCGTATGGCGCTCCCATTTTTCTGGGCGGCACTTGGGTCGGCGGCATTTTTCGGGTTGGTGCATGGAAACTGGGCGCAGGGGATTTATGCGGCGCTCATGGGACTTATACTGGCGTGGCTGTATGAAAAAAAGAACCGTCTGTGGGAACCTGTGTTATTTCACAGTGCAGCAAATTTGACGGCGATGCTGATGCGGGGGCTTCTCTGGCACTGGTGAGGACATAAAAATACAAACAATTTCGAGAACGCAGGATTGTGTTTGCTCGAAGAAAGAACAGGAGGAGATACTACGATGCTTTCATTTGCAAGCGATTATACAGAGGGCGCCTGCGAGGAGATACTCCAGAAGCTGGCGGAGACGAACCGGGAGAGTCTGCCGGGATATGGCATGGACCGGTACTGCCAGAGTGCCGCCAGAAAAATACAGGAGGCGACCGGATGCCCGGAGGCGGAGGTTTATTTTCTGGTGGGCGGTACCCAGACGAATGCGGCCGTGATCAGTAGCATGCTTGCACCGTATGAGGGCGTAGTAGCAGCGCAGACAGGGCACGTGAGTATTCATGAAGCCGGGGCGATCGAGTACACCGGGCATAAGGTGTTGCAGCTTCCGGAAAAAGATGGGAAGATTGATCCGGCGGATCTGCAGGAATATCTGCAAAATTTCGAGGCGGACGCAAACCATGATCATATGGTATTTCCGGGAATGGTGTATCTTTCCCATCCGACGGAATACGGAACCTTATACAGCCGGAAGGAGCTGCAGGCGATCTCGGAGATCTGCCGTTCGTATGAAATCCCGCTCTATCTGGACGGGGCGCGTCTTGGATATGGTCTGGCGGGGGAGGAAAATGACCTGAGTCTTTCGGAGATCGCGCATCTGTGTGATGTATTTTATATCGGCGGCACGAAGATGGGCGCATTCTGCGGAGAGGCAGTTGTATTTGGTGAGAAGAAGAATGTTCCGGCGCATTTTATTACCCGGATCAAGCAGCAGGGCGCGCTGCTGGCAAAGGGACGCCTGCTGGGAATCCAGTTTGATGTGCTGTTTACAGACGGGCTGTACGAGCGCCTGGGACGCCATGCGGTAGAGATGGCGGCAGCTTTAAAGAAAGGGTTAAAACAGCGCGGTTATACGTTTTTCCGTGAGTCCCCGACCAACCAGCAGTTTGTGATCTTGGAAAATGACCGGATGGAGCAGATTGAAAAAGAGGTTTCCGTGAGCTTCTGGGAGCGGTATGACGAGGATCACACCGTTGTCCGTTTTGCGACGAGCTGGGCGACCAGAGAGGCGGATCTGGAACATTTGTGGGAGATTTTAGATCGGATTGAGGCAGAAAGAGAGAAGTAGAGATGGAACGTAATGTAACGATGGCGGAGATTTCAGATGGAAAGCTGTACAGCCGGGACGATATGGTAAAAGCCGGATGCGATGATTGCCGGGGCTGTTCGGCGTGCTGCCACGGAATGGGTAATTCGATCGTGCTGGATCCATATGATGTGTACCGTCTGACCACCTTGCGCGGGGACACGCTGGAACATCTGCTGGAGGAGAAAAAGGTGGAGTGGAACGTCGTGGACGGACAGATTCTGCCGAATCTGGCTCTCCGGAGCGGGGCGGATGAAGCCTGTGGGTTTCTCGATGAAGCAGGGCGCTGCCGGATCCATGCATACCGGCCGGGTATCTGCCGCCTGTTTCCACTGGGGCGCTTTTATGAAAATGGAAGTTTCCAGTATTTTCTCCAGATTCATGAGTGTAAAAAGGAAAACCGGACGAAAGTCAAAGTGAAAAAATGGATCGATACGCCAGATTTAAAGCGGTATGAGGCGTATATCAGCCGGTGGCATTATTTCTTAAAAGATATAAGAAGGGCGGAAACGGAGGCGGCGCAGAACCTTTTGGCAGAACCATGCATCGGAACGCCGGAGGAACAGGAGATACAGAAGAAAAACCGTGCCACTGCGGCAGCCGAGCGCGAAAAACGGCGCAATCTGTTGATTATGAAACTGTTCTATCTGCTTCCGTATGATGGAGAGAAGGACTTTTACGAGCAGTTTGAAAAGCGGATGCAGATGGCGGAGCGGAGTTTGCGATAAATCCTTTGTTGAAGACAAATCCGCAAGGATGTTTGCCCGCAGCTGTGAAGAGGCAGAAACGTTTTGACAGAGTGAAATAAGAAAGGAGATTACCGATGCTTCATACAGATTTTCACACCCACACCACGTTCTGCGACGGAAAGAGTACACCGCGGGAGATGGTGGAGGCGGCATACCGGATGGGAATGACCGATTTTGGTGTTTCAGGACATGCTGATTTTTCGATGTTTGAGCCGGGATTCGGGATGGACGACGAGAAGCTTCGCCAGTATACCGAAGAACTTCAAGAACTCCGGGAGGAATACCGGGGAAAGATGAATCTCTATATCGGGATCGAGCTGGATGGACTGGGACCGGTGCAGAAAGCAGAGTACGCGATCGGCTCGACCCATGCGCTCATCAAGGATGGCGAGTATGTTTGTGTGGATGATACGGAAGAGAAACTGGTAAAAGCAGTCGAGACGCTGTGGCATGGTGACTGGTACGCGTTTGCACGGGAGTATTTCGAGGCAGAGGCGCAGATTTATGACCGGACAAAATGCGATTTCATCGGACATTTTGACCTGTTGACAAAATTTAACGAGGGATATAAACATTTTGACGAGACGAAAGACGCCTATCTGGAACCGGCGATCACGGCGATGCACAAACTGGCGGCTCTGGGGATTCCGTTTGAGATCAACACAGGCGCCATGTCCCGCGGCTATCGGAGTGCGCCGTACCCGTCCGCAGCTCTGTTAAAAGAGCTGTGTGCCTGCGGCGGACGTATCCTCATCAACTCCGACAGCCACAGTACCGACACGATCGGATATGGGTTTAAGCAGGCGCAGGAGCTGGCGGTGGCGTGTGGATTTAAAAGTGTGTGTGCCCTGAAACCGGGTGGCGGATTTAGGGAGATACTTCTTGTATAAAAAAGACAGAAAGAAAAATATACAAATTCTAAATTTCAACCTTAAAAATGCTGAAAATAAAGCCGAAATATTTTTATTTTTAGTGAATCGTTTTCAGAGAACCCTGCTATAATATGAGCCGTAACAAGGAGATAGATACTTAACAAAACCCCATGGCTGAGGGCTGCTAAGCACAATGTGTTTTCCACACAGGGCGTGCGGAAGGCGCAGATCAGATTTTTGGAGGAAAAGACAAATGACTACTTTAAAAGCTGAAAAAAGAAGCATGGATGTTAAGGCAAAGAGACTCAGAAGAGAAGGTTATGTAACAGGCAACGTATTTGGCAAGAAGATTCAGGGCTCCATTCCTGTTAAGATGGAAAAGAAAGACGTGGATCGTCTGCTGAAGAACGAGACCAAGGGCGGACAGATTATGCTGGATGTAGAAGGCGAAGTCTACGATGTCCTGATCAAGGAAGTTGACTATGATGCAATGGCAAATCAGGTTGTAGAAATAGATTTCCAGGCGCTGGTAAGCAATGAGAAGGTTCATTCCGTTGCTGAGATTATCTTCGAGAACCACGACAAGGTAGAAACTGGCGTTCTGCAGGAGGTACTGAAAGAAGTATCGTACCGCGCATTACCGGCTGCACTGGTTGAGAAAGTCAAAGTTGATGTTGGTGAGATGGAGATTGGTGATACAATTCGTGTCAAAGACCTTTCGATCGCAAAAGATAAAGACGTTGATATTCTGACCGATCTGGAGGCAGTAGTTGCTACCGTCACAGCGGTTCACAACAATGTACCGGAGACCGATGAAGAGGCTGACGCAGAAGAAGCTAAATAATTGAAGCGCAGTGCCAGGATGAAGTGAAACGGGATGCTGTCCGCAAGGCAGATAAAAAGTTTCGTGGAATGATTGAAACATGAGAAAAGGCGGATGTACTGACCAGATGGCCGGTATATCCGCTTTTGAATTTTG
This sequence comes from Clostridium sp. AM43-3BH, assembly GCF_003479985.1. NCBI lineage: Bacteria > Bacillati > Bacillota > Clostridia > Eubacteriales > Clostridiaceae > Clostridium > Clostridium sp. AM43-3BH. Next base: position 72,466 of record NZ_QUIH01000007.1, read on the forward strand.
TATGAACTTTTTTTGCAGATGGTAAAAGAAGATGAGGTTATGGCTTCATATATGCGTCATAAATTTCCGGATCAATATTCTCACGGATACTCTCATATACGCTTCCAGCCGCCTCCCGGATGGCATCGCGCGTTTCATCCGAGAGAGTTAAAATCGCGGTGCCGCTCGCTTCGATCGTAGCGATACGGTCAAAGATGCGCGCGTCGGACTGTTCTCTGGCATACTCGGTCGCGGTTTTGGCTGCCTGCGTCATGATTTCCTGTTCTTCCGGAGTCAGGTTCTGGAAGAAATCGTCATTGACAATCAGGGAGATCAGATGTGGCAGGTGGTTCGTATCGACCACATAATCCTGCTGTTCGTAAAGACGGTTGGAGACGATGACCTCATACGGGTTCTCCTGCGCGTCGATCGTGTGCTGCTGGAGACCGATATACACCTCGCTGAAGGTCATTGGCGTCGGATTGGCGCCGATTGCTTTCCAGAATGCGAGATGATAGCTGTTTTCCATGGTACGGATTTTCTGCCCTTTGAAATCCGCCAGAGAGTAAACCGGTTTATTTGTGCTCATGATGCGGAATCCTTGATCTGCCATGCCGAGCAGGTGGTAACCGCCGTCGGTGTACACCTGGCTGATGAGATTGTAAAAATCCGGATCATCCAGCTTTTTGCGGCAGTCATCCAGCGAATCAAAGACGCATGGAAGGTCAAAAACGGCGAGATCCTTCATGAAAGAAACCTGAGGGGCGGTGTTCTGCACGACAAATGGGATATCGCCGTCCGCGCACGTTTCGAGCAGGTCGCGGTCACCGCCGAGTGTGGAGTTGGCGTAAACCTGAATCCGCATTGCGCCGTTGCTTAAGTCATGTACTTCCTCCGCAAATTTTTCGGCAAACAGCTGCGTTACCGTGTCCTCCGGGCTGGCGGTCGCCAGTGGCCAGGAATAGCGCTGTTCTTTCTGGCTGGAGGCGCAGCCGCTCAGCGCGAGCGAGGCGCCGAATAAAAGAACCGACGAAGAAATGAGCGCCGCAGCGAATCGGAAAGAAGTCCGGCATCGGCGGGACACTAGGTTTGAAATATAAATCATAATGGGAGATCCTTTCAAATTTAAAAATATCCATTTCATATGTGAAATATTCCATTCACAGCCTGAAAGCGTGAAGCAGGTCGTTATATGAAATCTTTCAGAGCTTCAACATTTCCAAGCGTCCATTCAGCATTATAACAATCCCAGCGACAAAGCCGGTATAAACGTAATCAGCAGCAGCGCCACCAGAAACAAGCCAATCATCGGCATCGCTTTTTTGGCGATCGCCATGATCGGGACGTCGGTCAGGGAGCTGGCGACAAAGAGGTTGACGCCGATCGGCGGGGTTACGAAGCCGATTGCCAGATTGACAACCATGATCACACCGAACTGGACCGGATCCATGTTGATCGCTGTCACGATCGGGAGCAGGATCGGGGTCAGAATCAGGATCGCCGGGGTTGTATCCATGACCATTCCCACGATAAGCAGGAACAGGTTGATGACAAGCAGGATCATGACAGGGCTGTTGAAATGTTCCAGGATAAAGCTGCTGACCGCCTGCGGCACCTGCATCAGGGTCAGGACTCTGGAAAATGCCGTGGAAGCTGCCAGAATAAAGAGGATCGGTGTGAATGTGCGGATCGCTTCCACAAAAATCGGCGGGATATCCCGGAATTTCATGGTCCGGTAGAGGAACAGGCTGACAAACAGGGCATAGAAAACGGAGATAACTGCTGCTTCCGTGGGGGAGGCGATGCCGCTGTAGATACAGCCAAGGATGATGACCGGGCTTAAGAGAGCGAAAAAGCTTTCGCGCAGCACCCGGAACAGCCCTTTTTCGCGCAGCAGATGGATTTCAGCGTGGATTTTTTCTCTATCTTCGCCGTAACGCCGGCAGTGATAGATGGCATACAGCATCAGGAGCAGACCAATCATCAGACCCGGAATGACGCCGGCTAAGAACAGACTGCTGACAGAGGCACCGGACGCCATGCCGTACATGATAAACGGGATACTCGGCGGAATGATAACGCCCAGACCGCCTGCGACTGCCACGATCGCGGTAGAGAAAGTCCGGTCATAGCCGAGGGCGCTTAAAATCGGGATCGTCATGCTTCCGACGGCTGCAACGGTTGCCGGGGCAGAGCCGGAGATAGCGCCGTAGAAGAGGCAGGTCACGATGACCGCGCATGGCATACCGGCGGTAAAATTGCCAAGAAAGAAGGCGAATACGTCAAACAGCTTCTTGGAAATACCGCCTTTTGCCATGATGATGCCGGATAAGACGAACATCGGCACGGCGAGCAGGGGAAAAGAATCCAGTCCGCCGAACATGGCGCGGATCAGATACTTAGCGCCGACCGTGAAGGACGGGTCAAAAACGGAAGGGAGAACCGAGGCGATACCGAGCGTGATCGATACCGGGATTGCGATGACAAGCAGCACGACAAAGATAACAAATAAGAGAGCAGCAGGCATCAGTGTTCCTCCTTTCCAGATGGTGTATTTGCCTCGATGAGAGATTCGATTTCATTGGATTCCTTTTCCGGCATATCTGCATTTGCATGGATAAAGGATTCCGGTGTATTGCGCTCCGGGTGGGCCGGATCGTAGACATCTTCGCCGCGGGCAACCTTAAATTCGATGATCCAGCGCTGCAGAATGCGGAATGTTACCAGAAGAAAGGAAACAAACGGCGCTGCCTGAATATAGTACATCGGAATCCCGCAGGCGGGGGATAACTGTCCGCTGTGAATGGCGGACATCATGTAAGAGTATGCAAATGGGATCATATAAAGGAAAAAAATCAGCTCAAAGGTGTGGTTGACAACCTTAAAAAGAGCCTTACCTCTGCGTGGAAAGGCAGCGACGAACTGTTCGATCTTGATAGACAGGCACTTTTTGCTGCAATAGCTGACGCTTAAAAAACCGCTCCAGATAAAGAGAAAACGGGTAACCTCCTCGGACCAGGACAGAGACTGCCCAAGCGCGTAGCGGGAAAATATCTGGATTCCCATAATGAGTGTCATCGCAGCCAGCATGACAACCAGCAGAAATTCTTCCAGGTTTTCATCCAGCCAGTGAAGTGTTTTTTTCATGAATAATCCCCTTGTAAATACGGATAATAGGTTGCTGTTTATGCAGGCACGTTTGAAAACGGATGTGCCGCTTGATAACAATAATAGACCTGCGATGGAGGTAGCAGGTCTTGAGTGCCTCGCGGAGAATTCCCACGTACCCGCAGGCACAGGGATTTCCGGGAGTAAAAAAATAGGTGGCTAAAAGTATAATATAGGCACTTTTGGAACCGAAAGTGCCGTAAGATAGCGTGGTGGCAGCTGGAATTTGCCGTATTTAAATGCGAAGCCACGGCAAATTCAGTTACTGGGCACGTTAGCGTGAACAGTAACCGAATAACTGGATAAGCCAGATATTACATCGCACTGTGAAGCAGTCCCAGTACAGTCTCCAGATCCTTTACGCCCATCTGACCCGGTGCGGATGCCTTCTTGGCAGCGCCGAAGGTCATGGAAGAACCAAATACCTCGCCGCAGAGACGGCTGATAACGCCGGTGCCAGCCATCGACATGGTAATGATTGGACGGTCCGCATAGAGGGAAGTCATTTCCTCGGTGGCAGAGAGAAGCGTTAAAACATCTTTCTTGTTCTGCGGCATAACTGCGATCTTCGGGATATCTGCATTCATATCCTGCATCTTACGCAGGCGGTAGATGATGTCGGATTTCTCCGGCGTCTTGTGGAAGTCATGGTTGGAAGCGATGACTTTCACGCCAGCAGCATGTGCACCGTCTATGATCTTGGTTACAATCGCGTCGCCGGTAAAGATCTCTACGTCAATGAAATCGACATAGCCGGTCTGAGCTGCCTTGATGTTCAGCTTTGCGTAATCTTCCGGCTCGATGGATTTCTCGCCGCCCTCTTTGGAGGTACGGAAAGTCATCAGAATCGGAGTCTCGCCGAGAACGGCACGCAGTTCCTTTAAGACGTCTTCTACCTTCTCAAAATCAAAGACACCCTCGAACCAGTCTGCACGCCATTCTACCACATCAACCGGAATAGAATCAAACGTTTTTGCCTCGTCGATGATTTCCTGTTTGGTAACGCCTACGATCGGAACGATGATCTTCGGTGTGCCGGAGCCAATTTCGATATTTCTAACTTTGATAGTATTCATAATCAGAGAATCCTTTCATTTTATCAATAAATATTTATTTGTCGCTTTCTGCCAGAGACACCATTTTCGCGTAGCGGGCATTGACAAAGAGTCCTAAGAGAACGCCGATGGCAGTCAGTACGATATTCATTATCATAACATGGGATGGTGCCATTTTGGAAGCGGCAGTCAAAATTGTGTAATTACATAAGGAAGAAGCAATCATAACCAGTGCGGTTACGGTCCCCTTGATCTTCGGGAACAGCATGTTGCAGACGGAGGTTACAATCTGTAACAGACCGCCCGCGCCTGCCCAGCCGATGATGAAAGCGCCTGCAATCATAAGGGTCTGGCTGTGACCGATGAGTACGGCAACCAAAGTAACGAGGCAGATAACCGGGTAAACGAGGATGAAACGTACATCCTTGATTTTACGGGTCAGCAGGGAGGTGACAACGAGCGCCATCAGGGTACCTGCGGAATAGTAGGTCTGCATGATGGACGGGTTCGCCCAGCCTGCATTTTCTTTTGCGAAGTTCTGCGCGCAGTTTAACCATAACTGGAAGGTACCGGTGCAGGTGAAACCAATCACGATCATGGCGATGGACTCAAACGAAAAATTTGTGTGTTTTAAGCTGGCGATGAGTCCCTCGGATTTGCCCTCTGCCTTCTGCTCAGAATCTGGCAGCGGGAACAGGAAAATAAGTACAAATAAAACAGCGTAAATAATACCGCATCCGATAAATAACGGATTGTAAGATACCATGCCGGTGGCGGTGGTTGTCACAGCAACACCGAGTACGAACGGCAGAAGCATCTGCGCGATCGCAATGAAAAATTTGATTCCCATGGTAGCGACACCCGGAGCGCTGCTGATAATCTCGGCAACCGCCGGATAGATACCGGTATCAAGGAACGAGTTGGAGATACCTCCGATGATTGCACATACATAAGCAATTTGATAGCCGCCGTTTTGTCCGGCGCTGAAAGCGAAAGCAAGTCCAATCAGGTAAACCGCATAGGAGGCGCTGCCGATCGCGGTTGAGATGCGGCGTCCCAGTTTGTCGGAAAGTGGTCCGGCAAATGGAAGTGCAATCAGACGTCCGAGTCCTAAAGCAGCGGAAATCGCGGTGATCGCCATTGCCTCAACGCCCCAGGCTGCGGCAAGCGCTTCCTTGATGACTGCCTGTCCGAGAATCGAACAGCCGACGCCATGGATAAAGTAGTTTAAGTACATGATAAGTGCACTTGGCAGATATTTCTTGTTCATGATTTTCTCCTTAATTCAAGATCCGCCTGTCGGGCTGCCGTTTCGGAAACCGGGCGGATGATGGCTGATGTTCTGTCACAAACACAAAGGAGATGCCGATATAAAAAGTTCTGTTTTAGTGTTAGAAAAATAACACGTTTGATGCCTTTATTCTAATAATTATTATAGCCGAAGTCTAATACTTTTATAGCAAAAAACCAATGCATTTTAAGCATTAATGTGTTATAAATATGATTATGGGTTACTGTTCACGGGTAGGCACTTTTGGAACCGAAAGTGCCGTAAGAAAACGTGGTGGCAGCAGGAATTTGCCGTATTTAAATGCGAAGCCACGGCAAATTCCGTTACTGGGCACGTATGCGTGAACAGTAACGATTATGGAAGTTTGGTGTGATGCATTTACGGCTGATATTGCGAAGAGTTAATACGAAGATACATAAAGACGGGGGACGTTAGGAATGACATTGAATCAGATTTTATATTTTCAGAAGATAGCGAATCTGGAAAATTATCATCAGGCGGCGGAAGAATTATATATATCACAGCCATCCCTGAGCCGGTCGATGGCGTCACTGGAAAATGAGCTGGGCGTGACGCTCTTTGAAAAAGAAGGACGCGGGGTGACCCTGACGAAGGCGGGGAAGATGTTTTTGGAGTACGCGGACCGGATTCTCACAGACTGCCACATAGCGGTCGGGAAAATGCGGGAAATTTCGATGAATGGGGGAAAGATCGACATCGGTTACGTGTTTCCGCTGGCCGGCCACTATATCCCGCACCGGGTCAAGCTCTTTTTAGAACAGCCGGAAAATCAAAAGGTTGTGTTTAATTTCTGGCAGAATCACACACCGGCGATTGCCAAAAAGGTAAAAACGGGTGAATTAGATGTAGGCTTTGGCGGCTGTCTGGAAAAGGATGACATGGAATTTTTCCCGGTGGCGAACCAGAAGCTTGTCATCATCACGCCGAAGGATCATCCGCTGGCAGAGCGGGAGAGTATTCCATTTGCGGAGCTGAACCGGTATCCGGTAATTGGATATGATAAGGACTCCTGGATGGGGACGCGCACCCGCGCGCTCTATGCGAAATACAACATCCAGCCGGATATCATTGTGGAGTGCCCGGACGAATATTCGATCGTCGCGCTGGTGCGGGAGAGTTTTGGCATCGCACTGATGCCGCGCACGGACATTCTGGAGCTTTCTCAGGGAGTCTGCATTCACCCGATTGAAAATCTGGACATTTATCACCAGATTTTTATGTTCTGGATGAAAGAACGCTACCGGCTTCCGGCGGTGGAACGCTTTATTGAATATATGAAACAGCAGGCGCGTCAGGACGGTCTGCAGGCGGAACGGGAAACCGATAGCAAAAACGTATTGAAAATTTACTTGAAAGATATTGTTAATTTTTAAGCAAAACGGTTAAGATAAAAGTGTCACAAACACAGGGATGCCTCTCATGCAATGGAGAAGGAGAATTTCATCATGAAGAGCAAATACCCGAAAATTTTTGAACCGATTACCATTAAGCGCATGACAATCAAAAACCGTGTTGCCATGACGCCGATGGGTACTAACTATGGCGAGACGAGCGGTGAGATGAGCAACCGCCATATGAATTATTATTCCCTGCGTGCCAAGGGAGGAACTGGTCTGATTATTCTGGAGAATGCCAATATTGAATATCCGGTTGGTTCCAATGGCACAAGCCAGATCCGCATCGATCACGACAGCTTTATGCCGCGTTATTATCAGTTAGTCGAGAATCTTCACAAGAATGGCGCGATGGTAGCGATTCAGGTCAACCATGCGGGTGCTTCTGCATCCTCTGCCAGAACCGGTATGGAGACGGTGTCTTCCTCCAATATCCCGACCAAGGCAGGCGGCGAGATTCCGCGTCCGATGACAAAGGAAGAGATCCTGACGACCGTAAAAAAATACGGCGAGGCGGCGAAACGTGTACAGGCGATCGGATTTGATGCGATTGAGATCCACTGCGGTCATTCTTATCTGATGAGTCAGTTTATTTCCCCGTATTACAACAAAAGAACCGATGAATTCGGCGGCTCTGTCGAGAATCGTCTCCGTTTCCCGAAGATGGTTCTGGAAGAGGTGCGGAAAAATGTAGGTCCGTGGTTCCCGATCATCGTCCGTATCTCTGCGGAAGAGCGCGTGCCGGGCGGCAACACGCTGGAAGACACACTGGAATACCTCGAATATCTGGATGAGTACGTAGATATGTACGATGTATCCTGCGGTCTGAACCCGTCCTTACAGTATCAGATTGACTCGAACTTCCTGCCGGATGGCTGGCGTTCCTACATGGCAAGAGCCGTGAAGGATAAATTTGGTAAACCGGTTATCAATGCGGGCAACTACCGCGATCCGGAGGTCGTTGAGAAAGTATTGGAGAGCGGCGATGTCGATATTGTCGGCATGGGACGCGGACTCATTGCAGAACCGAACTGGGTCAGCAAGGTGCAGAACGGTGAGGAAGAGATTCTTCGTAAATGCATCTCCTGTAACGTCGGCTGTGCGGGCAACCGAATCGGCGTCAACCGCCCGATCCGCTGTACCGTCAACCCGGCTGTTCCGGAGGGCGATATCTACAAGAAGCTGAAAGTCAATAAAAACTGCAACGTAGTTGTAGTCGGCGGCGGTACAGCCGGTCTGGAAGCAGCCTGCACGGCAGCCGAGGTTGGATGCAACGTATTCTTATTAGAAAAGAGTGGTAAATTAGGCGGACTTTCTACCTTCATCTCCGACCTGCCAAGCAAGAACCGTATGAAAGACTTCCCGAAATATCTGGAAGCACGTGCGAAGAGACTGAAAAACCTGTATGTTTTCCTGAACTGCGAGGCAACCGTGGACAAGATCAAACAGTTCAAGCCGGATATCATTGTCAACGCAACCGGTTCCGTTCCAGTCGTTCCGCCGATCAAGGGACTCAAGGAAAACATCGCAGCCGGTCATGTCGATACCATTTTCGAGATGATTCAGAAAGTAAAAGCCGGAGAATACCCGGAAGATTTCTGCAAGGGCAAAAAAGTGGTTGTAGTCGGCGGCGGCTCCGTTGGTCTGGATGTTGTGGAGTATTTCGCACCGCGCGGCGCGGAGTGTACCATCGTGGATATGCTCCCGCAGATTGGGATGCTGGCAGATCCGATCACGAAATGTTCCATGCGTGAGACACACGACAAATATGGTGTGAAAGAGTATGTGAATACTGCACTGCAGGAAGTCAAAGAAAACGCATTTACCGTGAAGCTGCCGGATGGCACGATCGAGGATCTGAACTTTGACCTCGGCTTCAACTGTCTGGGAATGCGCGCCAACAATCCGATTCTGGCACAGCTTGAAGAGGCATTTGACAACACAGATACCTTCATTTACCCGATCGGAGACTCTGTTCGCGCCCGCCGTATCATGGAGGGAACGATGGAAGGACGTGCGATTCTGAACGTGCTGGAAGCGAGAGGATTTTTAGAGCTGGCACCGTTGGAGTAAGAAATTGAATATCGTATTTGAAAGATTCTGACTGTTCGCTGAACGAATAATATCGTTTTATTTGATTATAAAAAATAGAAAAGAAAAGAGGAAATTATCATGCCAAACATTACAGGACATACCGAATTAGTAGGATTAATGGCTTACCCGATCCGTCATACACAGTCTCCGACCACCCACAACCTTGCCTATGACAAGAATGGCGACGATGTTATCCAGCTTGCGTTCGAGGTAGACAACGATACCCTGGAAGCAGCGGTTGAGAGTATCCGTGCGCTGAAGATGCTGGGTTCCAACATCTCCATGCCGAACAAGACCGTCGTTCACAAATATCTGGATGAGGTAGACGAGGCTGCAAAGCTGTGCGGCGCGATCAACACTGTAGTCAACACCCGTGACAAAGACGGCAATGTAACCGGATACCTGAAGGGTTACAACACTGACGGTATGGGCTACTGGCAGGGAATCAAGGAAGAAGGCATTGATTTCAAGGGAATGAAGATGGTTCTCATCGGTACTGGCGGTGCAGCAACCGCTATCGCAGTACGCGGCGCACTGGACGGCATTGCAGAGCTGCATATCTTCAATATCAAAGATAAATTCTATGCACGCGGCGAGGAGATCGTTGATATCATCAACAAGAACTCTAACTGCAAGGCCGAGATGCATGACCTGGGTGATCTGGCACTCTTAAAAGAGAAAATGCACGAAGCAGACATTTTCTGTGATGCAACCGGCGTTGGTATGCACCCGCTGGAGGATCTGTCCAATATCCCGGATCCGTCCTATTTCCGCAAGGATCTGATCGTAACTGATACGGTATATGCACCGCGTGAGACCGTGATGATGAAGCAGGCCAAAGAAGCTGGCTGCACCCGCGTATACAACGGCATGAGCATGATGCTGTTCCAGGCGCTGATCGCGATTGAACTGTATACAGGAAAATCAACACCGGTGGATTACATGAAGGAGAAGCTGGGAATCTAATAAAAATATAGCTCGAACAGCAACACCTATCCCCCACAGTTATACCTGCTATTCCGCATTAGCACTTGCGTTCATATCCTGATTCGGGTATAATAATAAAACACACTTTCAATGTAAAGTGCAAAAGTGATCTGAATGAATACAAGTGGAGAAGGATGAGACAGATGGATGAATTAAAGAAGCTGCGAAATGATCTGGACATGTGCGACGAGATTCTGATCGACGCCCTGCGGATGCGCTGCCAGATTATCCAGGAGATTACAAATTATAAACAGAAAAACGGACTTCCGATTTACCAGGCAGAGGAAGAAGAGCGCAAGAAGAGCAAGATGCTTGCGAAGCTGGATGATTATGAATACAAAAAATCAATCATGGCAGTTTACGACAGCGTCCTCTACCGGAGCAAACGGATTCAGTCCCATGAGCTGTTTGGGTTCAATATTTTCCTGATCGGATTTATGGGAGTCGGAAAGAGCACCGTTTCGAATGCACTGCAGAATACCTTTGCGATGGATGTATTGGAAATGGATGAAATGATCGCGAAAAAGAACAACATGAGCATTTCCGAGATCTTCGATCTGCACGGCGAGGCATATTTCCGCAACGAGGAGACAAACCTGCTCAAGGAGGTAGGAAACGAGAAGAACAAGATTGTATCCTGCGGCGGCGGCGTAGCGATGCGCGAGATCAATGTACAGGAGATGCGAAAGAGCGGCAAGATTATACTTCTGACCGCGAAGCCGGAGACGATTCTGGAGCGTGTCAAAGAGAACCATGACCGTCCGCTTCTGGAAAATAATAAGACAGTGGAATATGTTTCCGAGCTGATGGAGAAGCGCAGACCGGCGTATGAAGCGGCAGCGGATATTGTGATCGCGACCGATGGAAAATCAGCGAATGAGATCTGCGAGGAGATCATTGCACAGGTGAAGAAGTTTAAATAATGTGACTGCTCAGAAAGTTCTGACAGAGAAAACGAAAGGGGAAAAAGATGTCGAATCATATCACAGGACACACAGGTTTACTTTGTTTACTGGGAAGCCCGGTCGCACACAGTGTTTCGCCGGAGATGCACAACGAGGCGTGCAGCCAGTTGGGTCTGGATTATACATATCTGGCGTTTGATGTGCCGGAAGAGAAGATGCCGCAGGCGGTTGAGGGACTGCGGACGATGGGCGCGCGCGGCTGGAATATCACGATGCCGGGCAAAAATATCATGTGCAAGCTGGCAGACAAGGTTTCACCGGCTTCCGAGATTTCCGGCGCCTGCAATACGGTTGTCAACGACGACGGTGTTCTGACTGCTTATACGACCGATGGCGTCGGATTTATGCGTGCAGTTGCAGAAAATGGTGTAGACATCATTGGCAAGAAAATGACGCTTTTAGGCGCTGGCGGCGCCGCAACCGCGATTCTTGTACAGGCAGCTTTAGACGGCGTGGCAGAAATTAACGTATTTAACGTCAAGGACGCGTTCTATCCGAGAGCCGAGGAGATTGTAAAGAAACTGAACGAGCGCACAGGATGCAAGGTAACCCTGCATGATTACTCCGATCCGGAGATCCTGCGCCAGTCCATCGCAGACAGCGCGATTCTGGTAAATGGTACTTCCGTCGGCATGGCTCCGAAGACGGACAATACGATCATTACTGATACAACGATGTTCCACAAAGACCTGTTCGTATTCGATGTCATCTACAATCCTCAGGAGACCCGTTTACTGCGCGAAGCAAGAGCGGCAGGCTGCAAGACCAGCAACGGTATGTACATGCTTCTCTATCAGGGAGCTGCATCCTTTGAACTCTGGACAGGACAGCAGATGCCGGTGGAGATCATTAAAGAGAAATATTTTACAAAATAGGATTTGAAGAACGGCACACCGCATTCTCGCTACTTAGTGATGAGAATGCGGTGTGCCGCTTTTCAAAAAAATGTTTTCACAAATTCTTCACAAAATAATTAGCACTCTCCTCTTGACAGTGCTAATAACAAGTGTTATATTACTGCTAGAACAAAAAAGAAAATCAGTTCAATAAATTATAGATAGTTATGGTTCGAAGGGAGGCATGATTTATGAATATCAGTAAATTTACCCAGAAGTCTCTGGAAGCCGTTCAGAATACGGAAAAGCTGGCGTATGAATATGGAAACCAGCAGATTGATCAGGAACATTTGCTGTACAGTCTTTTGACTGTGGAAGACAGCTTGATTTTTAAATTAATAACAAAGATGGGAATCTCGGGCGACCAGTTCCGTGATGAGGTGCAGCAGGCGATTGGAAAGCTGCCGAAGGTATCCGGCGGTCAGGTGTATTTCTCCAACGATGCCAACAAGGTGCTGGTGAACGCGGAGGACGAAGCCAAGGCGATGGGTGACGAGTATGTTTCCGTCGAGCACTTATTTCTGGCGATGTTAAAACAGCCGAATAAGGCGGTCAAGGAACTGTTCCGTCTCTACGGCATTACGAAAGAGAGCTTTTTGCAGGCGCTTTCGACAGTGCGCGGCAACCAGCGTGTTGTCAGCGATAATCCGGAGGCAACGTATGACACTTTAAATAAATACGGTTACGATCTGGTGGAACGTGCGAGAGATCAGAAGCTCGATCCGGTCATCGGCCGTGACGGTGAGATCCGTAACGTGGTTATGATTCTCTCCAGAAAGACGAAAAACAACCCGGTTCTGATTGGTGAACCTGGCGTCGGTAAGACAGCCGTTGTCGAAGGACTGGCACAGCGTATCGTGCGCGGCGATGTCCCGGAGGGCTTGAAGGACAAGAAATTGTTTGCCCTGGATATGGGCGCTCTGATGGCGGGCGCGAAGTACCGCGGCGAGTTCGAAGAGAGACTGAAAGCGGTGCTTGACGAGGTCAAGAAGAGCGAGGGACAGATTATTCTGTTTATCGATGAGCTGCATACGATCGTCGGCGCGGGCAAATCCGAGGGCGCGATGGACGCCGGGAATATGCTGAAGCCGATGCTGGCGAGAGGTGAACTGCACTGTATCGGTGCGACGACCCTGGATGAGTACCGTAAATACATCGAAAAAGACGCAGCTCTGGAACGTCGTTTCCAGCCGGTTCACGTTGATGAGCCGACCGTGGAAGATACGATTTCCATTCTGCGTGGTCTGAAAGAGAGATATGAGGTTTACCACGGGGTCAAGATTACCGACTCTGCGCTTGTATCGGCGGCAATCCTCTCGGATCGTTATATTACGGATCGTTTCCTTCCGGATAAGGCGATCGACCTGGTTGATGAAGCGTGCGCGATGATCAAGACAGAGATGGATTCAATGCCGGCAGAGCTGGATGAACTGTCGAGACGTATCATGCAGCTGCAGATTGAAGAGGCTGCGCTTAAGAAAGAGACTGACCGCTTAAGTCAGGATCGCCTGGCAGAACTGCAGAAAGAACTGGCAGAGCTCAAGAGCAGCTTTTCGACCCAGAAAGCCCAGTGGGAGAATGAAAAATCTTCCGTTGATAAGCTGTCCAAACTGCGTGAAGAGATTGAGCATGTAAATGGCGAGATTCAGGCAGCGCAGCAGGCATATGACCTAAACAAAGCGGCTGAACTCCAGTACGGCAAGCTGCCGGAACTGCAGAAACAGTTGGCGGAAGAGGAAGAGAAAGTGAAAAATCAGGATCTCAGTCTGGTACATGAGAGTGTCACCGAGGATGAGATTGCCCGGATTATTTCGAAGTGGACCGGTATTCCGGTTGCCAAACTGACCGAGAGCGAGCGCAGCAAGACCCTGCATATGGACGAACTGCTGCATAAACGTGTCATCGGACAGGATGAGGGCGTTACCAAGGTAACGGAGGCGATTATCCGTTCCAAAGCGGGCATCAAGGATCCGACGAAACCAATCGGTTCGTTCCTGTTCCTAGGTCCGACCGGTGTCGGCAAGACAGAGCTTGCAAAAGCGCTGGCGGAGGCATTGTTTGATGATGAGAACAACATGGTTCGTATCGATATGAGTGAATACATGGAGAAACATTCCGTTTCCCGTCTGATCGGAGCGCCGCCAGGATATGTCGGATATGACGAGGGCGGTCAGCTGACCGAGGCAGTACGGCGCAAACCGTATTCCGTTGTCCTCTTCGATGAGGTTGAGAAAGCGCACCCGGATGTATTTAACGTCCTGCTGCAGGTTCTGGATGATGGACGTATCACGGATTCGACCGGCAAAACTGTCGATTTCAAGAATACGATCCTGATTATGACCTCCAACATCGGTTCCCAGTATCTGCTGGACGGCATCGATGAAAAGGGACAGATCAAGCCGGAGGCGGAAAGCTCCGTTATGCATGACTTGAGAGCTCACTTCCGTCCTGAGTTCCTGAACCGTCTGGATGAGATTATTCTCTTTAAGCCGCTGACGAAAGGCAACATCGGAGGCATCATTGAGCTTCTGATTGCAGATGTCAACAAACGTCTGGCGGATAAGGAATTAAAGATTGCCCTGACGGACGAGGCAAAGGATTTCATCATTGAAAATGGCTACGATCCGGTTTACGGTGCAAGACCGCTGAAACGGTACCTGCAGAAGAACGTTGAGACACTGGCAGCGAAGCTGATTCTGGCGGACGGCGTCCGTGCGGGCGATACGATAGAGATCGGGCTTTCGGATGGCAAGCTGACGGCTTCGGCTGTCCATAGCGCGTAAGCGGAAAACGTCTTACGGCGGATTTATAACTATTATATAGAAGAAACAATAGGGCGCGGAGAAGTGCGAAAGAGCTTCCTCTGCGCTCTTTTTATGTATTTCTGAGATTTTCACAGTCTTGACATTGCCCGGCAACTTTACTAAAATGATTCCATAATGACCGGACTATATCATTTGTTCCGGAAGTCAGTCAGATGAGGAGAAGATGAGATGAAAATTGCGATTGGAAATGACCATTCGGCGGTAGAACTGAAGAACATTATTGTGGATTTCCTGAAAGAAAAAGGAATCGAAGTGTTAAATCTGGGTACAGACAGCAGCGAGAGCTGTGATTATCCAGTTTACGGAGAGAAGGTAGGCCGTGCAGTTGTTTCCGGCGAAGCCGATCTGGGTATCGCAATCTGCGGTACCGGTCTTGGTATTTCACTGGCAGCTAACAAGGTAAAAGGCGTGCGCGCCTGCGTATGCAGCGAGCCGTACACAGCGGTGATGTCCCGCCGCCACAACGATGCCAATGTACTCTGCTTCGGCGCCCGCGTGGTAGGAAGTGAGCTTGCGAAGATGATCGTTGACGAGTGGATCAACGCAGAATTTGAGGGCGGACGCCATCAGAGACGCGTGGATATGATTATGGCGATTGAGGAGAAAGACTGATTCAGAGTCAGAGGTAACGGATGAAATCATAAGGCAGGCTGACAGCAGGATGCGGGATGCCTGTGAGAACAAAAAGAGGCAGCTGTAAAGAGATGGAGCAGCTGCGAAAAGAACAGGAGGAAGCAGGAAATGATCACAGAAGATATTCGCTACATCGGTGTAAACGACCATGACATTGACTTGTTTGAGGGGCAGCATCAGGTGCCAAATGGTATTTCATATAACTCATACGTGATTATGGATGAAAAGATCGCGATCATGGATACGGTAGACAAGCGCAAACAGACGGAATTTCTGGGAAATCTGGAAACCGCACTGGCTGGAAGAACCCCGGATTATCTGGTAATCAGCCACATGGAGCCGGATCATGCATCAAGTATCCAGGCAGTCGTAGAACGGTACCCGGAAATCACACTGGTAGGCAATGCGAAGACATTTCCGATGCTGAAACTGTACTTTGATCTTGATACCAGCCGTGTGCTGACGGTCAAGGAGGGCGATACCCTGAAACTGGGACGCCATGAGCTGACATTCATCATGGCACCGATGGTACACTGGCCGGAAGTTATGGTAAGCTATGATTCTTGCGACAAGGTGCTGTTCAGCGCCGACGGTTTCGGCAAGTTCGGTGCGCTTGATGTGGATGAGGACTGGGACTGCGAGGCGAGACGGTATTATTTCAATATTGTAGGAAAATATGGAATGCAGGTGCAGGCACTTCTTAAGAAAGCAGCCGGTCTTGAGATCCAGATTATCTGCCCGTTGCATGGACCGGTTCTGAAAGAGACGATCGGTCATGTGCTTGAAAAATACCAGATTTGGAGCAGCTACGGCGTTGAGTCTGAGGGTGTATTTATCGCATATGCGTCCCTGCATGGCAACACCGAGGATGCGGCGAAGAAATGCAAGGAAATTCTTGAGAAAAAAGGATGCCCGAAGGTGGCAATCGCGGATCTGGCGCGCGGTGATATGGCGGAGGCGCTGGAAGATGCATTCCGGTATGGAAAAATTGTATTGGCAGCACCGTCCTATGACGCGGGTGTGATGCCGGTTATGGCAGATTTCCTGCACCACTTACAGAGCAAGAATTACCAGAAACGCACCGTTGCCCTGATTGAAAACGGTTCCTGGGCGCCGAGTGCAGCGCGCACGATGAAGGGAATGCTGGATGCGATGAAGGAGATCACGGTGGTTGAACCGGTCGTTACGGTTCGCGGGGCGCTCAAGGAGAGCGATATTCCGTCGCTGGAGCAGATGGCGGAAGCGCTGCTGGCATAAGAAGCGTCTGGTGACAGTATTTAATGAGACCTGAAAAAGGCTTTTTTAAATAAAAAATCCGGAGAGACAAAAGTGTGGTTTTTATATTTATATATGAAAAATCCACTTGATGATTTTGTATGGATGACAGAAAAAGAATAGGAGAAACAGACATGGTAGATGAGGTAATGAAGTTCATTACAGAGGCAGACCCGGAAGTGGGAGAAGCCATTGAAGCAGAGGCAGCCCGTCAGAGAAGAAACCTGGAGCTGATCGCGTCGGAGAATATTGTATCGGAGCCGGTTATGATGGCGATGGGATCGGTATTAACCAACAAATATGCGGAGGGATATCCGGGAAAACGTTACTACGGCGGATGCCAGTGTGTCGATGTTGTAGAGTCCATCGCGATCGAGAGAGCGAAAAAACTGTTTGGCTGTGATTATGCAAACGTACAGCCGCATTCCGGCGCGCAGGCAAACATGGCGGTATTTATCGCAATGCTGAAACCGGGTGATACTGTTATGGGCATGAACCTGGATCACGGTGGACATCTGACACACGGAAGCCCTGTCAATTTCTCCGGTTTATATTTCAACATTGTGCCGTATGGTGTCGATGACAATGGCGTGATTGATTACGAAGAGGTAGAGCGCATTGCACTGGAAGCAAAACCGAAGCTGATCATTGCAGGTGCAAGTGCCTATGCAAGAGAGATTGATTTCAAACGTTTCCGTGAAATTGCAGACAAAGTAGGCGCATACCTGATGGTCGATATGGCTCATATCGCTGGTCTGGTAGCAGCCGGTCTTCACCAGAGCCCGATTCCGTATGCAGATGTTGTTACGACAACCACTCATAAGACACTGCGCGGACCGAGAGGCGGTCTGATTCTGGCAAATAAGGAAGCAGCTGAGAAGTTCAACTTCAACAAGGCGATTTTCCCGGGAACCCAGGGCGGTCCGTTAGAGCACATCATCGCTGGCAAGGCAGTCTGCTTCGGCGAGGCGCTGAAACCAGAATTTAAAGAGTATCAGCTTCAGGTAAAGAAGAATGCAGCAGCGCTGGCAGCCGCACTTCAGAAGCAGGGATTCAAGATTCTGACCGGCGGAACCGATAACCACCTGATGTTAGTTGATCTGCGCGGCATGGATATTTCCGGTAAAGAGCTGCAGAACCGCTGCGATGAAGTATACATTACCCTGAACAAAAATACCGTTCCGAACGACCCGAGAAGCCCGTTTGTTACTTCTGGTGTCCGCATCGGTACTCCGGCTGTTACCACCCGTGGACTCAAAGAAGAAGACATGGAAGTCATCGCAGAGTGCATTTGGCTGGCAGCTACCGACTTCGAGAACAAGGCAGATTACATCCGTGCGGAAGTGACGAAGCTGTGTGAGAAGTATCCGTTATATAAATAAGTAGAGAAGAATATGGAGCGAAAAATTTGCCAGTCTATAGATTCAGAAAAATGCTGGAAAATGAATGCACATATAACAATAAGAAAAAGGCTGTATTGCCTGCCGCATGGAAGCGCGCGGTAGGTGATACAGCCTTTTCTATTCCAACCATTTTTCCTAGAAATTAAGTTTTTGTCCAATTCCTTTTTCCAATGCTTTTTCATAGATAAGCTGTGCCGTCCGCACATCAAAGAGTCCCATGCCGACGGATTTAAAGCAGCGGGTCTCGTTCTGCTCATGCGGATGTCCCTGCTTGGTATCTTCGATCAGATCCTCGATAAAGTGGACGCGCTTCTGTGTCAGAACGCCCTTTTCCAGCGGAATTTTCAGATCGCCGCTCTCCTCGCAGGCATACGGAAGCTCGGTGTACGCGTTCTTGACGAGTTTCCACACCGCATCCGGCAGTTCGCGCCGTTCCGGACGCCAGGAGCCGATGGCAACAAAGCATTTGCCGCGAAGCAGCTCTTCATCATCCGGGTAGACCGGATCGACCGCCTGGGTGGCGGAGATCAGGACGCGGCTGTGCTCAGCCAGTTCACGGGTATCCGCGCAGGTATGAATCTGGATGTCGTTTTTTCCAAACGATGCCAGACGCGCCGATAAGCGCTCGATAAAGCCGGAAAGATCCTTAGCGTATGCGTCATACAGATAAATATCTGTGATCGGGCGCACCTCGCAGGCATAGAGAAGCTGGTGTAGTCCCTGCATACCGCAGCCAACCAGACCAACTGAGGCAGCATCCTCTGGAGCCAGATAGCGCAGTGCGACACCGCCGACCGCACCGGTCCGCATTGCGGTCAGGACACTTCCGTTCATAATCGCCTTCGGCAGACCGGTCTTTGCGTTATTTAAAATCATAAGTCCGTTCAGATACGGAATTCCCAGAGAGGGATTGTCCGGAAATTCGGATAACATCTTTGTACCGATGACGGAATCCAGAAAACACGGCATATAGAGCATCATATTTTTATCACGCTGTGCGATAAAACGATCCGGCATCTTATAATTGCCGCTTTTGTGAATCGCATACGCATCTTCGATTGCGTCCATGACATCCTCTAAGGTGACGGACTGCCACATTTCTTGTTCGCTGAGAAATAACATATCAAAACCTCCTGAATATTTATGAATGAAATAAAATATACATATTAAAATGGATTTATCACAAATCAAATGTGATTTGCATAGTTGGATTGTAGCAGTTTCACGTTTCAGTGTCAAGATGAAAATAGATTCAAGTCGAACGTCCGTGAGACTTGGCGCGTGATTCTGGTCAGCGAAGCTGACATATTCCTATCAGAATCACTGCGCATCCTCGCGGAGCGTTTATCTCAGTCGGAGACCCAACTCCCACTGAGATAAATTTGCTATTACACACCACCTGAAGAGGTGGGAATCTTCTCGACTGAGATAAAAATGAGTATCAGACAATGAAGTGAGAGAAAAAGATGACGGTAGTTTAATTTTTGATTCATTGGGAGCTCAAGAACGAAAAAAGAGAAGCCCAGGATGAGCGGACTCCCTTTTTTCGTGGTTAAACAAGATTAATGCGAAAATTATTTGTCGTAGAAATGAATGCGTTCCAGAATTTGCTTCTGGCTCTTGATTTCCATTTTGGAATAAATGGAAGCCAGATGCTTTTTGACAGTAGGGATGCTGACGAAGAGGGTGGAAGATATCTGATCGTTGGAATAGCCGCGCAGTAAAAGGCTTAAAACATTTACTTCTCGGTTCGTCAGGGAAAAATCCCGGCTGATCTGGGAAAGAGTACGATCCATCACATAGGATAAATCGAAGAACAGACATACAAAGCAGTCGTTGTCTGGTCCCTCCTTAAGATGGGAGCGGCTTACCTCCAGAAACAAAGGGCTGTTTTCCATCTTGTATTCGATATTTTGTCCGGTAATGCTTCCAGAACGGAGCAGCTGACGGCAAAGAGAGCGAAAACAGTTGGAAATGGGGTTGTTGGATAAATCTGCAAATCCATGATTCTCCATGTATGTACGGTAGGTTGTGTTGCACCCGATAAAATTCAGTTTATCGTCAAAACAGCCGATTCCGATGCAGTTGTAATTTTCCAGTACATGAAATGCCCGTCCGATGTTGAGCTCCCGCCCGTAATTTTTAAATACGTTGCAGAAATGCGGCTGGAATAACCGGACAAGGCTCAATTCATCTGGCAGGAAATTTTTTTTATCGTTGGATCGGTGGATGGAAAACACACCCCGCAGATCCCGGTTCCGAATCGAAAAATTCGTTTCAATGGAATCATGCAGCCCCATGGGAAGTAGAAATTCCTGAAAATAAAGAGAATTTTTTCGAACCTCCTGATTGAACAGCTGGTTGGTCAGGAAAGTTACATTACTGTCGGAGTCCAGAATCGACAGAACATCGTCCATATGGCAGTATTCTTCCTGATATCGCCGTTTCTGTTCATCATTCCAGTTGATGGTGTAGATGGAATGGGTTTTGTAATTCTGTCCCTGCTTTTGGTAAAACAAAAAATTTGCTTTTTCAAAAAAAACAATATTGTTCAGGTTCAGGAAAAAACTCTCCATCCGTTTTTCAAGAAGAATTGAATCGTCGTAAAGTTCAGCAATGATCTGATTGACGTTTTCAATTCGTGATGTTGTAAAAAGATTTTCAGCACTCATGAAGATGCCTCCTTTCCCGTGAGTATTCAATTAGTGAAAACAAAATGGAATCAATACTAGACTATAGTCCAACTATTGTTTTAAACTATTTTTAATAGACTGATAATATATAAAGCATAATAAAATGTTGTTATGATTATTGCAAGTGGAAAAACTTTGAAAATAGAAAAAGTATCCAAAAGTATACTATGATAGAACCGAAAGTATCTACCATTAACTGACGTCATGCATCATAATAACCAAAACACAAAAAACTTTGTATTAAAAATGATGTTTTTTGAAAGTTTTTGTCATGATATGATTTTAACAACGAGATTTCAGAAAACTGAAAGAGAACGGACAAAATTTTTAATACGGAGGAGCCTATGGAAAAAAAGAATGAATTTTGTTTGCAGGAGATTAAGGGGAGAAAGGCAGTAACCTGCATCGAGACACATACAGAGGGAGAGCCAACCCGAACCATTTTATCGGGATTTCCGGAAATTCCGGGGAACACGATGGAAGAAAAGATGCTCTATATGATGCAGGAACAGGACTGGATGAGAAAAGCAATTTGTTTTGAACCGCGAGGAAATGACGTAATGTCCGGAACGATTGTTACCAAGCCGTGCAATCCGGAGGCAGATTTTGGTGTTTTATATTACGAGGTTGGAAACTGGATGCCGATGTGCGGACATGATACGATCGGAGTTTCAACGGCACTGATTGAAAGCGGACTCTTAAAAGCGGAGGAACCGTATACATATGCGACCTTAGATACACCATCTGGACTGGTAAAAGTGAAAATTGAGGTGAAAGATGGCAAGGCGGTGCGGGTATCCTTTAAAAATGCCCCGGCATTTGTGATGAATCGGGATGTAAAGGTACAGGTTCCTGGATATGGTGAGATTCCGTTAGACATCGCATACGGTGGAAATGTATTTGCGTTAGTACCGGCATCGGCAATGGGCTTAAAGCTGGATAAAGAAAATGCAAAAGAGATTGTCGAAAAAGGAAATTATCTTAAAAAGTTTATCAATGAGCAGGTAACAGTCAAGCATCCGTATCTGGAAATCATGAACCAGGTAACGCATGTGGAATTTTTCGAACCGGGTACAGAAGGGGTTTCGGACGTAAAAAATTCAGTTGTCATTCCCCCGGCAGCGATTGACCGAAGCCCTTGCGGAACCGGTACATCAGCGAAGATGGCACTTCTTCATGCGGAAGGAAAGCTGGCAGTCGGACAGTCGTTTGTGCATGAGAGCCTGATTGGAAGTTTATTCCACTGCCATATCGTTGAAGAGACAGAGGTGGCAGGAATTCCGGCAGTAGTACCGGAGATCAGCGGACGGGCGTTTGTAATGGGAGAGAGTACATGGTTATTCGATCCGGACGATCCATTCCCGGAAGGTTTCTTATTAGGCTAAATCGATAGAAACAAAATAAGAGTTTAAAGGTACAGGGAGGTACTTCTGAGGGAAAGAAGTACCTCGGGAGTTCACATAAAAACAGTATAAAGGAGGATACTTTATGAAAAAGAGATGGCTTTGCGGTACGATGGCATTGGTAATCGGAGCGATGGCAATGGCGGGGTGTTCAGGCGGAAATTCTTCTTCATCCGCATCTGCAGCCGGAACCGAAGCAGCAGATAGTGGTTCCAGCGTAGATACTTCCGGAGCGGAGATGACGATCCGTGTAGCACATGTATGTGGAACCGGTTCTCCGTATGATTACGGTGCGAATGCTTTTAAAAAGCTGGTCGAGGAGGGCAGCAACGGACGGATTAAAGTAGAGGTTTATGCAGGCGATATGACAACCGACGAGGTTGAGTGTGTTGAGATGGTTCAGAATAATAACCTGGAAATCGGCTGGGTAGGAACTGGTGCACTGGGCGGATTTGTACCAGATTTAGGCATTTTTGAGCTTCCATTCCTGTTTGAGGATGAGGATAATGTCAATAAAGCGCTGGAGGGAGAATTTGGCAATTCCCTTCTGGAACAGTTAAGCGCGGTTGATGGAATTACAGGACTTGGTTTCCATGAGGATGGCTGGAGAAATATCCTGACTAAAGATAAGACAATTAATACCGTAGATGATATGAAGGGCGTTCGTATGAGAACCATGCAGAATGAAGTTTGCGTGGCAACCTACGAAGCACTTGGTGCTACACCGGTTGCATTGGCATCTGGCGAGCAGTTCACAGGACTTCAGAATGGCGTTGTAGATGGAACAGACAATAGTGCATTATATGCAGTAGCAGATGGTTATATTGAGGTTGTTAATAATATCTGCGATATTCATCATTACTATTCCAGCGGTATCATTGTTGCTTCTTCAAAATGGTATGAGGGTTTAAGCGAAGAAGACCAGAAACTCGTGAAAGAGTCAGCTATAAAAGCAGGCGAAGAGCAGAGAGCTTGGTTCCTGGAAAATGACGAGGCAAAGATTGCTGAGTATGAAGAAAAAGGTTATACCGTAACACGTCCGACTGATATTGATGCATGGAAAGAAAAAGTTGCTCCGGTATATGATAAAATGTACGCGGCACATCCGACCTGGGAAGGTCTGGTTGAGATGGTTCGCGCAGCGAAATAAAGTACAATAATTTTTGAACTATCATGTACTCCCGGAGCCTGTTTTCGGGAGTACATTTACAAAGAGGGGAGAAAAATGGCAGGATTGATTGAAAAACTTCACAAGATTGGCGACGTGATCAATACGGTTGCCAGAGTTGCATTAGGGGTTACGTCAATTGCTTTATGTATCGCGGTAATCGGCCAGTTTATTTTGCGATGGTTTGGAGCTACGATGCCATGGGCAACGGAGTTCTCCTGTTATATCTTCGTTTGGACCACGATGCTTGGCAGTGCCGTAGCAAGCCGTCATCTGCTTCATATCGGTGTTGACATGGTAATTAACTTGTGCCATGGAAAAACACGTCAGTTTATGCTGGTTCTGGCGGATGTGATTTTATTATTTGCACTTGTTTTATTTACAATTTCAGGTTGGAACTATACAGTTGCACAGATTCCACATCTGGGAACGACGATCAAGGTTTCGCTGGCGCTCTTTTATGCAGCCCTTCCGGTCAGCGGTCTCATTATGATTTATTATACATTTGTGCAGCTTCTTGAAAATATATGTTACGGGGAAGCGAAAAAGATTCCTCTTCCGGGGGATGAAGAGTAGGAGGTCAATATGTTCAGCAGTATAATTTTATTTGGAAGCTTTTTCTTGTTTCTTGCATTAGGCGTTCCGATTGCTTTTGTATTGATCGTAGCGACGGTCTCCTATGCGCTTTTAAGTACCGGTGATGCCAACCTGGCGTTGGTTCCGCAGCGAATTATCTATGGTATTAATAGTTTTACCATGCTTTGTCTTCCATTCTTCGCTCTGGCAGGAAATATTATGAATCACGGCGGTATTACCATGCGTCTGGTTCGTTTCGCACAGGCATTCGTTGGACATATCAAGGGTGGTCTGGCGATGGTAGACATCCTGGTATGTATGATGTTTGGTACAGTTTCAGGCTCGGCGGTAGCTGGTACGGCGGCAGTTGGATGCCTGATGATTCCGGCAATGAAGGATGAAAAGTATGATCCGGCGTTTACAGCAGGTCTGACCGCGTGTGCATCCTGCTGCTGCCCGATTATCCCACCGAGTCTGGCATTCGTTATTTACGGTGCGGCAGCGAAGGTATCCGTTGGCGATATGTTTATCGCCGGAGTAGTACCGGGTATCCTGATGGGTATTATCATGATGCTGGTTGTTTATGTATTTGCAGTGAAACGTGATTTTTCAGCAGGTCCTAAGACAAGCTGGAAGGAAAAATGGGAAGCAACCAGACAGGCACTTCCATGTATCGGACTTCCGATCATCGTTGTTGGCGGTATCATGGGTGGTTTCTTTACTCCGACCGAGGCAGCGGCGGCAGCGGTTCTTTATTCCCTGATTTTGTCGGCATTTGTATACCGGACCGTTGGCTGGAAAGAGCTCTGGAAATCGATTATCGACAGCGCGATCGACAGTGGTACGGTTATGCTGATTGTCGGCGGCTGCTATCTGTTTGGATGGGTTATCTCCAATGAGAGATGGGCAGTTTCTGTAACGAATATGCTGGTTGGTCTTCATACTTCTTTAGCAGTGAAACTGTTACTGGTCAATCTGGTTCTTCTGGTTGTTGGTATGTTTATGGATAGTGCTCCGGCAATCATGCTGGTAGCGCCGATTCTGGCACCGGCGATGGCAAGCCTGGGCGTTGACCCGATTCAGACTGGTATGATTGTCTGCCTGAACCTGACCATCGGTCTGGCAACTCCGCCGGTAGGTGTCTGCTTATACACGGCAACCAATATTGCAAGATGTAAATTTGGAGATACGGTTCGAAATGCAATACCATTCCTGGTAGCGATGCTGGCAGCATTAGCGATTATTACGAATGTTCCGGTAGTATCCAGAATTCCATTTATTTTAATGGGACGATAGAAACGAGAGGGGACGTTGAAGTTGGACGTTCCCTTTTCCTTTACAAAAACACGAATCAAAAATGATGAATAAAAAACATGGAATGATTGATACAAAAAGGAGGACAAACCATGGAAAAACTACCCTGCAGTATCTTCAATGATGTACTCGGTCCGGTGATGCGCGGACCTTCCAGTTCCCATGTGGCGGGGGCGGCGCGGATCGCCTCCATGATCCGGCAATCTCTGGATGCACCGGTGAAAAAAGCGATTGTTGATTTTGATGTCAATGGTGCGCTGGCGGCATCGCACACGGGACACGGAACGGATATGGGATTTGCCAGCGGACTTTTGAATATGGAGCTGGATGCGGCGTCCGTAGGGCTTCAGAATATCACAGGGCTTGCCTGCGATCCGGTCGGAAACCGTGTTGAATGGCCATGTCTCGGCAAAAATATCATGGGAGGAAGCAATGCGCTCGCCAGCGCCAATATGATTCTGGCAGGTTATGACAAGGTGATCCCGCTGGATGAGACAATAGGCGCAATCTATGAGATCGGTCTGTCACTGCCGCTGGAACTGCGTTGTACCTTTGGTGGTCTTGGAAAGACAAAGACTGCCCGGGAGATTCTGAAGCGGTCCGACGCGCATTTTCCGGGGGAAGAGGCGCGGTAGGTGTAATTCGAAACATCGTGAAAGGACAGTTACAGTTTGTGTAAGGTGCGTACTGTAAGGTGGCATATCTTTTTAAGATCTGAAATAAAAATTGATTAAATAACTCTATAGAGATATAATATTAATAAAAATATCTCTATAGAGTTATTTTTATTAAAACGAATCTATTTTTTATATACCACATGTTTCTACTTGCTCCCATAATAGATAAGGAGGTTCCTCAGAATGAGAAAAATTTTATATCACGGTTCCTTGGAAATTATTTCTACTCCTATGTATGGTCAGGGAAAGGTCTATAATGACTACGGACAGGGCTTTTATTGTACGGAGAGTCTGGAGCTGGCGAAGGAGTGGTCGTGCGCCGAGCGAGAGGACGGCTATGTGAATCAGTATGAAATGGATGAAACCGGTCTTTTGATTTTAAATTTGATGGAGAAGCACTACAGCGTTCTTCATTGGCTGGCGATTTTGATGAAATACCGGAAAATCCGCCTTTCTTCGGCGGTCATGAAACGGGGAAGAGAGTGGCTGCTGGAACATTTCCTCCCGGATGTGGACGGATATGATGTGGTGATTGGGTACCGGGCGGATGATTCGTATTTTTCATTTGCAAGGGCGTTTGTAAATAATGAAATATCGTTAGAGCAGCTTTCGTATGCGATGCGGTTGGGAAAATTGGGAGAGCAGTATGTATTAAAGAGTCAGAAGGCATTTCAGGCGATACACTTTCTTTCTTATGAAGGAGTAGATTCAGTGGAATATTATGTAAAACGAAGAGCCAGGGATGAGCAAGCTAGAAATGCATACCGGAAAAAGGTGGAAGAGGATGATATCGACGGTATTTATATGCGGGATTTGATTCGAGGGGAGGTGTCGGCTGAGGATGAGCGCTTATGGGATTGAATATCTGGATGATGCGATGAGAAATCTGGGGGAAATGACAGATTATGCGGTCAATGCCTGTGGGATGGATCTGGAAGATTTTTGGAAATTGTTTCTTACAACTGGGTATGCAGAAAAATTTGGGGAAGGTGTACCAAGAGTAGTGAGCGGCTTTTCTGGAACGGAGCTTGCGGAGGAAGTGCTTCGAAAAGCGGGAAAAAAGGACGAACTGCCGGAACCGCAGGTAGAATTTACCTGTTCCAGAGAGTATTGGAGTGGCTGGATACTGGCGTATTATCAGTGGTACAGTGAGAAGAAATTTAAGGAAATTGAAGCAGGGCTTCCGGTCCGGGAGGTTGTGGAAATGTATCCGGCACTTCATGAAGCTCCGGAGGATAAATTTGTTGAGGCGGCAGACAGAATCATTCGAAGAAAAGAGCAGGGAAAAAACGCGTTGCGGCGGATCCGGAAGATGGCGGGATATACCCAAAAGGATCTTTCAGAGCAATCGGGGGTTACGCTGCGGAGTATTCAGCAGTATGAACAGGGAAAAAAGAAGATTCAAAAAGCATCCGCAGAAACCGTGCGTGCGCTTGCACGGTCACTGGGATGCCAGATGGAAGATTTGCTGTAATTGCGAAGGGATTTGACAGTTTCAATTTGCTATAGCGCCGTCGCCTTCGGCAGACTAAAAATAAATTCCGTCCCCACGCCCTCGGTGCTGACAACGTCGATATTTTCCCCATGTGCCTGAATAATCTCTTTGACAATCGCAAGCCCCAGCCCGGTGCCCTTTTTATCTTTTCCGCGCGATAAGTCGGTCTTGTAGAAACGTTCAAAGATTTTCTTCTGGCTGTCCTTCGGGATGCCGATGCCGGTGTCTTTGACGGAAATGAAGATTTTTTCATACCGGATGGAGGTCTGGATGTAAATGATCGAATCCTCGTGGCTGAATTTGATCGCGTTGTCGATCAGGTTGTAGAGAACCTGTTGGATTTTTCCGAGATCGGCGTAGACCATCTGGATGCTATCCGCAAAGGTCAGGTCAAACGTGATGCCTTTCGCGCTGCACGTGCCCTCGAAGGTTGCGGCGGTATCCTTGATCGTCCGGTTGATATCGAAATTTGTCCGGGTTAAGTAGCCTTTGCTGTCCAAGGAGTTGAGTGTCAGCATGCCTTGGGTCAGCTTGTTGAGGCGTTCGGTTTCGGAAATGACGATGTGCAGGTATTTATGATAGAGTTCCTGCGGGATTGTGCCGTCGAGAATCGCCTCGAGATAGCCCTTGATGGAGGTCAGCGGCGAGCGGAAATCGTGCGATACGTTCGCGATGAAATTGTGCTGGTACTGTTCCATTTCATTTAACTCGCTGGACATATAGTTTAATGTGCTGGCGAGATAGCCGATCTCGTCGTGGGTGGTAATCGGGATATTGTGTGCCAGGTTTCCGGCTGCATATTCATTGGCTGCGACCGTAATCTTTTTGAGCGGGAAATAGACCACTTTTGTAAAAACAAGAAGCACCACCAGGGATAGGAAGAACAGGATGATCGATGTTATGTAAATAATATTTAGAAATCCGTTCTGTTCCGCCTCAATGTTCTGGATTGGCATATGAATCACGATGTAGCCGTAGGTCTTCATATTGCCTGTGATCGGGGCGGAAACGGAGAGTACTTTGCTGTCAAACAGGTTGTAATACTGTCCGATGGAATAGAGCCGGTTGCCCTGTGCGGTCGGGTCGAAATCGTCGATTGCGATGCCGGTACGACTGTCGCTGCTGTCCGCAACGATGGTGCCCTCATGGTTCAGGATCCAGATATCCGATTGCAGATAGGCGGAAACCGCCTCGAGCTGTGGGTATGCCGAGTCGAGATTGATGGTTTTGCCCTCGTAGGCTTTGCTGCACCGATCGGCAATCATGGTCGCCTCGTCATACAGAACCTCCGATTCGCGTTCCACCAGATGGTGGTAGGTCATCTCAGATGAGATGGTCGCGATCGTGATGAATCCAAGCAGACCGAAGATGAGATAGCCGATCAGCAGTTTATAATAAAGAGAATGTGTGTAGTGGTTTGATTTCATGGTAAACCTCCGGTTACCTCTTCACGTAACAGTTCAGTTCCTTTACTAACAGTTACCGTTTTACCTCAAATTTATATCCAATCCCCCAGACGGTCGTCAGCGCCCACTTGTCGTTGCCCTTGATTTTTTCACGGAGCCGCTTGATATGGACATCTACCGTCCGCGTGTCGCCGATGTATTCATATCCCCAGATATGGTCGAGAAGTTGCTCCCTTGTGAATACCTGGTTTGGTGAGGACGCGAGGAAATAGAGCAGTTCCAGTTCCTTCGGCGGCAGCTCGATCGAGTGTCCGTTGTAAATGACGGAGTAGTTCGTCAGGTTGACGATGAGATCCGGATATTCGACAAAATTGCCATGCTGTTCGGTCACGGACGATGCAGGCATCTGCACCGGCAGCTGGTAGCGCCGCAGAACGGCTTTGACTCTGGCAACCAACTCTTTCGAATCGAATGGTTTGATCATGTAGTCATCGGCGCCCAGCTCCAGCCCCAGCACCTTATCAAAGATTTCGCCCTTGGCGGAGAGCATGATGATTGGCACCTGGGAGGTACTTCGCAGTTCCCGGCAGACCTGATAGCCGTCGATGCCCGGAAGCATCAGATCAAGGAGAATCAGGTTGGGCTGAAATTCGGGAAATACCCGGAGAGCTTCTTCCCCGTCTCCGACAATTTTCGTTTCAAAACATTCTTTCGTCAGGTAAAGTGAGATTAGTTCAGCAATGTTGTAGTCGTCATCTACGATGAGAATGCGCTGCTTTTCAGCCATGTTGATTCCTCCTGTTTTTTTGGATATTTGTAACTGTTCAGTACCTTCACAGTTATGGATATTTCTTATTTAAATGTCACGATTGTAACGCCTGTATCGCCTTCGCCAAACTCGCCAAGCCGGTATTCCTTGACATAGCTTAATTTCTTCAAGTGGCGGTGTACGCCCGCTTTCAAAGCGCCGGTTCCACGACCATGTACGACGCGGACCTGCGGAAGATGCGCCAGGTAGGCATCATCCAGGTATTTGTCGAGTACCGGGATCGCCTCATCGACGGTCATGCCAATCAGGTTGACCTCCGGCGATACGCTGAAGGACTTGGACATCTTGATCTTGCTGCTTCCGCTTCCGGATCCGCGGGAACCACCCGTATGCGTGCCGGAAAGTCCCGGTCCGGTGATGGATGCTTCCTCGACCATTTCCAGATCGCGGATATTGACGAGGGAGCGCAGAATTCCCATCTGTACATACAGATCGCCCTTGGCGTTCGGCAGGGAGCTGACGGTTCCCTTTAAATTCATCGAGAGAACGCGCACGGTATCGCCGAGACGCAGCTTTTTCGCGGAAACGGCTTTTTTCGGTGCGGCGGTTTTCTTAACTGCCAGTTTCTTGTCTACATCCTGGATCTTGCCGCGTAGCTTGGTCCGCTCAGCTTCCAGTTCTTTATTGACGCCGGAAGACTTGGCAAGCTTGTTGATGTTGCGGATCGTCTGATCGGCGGTGTCCTTCGCATCCTGAAGGATCTTCTGAGCTTCCTCGCGGGCTTTGGAAAGCATTTTTTCCTTCTGCTCGGAGAAACGTTCTTCCTTCTGCTGGAGGCGGTTCTTCAGCGTTTCAATTTCCTGTTTATAGGAGGCGATCTCTTCGCGCTCTTTTTCAATGGTCACGCGGCTGTTTTCCAGATTGGCAAGCAGATCCTCGAAGGATTCGTCCTTCTGCTCCATCTGGTTTTTCGCCTCGTCGATGATATAATCCGGCAGCCCCAGCTTGCGGGAAATGGCAAATGCATTACTTTTTCCTGGAATACCGATGAGCAGGCGGTAGGTCGGGCGGAGAGTCTCGACGTTGAACTCGCAGCAGGCATTTTCAACGCCTGGCGCGGTCAGCGCAAAGACTTTTAATTCGCTGTAATGCGTGGTTGCGATCGTCCGGCAGGTCATGTTGTGCAGGAAATTTAAAACCGCAATCGCCAGCGCCGCGCCCTCGGTCGGGTCGGTACCGGAACAGAGCTCATCGAAGAGACAGAGCGAATTGGCGTCCGCCTCATTTAAAATCGAAACGATATTCGTCATATGGGCGGAGAATGTACTCAGATTCTGCTCGATGCTCTGCTCATCGCCAATGTCGGCAAATACATTGTCAAAAACAGCCAACTCGGATCCCTCAAATGCCGGGATATGGAGTCCTGACTGCCCCATCAGGGTAAAGAGTCCGACGGTTTTTAAAGAAACGGTTTTACCACCCGTGTTTGGACCCGTCACAATCAGAAGGTCAAACGAATCGCCAACCCAGATGTTGATCGGAACGACCTGTTTCGGATTTAAGAGCGGATGGCGTCCGTCCTTGATATTGATATACCGTTTGTTGTTAAATTTCGGTTCCACGCAGTTATAGTGGCGGGAAAGAGCTGCCTTTGCGAAAATAAAATCGAGCTCTGCCAGAATCGAAAGATCCGAGAGGATCGCGTCGGTGTAAGGCATAAGCTGGCTGGAAAGAGCTGCCAGAACAAATTCAATTTCCCGTTTTTCCTGGATTTCCAGCTCGCGCAGTTCGTTGTTCAGCTTGACGATCGCGAGCGGCTCGATAAATACAGTCGAACCGGTCGAGGACTGGTCATGTACCATGCCTGGGACCTGGGATTTATACTCAGCCTTGACCGGCAGGCAGTAGCGCCCGTCGCGCATTGTGATGACGGCATCCTGTAAATAGGTTCGGCTGGAATTTAAAATAGAATTTAACTGGGTATGGACGCGTCCGCCCACGATCTTCATGGAGCGGCGCACTTTGGCAAGTCCCGGACTTGCGTCATCGCTGACCTCATCCTCGGATGGCAGGCAGCGCTTGATCTCATTGTTGACCGGCGTCAGCGGATCCAGGGCGCGGAAGCGCTCATCAAGGGAATCATCTGGAAATTCTTCGGATTTCTCATGGCGTCCGTAGCTCTGCGCGCGGGCAGCGACTGTCAGCAGGGAGCTGACAGCGAGAAGCTCCGGGATCCCCAGGGAACTTCCGATTTCCAGACGTTTCATGGAACCACGCACATCCTTCACGCCGCCGAAGGAGAGACTTCCCTTCATGCGGACGCGCGTCAGGGCATCGGTCGTCTCCGTCTGGCTCTGCCGGATCGTCCCCAGATCACAGGACGGCTGCAGTTCCCGGCACATCTGTTTTCCCATCTCCGTGGAGGCGTACTCCGTGAGCTGGTCGATGATCTTTGTATATTCGAGAGTTTTTAATGCTTTTTCATTCATGTTGTGGTAATCCTCTTATTTAAATGGTGTTCACATGATACCGTGACCACTGAATTCGTGAAAGATCTCATTAAGTGGTCAGGTATAAGTTCTCACTAGACTCGAAAAGACCTCGTCAAGTGTTCACATTATATCACATTCCCCGCTGTCTAGCCAAGCATTCGCACTTTTTTCTTGCATAACCTTAAGAAGGAAAGTATAATTAGGATATGTTATGCAAAGGGGAAAGTGAAATGCCGGATTCAGAAGAACTTGAAAAAAAGGAAAAACGGGAATTCATGAGAGAAACGATAGTGAAGCCGCCGCTGACCAGAAAACAGATTGCGAAGCGGGTGGCTCTCTTTGTATGCGCGTCAGCCGTATTTGGAGGAGTCGCGGCGGTTTCGTTTGCGGCGGTAAAGCCGTTTGCGGATCGGTGTTTTCAGGAAAATGGGATGCAGGAGACATCCTCAGTCGAGTTTTCCAAGGACGATCCGGACTCTGTTTCGCCGTCGGACGGTGCAGATGCGGATATGACAGCGCAGCCGGAACAAATGGAGCAGGAGATTGATGAGGCGGTCAGCGAGGCGCTTTCCAGCTATCAGTTTTCCGCAGACAATTTCAATTCGATGACGTCGGTGCTGCGTGGAATCGGGGAACAGGGTGATAAGTCGATCGTGACGGTCAGCTCCGGCAAACAGGATACGGATATATTTGGAAACCCGGTGGAAAATACGGGTGATTATGCAGGTGCAGTCATCGCGGAGAGTGATGGAGAATTTCTGATCTTTACTTACGCCGATGCGGTGCGGGCGGCAGATTCGATCAATGTGAGATTTTCGGATGGAACGAAGATCGCTGGTACAGTGCGCCAGATTGACGAAGTGCTCGGAATGGCAGTTGTGGCGGTGCCGTCCGGCAATCTGCCGGAAGAAGAGCGGAAAAAGGTGCAGGTGCTTTCACTTGCCAATTCATATACGGTCAAGGCAGGCGATGTCCTCGTAGGTATCGGCGGTCCGTCCGGACAGGTGCATTCGCTTTCGTTCGGAACGGTATCCTACGTGGCGCGCAATGTGCAGATTACAGATGGACTGACGCGGATCCTGTATGCGGATATCAGCAGCAATTCGCAGACGGGTACCTTTTTGATCAATACAGCCGGAGAGATGGTCGGCTGGACATCGGAGTCCTGCCGCAGCGAGAGCTGTACGGATCGGACGGCGGCGTACACCATTTCCAGCTACAAGCCGATTCTGGAGCGGCTGACGAATGGCGCTTCGGCGGCATATCTGGGCATCCTGGGACAGGATGTGAGCCGTGCGATGCAGGGGAGCGGCATTCCGGCGGGCGTTTACGTGACGGAGGCAGTCTCCGGCAGCCCGGCATATGACGCTGGCATCCAGCCCGGCGATATTATTGTGAAATTTGGCACAAAGGAGATCGGAAGTTTCAAAGATCTCCAGGCGCAGATTGAAAATTCCGCGAGCGGCGTGTCTGTATCGGTAAATGTGATGCGGAAAGGGCGCGACGGATACACGGAAATTCCATTTTTGGTATCTCTGCGCGCCAGATAGAAATTCAGGAGGATATAGGCAGAATGAGATATATTGAACAGTTCCGGGAAGGAATGAGAGTCTCGGACGTATATTTATGTAAGACGAAACAGCACGCGGTGACGAAAAACGGAAAAGAGTACGCTTCCGTGCTGCTTCAGGATAAAACAGGCACGGTAGACTGCAAAATCTGGGATTTAAGTTCTCCGGGCATCAATGATTTTGAGCCGCTGCAGTACGTCTATGTGGACGGCGATGTGACGGTTTTCCAGGGTTCCAACCAGTTAAATATCAAGCGCATACGCAAGGCAGACGAGGGCGAGTATCAGGAAAGTGATTACCTTCCGGTCAGCTCAAAGGATATCAAGATAATGTATCAGGATCTGACGGCTCTGGTGCAGTCTTTCCAGAATCCGTACCTGAAAAAGCTGGCATCCAGCTGTTTCCTGGAAGATAAGGCGTTTGTGAAGAAATTCTGCTTCCATTCGGCGGCGAAGAGTGTGCATCATGGTTTTGTGGGCGGACTTTTGGAACATACGTTAAGTGTTATGAAACTCTGTGATTTCTACACGAAGTCATATCCGGCGCTGAATCGCGATCTGCTTCTGACGGCGGCGCTGTTCCACGACATCGGAAAAGTGCAGGAATTATCCGCGTTTCCGGAAAATGATTATACGGACGACGGTCAGCTCTTAGGTCATATCGTGATCGGCACGATGATGGTTGCAGACCGTATTAAGGAGATTCCGGGATTCCCGGCAAAGACAGCGGCGGAGTTAAAGCACTGCATCCTTGCGCACCACGGCGAATTAGAGTACGGTTCCCCGAAGAAACCGGCGCTTCTGGAGGCGCTGGCATTGAATTTCGCGGACAATACCGATGCGAAGATGGAGACGATGCTGGAAGTCTTAAAGAGCGGCGGGGAGAATCCGGGCTGGCTCGGATATAACCGTTTCCTGGAGACGAATGTGAGAAAGACGACGCCGACGGAATAATAATAAGATAACAGACATCTAAAATGAGTCTAAATGTATATAAGAAAAAGAAAACAGCGCTGCACAAGCAGATGCTGCCTTGCAGAAGCGGGGGAACGAAAAAATAGGAATCAGGTGTCTATGCTGTTGGCAGAGAAGCGAGTTAAATAGCCGCACATAAAATAAATAAGAAAAATGGAGAAGGATACCAGGAAGGTACAGCGGTTCAGTAGGGATCGCACTTTTCTGATATCCTTTTGTTTCATAAAGAAAAATATAGGGGTACAACAGAAAATATGAAAAAACGAGAAAATACAGGCAAAATCATTGGAAAGGTGTTCGGAGAAGCCAGGGAACTTGGCGTTACTGCCTTAGCGGCGGCAGTCATGCTTTCCGGATGCGGAAACGCTGGAAATCAGGCACAGAAAGGCGGTTCCGGCGCAGAACAGACGGAAAATACCCAAACAAGCGTTATTATCGCGATGCCGCCGACTTCAGAGCCGGAGGCGGGCTTTGATCCGGCATATGGCTGGGGCGCGGGCGAGCATATGCATGAACCGCTGATCCAGAGCACCCTGACGGTGACAGAAGCAGATTTGAGTATCGGGTATGATCTGGCGACGGATGTGGAGACCTCCGAGGATGGAATGACATGGACGGTGACGATCCGCGACGATGCGAAATTCACGGATGGCGAGGCGCTGACCGCGGAGGATGTGGCATTCACTTATAACACATTGAAAAAGACGAGTTCCGTCAACGATTTTTCAATGCTGAAACAGGCGGAGGCGATCGATGATGTGACGGTTGTGTTTGAGATGGAACGCCCGTTTGCTATCTGGTCATACACGATGGCGGTGACGGGAATTGTGCCGGAGCATGCATATGGAACGGATTACGGCACACATCCGATCGGTTCCGGGCGATATATCCTGAAACAGTGGGACAAGGGGCAGCAGGTGATTCTGGAAGCCAACCCGGATTATTATGGGGATGCGCCGAAGATGCGGCAGGTCACGATTCTCTTTATGGAAGAGGATGCGGCATTTGTGGCGGTGCGCGCCGGGCAGGTGGATGTGGCGTACACGGCGGCGTCCTATGCAGACCAGTCGGTTCCAGAATTCAGTCTTTTGGATTGTGAGACGGTGGACAACCGTGGATTTAACCTCCCGGCAGTGCCGGAGACGGTACGGGGGGATGGCGTAAAAATCGGCAATGATTTTACCGCGGATGTGCAGGTGCGCCGGGCGATCAACCTGGCGATTGACCGGCAGGAAATGATCGATCATGTGTTAAATGGTTACGGCAGCCCGGCATATAGTGTCTGTGACAAGATGCCGTGGTACAACGATGAAATGGAGAAAATTTCCTATGATGTGGAGAAGGCGGAAGAGATGCTGGATGCGGCGGGATGGAAGAAAAATGCTGACGGCATCCGCGAAAAGGATGGAGTGAAAGCCATTCTGGAATTTCTCTATCCGACCGGGGATTCGGTGCGTCAGGCGCTGGCAGCCGATACGGCACAGCAGTTAAAAGAGATTGGAATTGACGCATCGATCCGCGGCACCGGCTGGGATACTGCGTATGACGAGGCACAGTCGCAGCCGCTTCTCTGGGGCTGGGGCGCGCACACGCCGATGGAATTTTATAATATTTACCATACAAAGGCAGATACGGGGCTGGCAGAATATTCGCCGTATGCGAATGAGACCGTGGACGCTTATATGGATGAGGCCCTGGAAGCACCGGATCTGGAAAGTTCGTATGAATTGTGGAAAACGGCGCAGTGGGACGGCGAGACGGGCGTTTCAGCCGAGGGTGATCTTCCGTGGATCTGGCTGGTAAATGTCGATCATCTGTACTGGGTGAGAGACGGGCTTCATGTCGCAGAGCAGAAGGTGCATCCGCACGGTCACGGCTGGTCCATCGTCAACAATGTCGATCGGTGGTACTATGAGTAGGATGAAATGGTTTGGGCGCAGTCTGCTGCACCTGATTCTGCTGCTTTTGGCAGTCAGTCTGGTATCGTTTCTGCTGGTGTCGATGTCTCCGGTCGATCCGCTGCAGACGAATGTCGGGCAGACGGCGCTCGGCTCGATGGCGCCGGAGCAGATCGAGAAGCTGCAGGCGTACTGGGGCGTTGGTGTGCCGGTCTGGAAGCGCTTCTTTAGCTGGATTTCGGGCATCTGTCATGGTGATTTTGGCATTTCCCTTCTGTACCGCAGACCGGTGCTGGAGGTGATCGCGGAAAAGGCGTCTGCGTCAGTGTGGCTCCTTCTGTCTGCGTGGCTGTTTTCGGGAATCGTGGGGATATTTTTAGGAATTGCAGCGGCGGCAAAACGGGGCAAGTGGGTGGATCGCCTGATTACGGGCTATTGCATCGTGATCGCGGGAACGCCGTCCTTCTGGCTGGCGCTGGTGCTGCTGCTTCTCTTTACAGTGCAGCTTCCCATCTTCCCAATCGGGTTCAGTGTCCCGGTGGGAATGGCGGCGGACGAGGTCAGCCTGGCGGATCGCCTGTATCACGCATTTCTGCCGGCGTGTACGCTGGGACTGACAGGGATTTCTTCGATTGCGATGCACACGCGCGAAAAAGTGATTGAGATTCTGGAAAGTGATTACGTACTCTATGCGCGGGCGCGGGGCGAGAGCGGCTGGCGGCTGATTTTCCGGCATGGACTCCGCAACCTGCTTCTCCCGGTAATTACGCTGCAATTTGGCTCGATCAGCGAGATTTTCGGCGGTTCGGTGCTGGTGGAACAGGTCTTTTCCTATCCGGGACTCGGACGGGCGGCGGTCACGGCGGGGCTGGGAAGCGATATCCCGCTTCTGCTGGGAATTACACTCATCAGTGCCGTGCTTGTATTTGCAGGAAATGCAGCGGCGGATGGGCTGTACCGGCTGGTCGATCCGAGACTTAGGAAAGGAGGTAGGGCATGAGAAAGAAAACACTCTGGCTGCTGGGAATTTCCCTCCTTTTCTTGATTCTGGTGACAGTGCTTGGAATCGTCTGGGAGGATGCCGCACAGCAGGTCGATTTTGCGAGAAAAAACCTGCCTCCGGGAACCGGCGGGCTGTTTGGAACCGACTGGATGGGGCGGGATATGCTGAAACGGACGGTTGCGGGGCTTTCTTTAAGCATCCGGCTGGGGCTTCTGACCGCGGCGATCAGCGCCGCGGTGGCATTGGCGCTTGCATTGCTGGCGTCGCTTGGCGGGGGCCTGATGGATTCATTGGTATGCGGGCTGATTAATCTGGTAATGGGAATCCCGCACATGCTTCTCCTGATCCTGATTTCCTACAGTCTGGGAAAGGGATTCCGGGGTGTAGCAGCCGGGATTGCCCTGACGCACTGGGCGTCCCTGGCGAGGCTTTTGCGGGCGGAAATCTTACAGATCCGGGACAGTCCGTATATGCGGATCTCCGAAAAACTGGGGAAAAAGCCCTGGTGGATTGCCTGGAACCACATAGTACCGCAGGTATCGCGGCAATTTGTAACCGGGTTAATTCTTCTCTTTCCCCATGCGATTCTTCATGAGGCGGGCGTGACCTTTCTGGGCTTCGGCCTTTCCTCCGAGCAACCGGCGATCGGTGTTATTTTATCCGAGAGTATGTCGTACCTGATTACCGGAAAATGGTGGCTGGCGCTCTTTCCGGGCGCGGCACTGGTGCTGGTAACGCTGGGATTTCAGGCGATCGGGCAGAGCCTGGGGCGGCTGATGGATCCGGGGAGCGTGCATGAGTAGAGGATGCTGGGAATGAGGCAGAAAAACATATATTTTGATAAAATGATGCGATTAAGACAGAAACAATCAAAAACGATGCGGCTATCAGATTTGGAACAGACAGACGTTCTCAAAGAACGGAGATTGCGTGAAAATCGTGATTCCATGGAAAAGCCGATATTGAAAATTCAAAATCTAAACTTATATTTTACGCAGTACGCGCGTGGGCTTAGACGGCGCGAACTCCATCCGCTCCGCGACCTTTCCTGCAAACTTTTCAGTGGGGAGCTGACGGCGGTGGTCGGGGCGAGTGGTTCGGGAAAAAGCCTGCTGGCGCACGCGATTCTGGGGATCTTGCCGTACAACTGCCGGATGGAAGGAAAAATTTCCTATCAGGGAGAGGTTCTGGATGAGACGCGGCTTGCCGGGCTGCGGGGCAATGGGATTTCCCTGATTCCGCAGGGGGTTTCCTACCTCGATCCGTTGATGCGGGTCGGGGATCAGATCTGCGGCGGCAGAAAAGATGAAGCGACGCGGGCAAAATGCCGCCAGCTTTTGAAGCGGTACGGGCTGGATGAATCAGTGGAAAAATGTTATCCATTTGAGCTGTCGGGCGGCATGGCGCGGCGCGTCCTGATGGCAGCGACACTGATGCAGGAGCCGAGGCTGATTGTGGCGGATGAACCGACACCGGGGCTGGAGGCGATGACCGCGCGCCATGTGATCCGTCATTTAAAAGAGATGGCACAGGACGGGGCAGCGGTGCTTTTGATTACTCATGATCTGGAACTGGCGATTGAGATGGCGGACCGGATTCTGGTGTTTTATGACGGGACGATTCTGGAGGAAGTAAAGCCGGAGAACTTCCGGGAGGGACGGAATCTGAAAGAGCCATACACGCAGGCGCTCTACCGGGCGCTGCCGGAACATGAATTTTTTGGAGGAGAATGAGATGTCACTAAAGGCAGAAAACCTATCTTTTTCATATGAAAATGGCGGGCGCCACGTGCTGACGCGTATTTCCCTGAAAATTGAGCCGGGAGAGCGCGTGGGGCTGGTGGCGCCGAGCGGATATGGAAAAACGACGCTGTGT
The DNA here is from genome assembly GCF_003479985.1 of Clostridium sp. AM43-3BH. Lineage (NCBI taxonomy): Bacteria > Bacillati > Bacillota > Clostridia > Eubacteriales > Clostridiaceae > Clostridium > Clostridium sp. AM43-3BH. The sequence continues at coordinate 111,766 of NZ_QUIH01000007.1, forward strand.
CGCCTGCTGGCGGGATATGAGAGACCGGAGGCGGGAATGGTAGAGATTGACGGCATACCGATTGAGAATATCCGGGGCTGTATGCCGGTGCAGTTAATCTGGCAGCACCCGGAGCAGGCGGTCAACCCGCGCTGGCGGATGCGCCAGGTTCTCAGTGAAGGCGGTCAGGTGGATGAGGAGAGCCGGGGACGGCTTGGCATCCGGGAAGAATGGCTGGATCGGTTCCCATCGGAGCTTTCCGGAGGCGAACTGCAGCGGTTTTGTATTGCCAGAGCGCTGGCGGCAAATCCGAGGTATTTGCTGGCGGATGAGATTACCGCGATGTTTGACGCAGTGACCCAGAGCCAGATCTGGCAGGCGCTTTTGCAGGAGGCAAAGGAGCGGGAGCTGGGAATGGTGATTGTGAGCCATTCGGAATCTCTTTTGAAGCGGATTTGCACGCGGCGGATTGATTTAAAGGCATTGCAGGAAAAGATGGCAGCAGTTTAGCCAGTGCACATATTGACAGAGAAAATCGGGATTGACCGAGCTCATAAGAGCGAGGGATGCTTCTTGTCCAAAGGACAAGAAGATGGGCGATAGTAAGAGATTAATAATTCGGGATTTGGTAAGGAGGAGGAAAAATGGATGTTCGGAAGCTGTTGGAAGAGGTAAAACGGGGGGATACGAGTATTGAGGAAGCGGAGAATGCGTTCAAGAATCTTCCTTACGAAGATTTAGGGTATGCGAAGCTGGATCTGCACCGGAAATTGCGTTCGGGATTCCCAGAGACGGTGTTCTGCCAAGGAAAGCCGGATGCCTATCTGGCGGATATTTTCGAGACGCTGTACCGGGAAAATGGGGAAGTACTCGGAACGCGGGCGACGCCAGAGCAGTGGAATCTAGTGCGGGCGCGCATCCCGGAGATAGAATACGATCCGGTTTCAAAAATTTTGCAGGCGAGAAAATCATCGGAGACACCGTGGAAGCTGGAAGGGCTGGTGGCAGTCTGCACAGGCGGAACCGCGGATATCCCGGTTGCGGAGGAAGCTGCCAAAACGGTAGAATTTTTCGGCTGCCGCGTGGAGCGCTACTATGATATAGGGGTGGCGGGCATCCATCGCCTTTTATCCAAACGCGAGGCGATTGCGCGGGCAAACTGCGTGATTGCGGTGGCGGGAATGGAAGGCGCGCTTGGCACAGTTGTCGCCGGGCTGGTGGAAAATCCGGTCATTGCGGTTCCGACCTCGGTCGGCTATGGTGCAAGTTTTCATGGACTGTCGGCATTGATCACGATGATTAATTCCTGTGCGAACGGCATTTCGGTTGTAAATATAGATAACGGCTACGGCGCAGCATATCTGGCGGCGCAGATCAACCGCCTGGCGGTGCGGGAGCCGAAGAAGACGGCAGAGTGATAGAAAGTTTGTGTTATTGTGGAAATAAACAGGACAATAGATGCATGAGAGCGGAAAAGCGGGAATGTATCAAAAGAGAGAAGACTGGAAGGAGAAGTAAAAAATGGATGAGAAAATCTTATATCTGGATTGTGCGTCTGGAATCAGTGGAGATATGACGGTTGGCGCACTGTTGGATCTTGGAGCAAGCCGGGAAAAACTGGTACAGGCACTGGACAGTCTGGGCGTATCCGGGTATCATCTGCATTTTGGGCGGACGAAGAAATGTGGAATCGATGCGTATGATTTCGATGTACATTTAGAGGAAGAAGAGCATCATCACGACCACGAGCATCATCACGACCACGAGCATCATCACGACCACGAGCATCATCACGACCACGAACATGGTCATGAGCACGAACATAGCCATGATGAGCACGACCATGAGCATCATCACGATCATGAACACACTCACGACCATGAGCACAGCCATGATCACGCTCACACCCACGATCATATGCATCCTCACATCCACCGCAACATCCATGACATTTTCGAGATCATCGATCGTCTGGATGCATCTGACCGCGTTAAAAACCTGGCGCGCCGGATGTTCGAGATTGTAGCGGGGGCAGAGTCGAAAGCACACGGAATCCCGGTCAGCGAGGTTCATTTCCATGAAGTTGGTGCAATTGACTCGATTGTGGATGTTATCAGTGCGGCATTCTGCCTGGAGGATCTGGGAATCCACCGCGTGGTGATATCGCCGCTTTCCGAAGGTCATGGATTCGCACGCTGCCAGCACGGTTTAATGCCGGTTCCGGTTCCGGCGACGGCAAATATCGCAGCAGCACAGAGCTTGGAACTGACGCTTCGGGATGTCGAAGGAGAGATGGTAACGCCGACCGGCGCGGCGATCGCGGCGGCATTCCGGACAGAAGCGGCGCTTCCGAAGAAGTACCAGATCGAAAAGATCGGTATCGGCGCCGGAAATAAGGATTTCGCGCACGCGAATATCCTGCGGGCGATGCTTCTGACGGATAAAACGGTGGAAGTAGAAACCGGAAAAGACGGTCACGACGAGAGCTCCATGTGGGTCATGGAGGCAAACCTGGACGACTGCACCGGCGAGGCGCTGGGATATGCGATGGAGGTGCTTCTGGAAGCGGGCGCCAGAGATGTGTGGTACACACCGGCATATATGAAGAAAAACCGTCCGGCGTATGTGCTTCATGTACTGACAACGGCAGAAAAACGAGAAGAATTAGAACAGCTTGTATTCTCCTGTACGACCACGATTGGTGTGCGCCGTTATCCAGTAGAGAGGACGATACTGCCACGGGAAGTAAAGGAGATCCAGACCCGTTACGGGGCAGCAAAGGTAAAAATCTGCAAGCGCGGCGGCGTGGATACGTGCTATCCGGAGTATGAGAGCGTGCGCGCGATCTGCCGGGAGACAGGGAAGCGCTTCATGGAAGTATTCCACGGAGTAATGGAAGACGGAAGTATTAGTTTACAGTAGGCACTTTTGAGATTGAAAAACGGCACAGTGCATTCTCGTTAGATAATTAAGAGGAGAATCAAGAACCATGGAAAATAAACCAATGATATCAGAGACAGAAAAAAGAGAAGCTTTAAAACAGTTCATGGCAGAAAAAGCGAAAGCACCGGTCTGTGTCGCCTTTTCGGGCGGTGTGGACAGCAGCCTGATTCTCAAGCTGGCGTGTGATACGGCGAAGAAGACGGGAATGCCGGTTTATGCCGTGACATTTCACACCATGCTGCACCCAGCCTGTGATCTGGAGATCGCGGAGCGGGTGGCAAAGGAGCTGGGCGCGATCCATAAAATTATCCAGGTCAATGAGATGGAGCTGGAAGCCATCCGGACGAATCCGGTCAACCGCTGTTATATCTGCAAACACCACCTGTTCGCGACACTTCTGGATTTTGCAAAAGAAGAGGGGATTCCGTGCGTGATGGACGGAACCAATGAGAGCGACCTGCATGTGTACCGCCCAGGTATCCAGGCACTCCGTGAGCTGGGTGTCGTCAGTCCACTTGCACAGTGCGGACTGGAGAAAAAGGATGTCAAGGCATTTGCAGCTGACTTAGGAATTTCCGTTGCATCCCGTCCGTCCATGCCATGTATGGCGACCCGCCTTCCATATGGAACTTCCTTTGACATGGAAGTTTTGAAGCGGATTGAGAAAGGCGAAGATTATCTTCGAAGCGTGTTTGGCGGAAATGTGCGCCTGCGCCTGCATGGCGATATTGTCCGGATCGAGGTGGATGCGGATAAATTTGAAAAAGCGATTGCCGAGCGGGAGACGATCTGCAGGACATTAAAAGAAATGGGTTTTCTGTACATTACACTCGATCTGGAAGGTTTCCGGTCGGGAAGTATGGATATAGTGCAGAAACTCAACGCGCTGGCCGGGAAATGAATGTGAAGGAGATGGAAATCCCATGCAAGAAGAATGTATTGTCTGTAAAGCACCTCTTATTTATCTGGAACAGGATGAATGGATGGAGTGCGAATTATGTCATAAAAAAGAATTGAGCAAGACCAGATGCCAGAACGGGCATTATGTTTGTAATGATTGTCATACGAAGGGACTGGACACCATTCTTTCCCTGTGTATAGACGAAACATCCAGAAATCCGATCGAGATTGTCCGGAAGATGATGGATGCACCGTTTTGCCATATGCATGGACCGGAGCATCATGGCATGGTGGGAGCGGCGCTGCTTACTGCATATAAAAATGCGGGAGGTGCTATTAATCTGCGGGAATCTGTGATGGAAATGCTGAACCGTGGAAAAGCCGTTCCAGGAGGAACCTGCGGATTCTGGGGTGCCTGCGGAGCGGGAATCAGCGCAGGTATGTTTGTATCTATCTTGTCTGGGGCGACGCCACTGACGGAGGAATCCTGGGGACTTTCGAATCAGATGACATCAAAAGCACTGGAAGCGATTTCGCACACCGGCGGTCCGAGGTGTTGTAAAAGAGATTCTTATCTGGCGATTCTGGCGGCGGTTGATTTTGTAAAAACGCATTTTGGAATCGAAATGGAATGCACAGAAGTCCATTGTACGCATTATGCTCAGAACAATCAGTGTATTGGCAAGCGCTGTCCATTTTGGCGATTTGATGATAATATTTGACTATAAATGGATAAACGGAGATAATAAAGCTGCGATATAATTAGATTGTGCGAGATGGGATTGCAGTTTGCATAATGTGTGAACTGTGATGAGAGAGCAATTTCTCGTGTAATAGGAAATTTCCTGGAATTCCCTATTACACAAAAAGGCACATCCTTTTTTACGTGGAAAAATCGGAAGTTGTGGAGGTGTTGAATGAAAAGTGTATTAATGATTGGACAGTCCAACATGGCTGGACGTGGATTCATAAATGAAGTACCGATGATTTGTAATGAGAGAATCCAGATGTTAAGAAATGGAAAATGGCAAATGATGACAGAACCAATTAACTACGATCGTCCTATATCAGGAGTAAGTCTTGCGGGTTCATTTGCTGCAATGTGGTGCATGGAAAACAAAGAAGAACAAATCGGCTTGATTCCATGTGCGGAAGGTGGCAGTTCCATTGATGACTGGTCTATAGAGAAAATATTATTTAAAAATGCAATTATTCAGGCAAAATTTGCAATGCAAAATAGTAATTTGATTGCTATTCTGTGGCATCAAGGAGAAAATGATAGCTATAATGGTAACTACAAAACGTATTATGAAAAATTACATACAATTTTTGAGGCTTTAAAAAATGAACTTAATTTAGACGATGTACCGTTTATTATTGGAGGACTTGGTGACTATTTAGGAAAGATAGGCTTTGGTTTTAATTGTACAGAGTATGACTTGGTGAATAAAGAATTATTACGATATGCCAATGATCATAATCATGTATATTTTGTAACTGCCCAGGGGTTGTCAGCAAATCCAGATGGCATACATTTAAATGCTGTCTCTCAAAGAAAATTTGGGGTTCGTTATTACTATGCCTACAAAAACAAAAAGAATGTGATAACACCTTTGAAAAACGAAGAAAAATTATTAGAGTCATGTATTAATATTCCATATACTCAGAATGAAATGAAATATTTAGCCATGATGGATTTGACAATGGGAAAATGTAGTTATGAAGAGTTCATAACAAAAATGAAAAATCTCTAACTTTCAATCTGACTAATGGAAATAAAATAAAGAAAAGAATTAGAATTTTACAAAGAAGTGTAATTGTATGAATAAAGCGATTGTTGTAATGAGGATTGCTATTCTTACTTCTTTGGAAAAAGATAAGTAATTGACTGGCAAATTCCAATTTGACGGAGTAATATATATGAAAATCCGAGAAGTGAATGAGAATAAAAAGCAGTTTATATCATTATTGTTATTAGCTGATGAACAGGAGAGCATGGTTGATCGCTATCTTGAAAAAGGAACTATGTATGTGCTTGAAGACAATGATGTAAAAGCTGAATGTGTTGTCACCGATGAAGGTAACGAAATACTTGAAATCAAGAATATCGCAGTCGATCCGGAAAATCAGGGAAAGGGCTATGGCAAAGCACTAATTGATTTTCTTGCCAGTAAATATGCAGATGAATATTCTGTTTTGCAAGTTGGAACAGGTGACAGTCCATTGACGATACCATTTTATGAAAAATGTGGGTTTGTTCGTTCTCACAAGATTCCCAATTTCTTTACTGACAATTATGACCACCCAATTTATGAGGGCGGTGTACAACTAATAGATATGGTATATTTGCAAAGACATATATAACTTCAAGCTTTTCGAATGTATGTTTGCGCCTGAGGAATTGGAGAGTGGATAATGAAAAAACCACCTTTGTACACTTTTTTAAAATGTGGATAACTTCTTAAAAACCACCTTTATACATTCTTGTAAAATTGGGAAAAAGCTCAAAAAACCACCTTTATACAGTTCTATGAAATGTGAATAATCACCAAAAATAACTTTTATTATTAAAAGACCACCTTTGTACAGTTTCTTAGATAAAAGATAAAGGAATCCAGAAAAACCACCTTTGTACAGTTAAAAACCACCTTTGTACACCTTTCGTACAAGATAGGTAATTGGCTTAAAAACCACCTTTATACACTAAAAAATTACCATCTTGCAAAATGCCTGATTTACCTAAAGAACTTGCTCGCACGGGATATGCACATATCGCATTTAGTGTAGGAAGTAAAGAAAAGGTTGATGCCTTGACCGTAGAGTTGAAAACTGCTGGTTATGAAGTAATCAGCGGTCCCCGGACAACAGGAGATGGCTATTACGAAAGCTGTATTGTTGCAATTGAAGGGAATCAAATTGAGGTTACAGTTTGAACCCGACAATTTCAAGTTCGAAAAATTGAGAAATCGTAAAATTGAAGAAAAAAGGAATGCACAGTTCTTAGCATATCGGGAACTGTGCATTTCTGTAAATAAATACTTTTAATTAGCCGATTACGGCATCTTCTGCTGTAAAATGTTCCAGAGAATTTTCTTTTACCTGAATGCAGATATAAGTAATTCCGGAAATATCGGATGCAAAAAACTGACGCTTTGCAGCAGGAGCGATTTTTAGCCAGTCTCCAGTTGAAAGGCTAATTTCTTCTCCATCAATTATGGCTTTGCCGTTACCTGAAAGAATTCCATAGATTTCTTCATTTTCTTTATGAGAATGAACAAATGGGACATTTGCTCCTGCAGGTAGTTCGTTTAAACTGATTTCTGCACCTGTTAAAGACAACTTTTCATGCAGCTCAATTCGGTTTTCCTTTCCAATAGTTGTTTTTGTGTAATTTGCCATAATAATACCTCCATAGTTAATTTGTAGTTTCTGGTTGATTGGTATTAGTATAGTGTGAGACACATACAAAAACAAGTACGCACCTTTTTGTAACTGTACACTCAAAATTGAATGTGTTACAATAGACTCGGAGGTGAGAATTATGCGAGCAAAAGAAGAATTACCGGAATGCCCAGTTGCAACAGCAGTATCTCTCATCGGAGGAAAATGGAAACTGCTGATTTTGCGTAACTTGAAAGAGCGTCCATGGAGATTCAATGAGCTACAACGAAGTATAGATGGTATTTCACAAAAGGTTTTGACAGATAGTTTAAGACAAATGATGAGTGATGGACTGGCATATCGCCACGATTACCATGAGCAGCCACCGAGAGTTGAATACGGCTTAACGGAACTCGGAACAAAAATGCTTCCAATTGTTAATTCACTTGCTGACTTTGGTAACTACTATAAATCAATTATTGAACAGAATTAAGGACGTTAGTATTTGAAAAGATCGAACAATTCCAGTTTGTATAACAGGAATTTATCAGAAAATGAGGAATAGTTGAAATGGAGGCGCTATAATAACATGAAGATTGAAGGGAACCAGAAAGAACTGGATGCAATGGTAGAATTTCATAAGGGAAACCGTGTCGAGGGACTGAGACTGCAAGAAGAATTTGCAGCGGAATTTCGTAAGGAGTATAAAGACAAAGATCACTGTCCTTGCCTGAAAGCCTGTCGTTATCACGGAAACTGTAAGGAATGTGTAGCAATCCACAGAGCGCATCAGGAACATGTTCCTAATTGTATGCGACCATTGATTAATAAAAAATTGAAATTGATGTCAGAATTAACAGAGCATACCTTGGCAAATGAAATAGAAGCTCCACATGAGATTTTAAGAAAATAGGCAAGTCAAATTCCCGTTTATTGGGAAGTCGCAGAGAACGAAAAATCGGAAGTTTACAGCGAGGTGAAAGAGGTTGAATTATGTAGAATATGGAAAAGAAAACAAATATGATGATAATATATTTTTTCAAAAATACAGTCAAATGAGTCGCTCACAGCAGGGACTAGCCGGTGCAGGAGAATGGGAAACATTGAGAAAGCTGCTGCCGGATTTTAAAGATAAGCGTGTGCTTGATTTAGGATGCGGCTATGGATGGCACTGTATTTATGCGATGGAACACGGAGCGTCTTCTGTTGTGGGTGTTGATATTTCTCATAAAATGCTCGAGGTAGCCAAAGAAAAAACACATTTTCCACAGGTTGAATATAAATGCTGTGCTATAGAAGATGTGGAATTCCCAGAGGAGAGTTTTGATGTAATATTAAGTTCACTTGCGTTTCACTATGTAGCAGATTATGAGATTTTAGTAAAAAAGATATATAGAATACTGAAGTCTGGTGGTAAGCTAGTTTTTACGGTTGAACATCCTGTTTTTACTGCCTATGGAACACAAGACTGGCATTATAACGAAAAAGGAGAAATACTGCATTTTCCGGTGGATAATTATTATTATGAGGGCAAACGGACAGCTGTCTTTTTGGGAGAAAAGGTTACAAAATATCATAGAACACTGACCACATATCTAAATACACTGCTTTCAAATGGTTTTATAATAAATCATATTGTGGAGCCGCAGCCGCCGGAATACATGATGGATATTCCGGGGATGCAGGATGAAATGCGCCGTCCCATGATGCTGATTGTATCGGCGAACAAAAAAGTGGATAGATAGAACTAAAACACTTATAAGGTATAAATGGAGGTAATTTATGTTTAAAGAAAAAATTATTATAGAGATGAAAGAAGTATTCAAAGAAATTCCTTTTGGCATAGAGCATACTCTCAAAGTTTTGAAAAATGCAGAAGATATAATGAAAGGAGAAAATATCGGAGAGGAAGAAAAAGAATTCATCAGTATTATTGCTATACTACATGATATTGGTGCGGTTGAAGCACAAAAAAAATACGGTTCTATTGATGGTGTCTATCAAGAAAAGGAAGGACCAGAAGTAGCGAAAGAAATATTAAAAAAGGTAGGCTATAACAAAAATATTGATAGAATATGCTTTATAATAGGCAACCATCATACTCCATCTAAAATTGATGGACTTGATTTTCAAATACAATGGGAAGCTGATTTGCTTGAAAATTTAACGGTTATGGATAAAGAAAAAGAACAGGAAAAGATAAAAAAGTGTATAGATGAAAACTTTAAAACAAACACAGGAAAAAGGATAGCTTATAATCGCTTTATTTTAGATTAGTAGTAGATTATTACAGTTATGTATTTTATATCGCAAAGAAAAAATAGTAGTTAAGTTTAAGCCTAGGGTTAAATGATGAATATGTTGAGGGCATTTTTGTTTCTGGTGAAATGCAATCGCAGGGTATAGGTAAAATTCTGCTGAATTATGCAAAGGACAAAAGGAGTAAGTTGTACTTGAACGTATACCAAAAGAATGCACGGGCAATATCTTTTTATAAGAGAGAAGGATTTGAGATTCAGCATAGTGGCTTAGATGAGGCTACCGGAGAAAAAGATTATGTAATGACATGGCAACACAAATAGAAATTCCAGTTTACCTCTATTCAAACATACAAGCTCTTGACAATAAAGCTCCTATATAGTATGATTTTATAAACTACTATATAGGAGCTTTTGCATGAAAACAAATGGCGGATTTCTTGTCACCAAAATAAAACAGCTTGGTGACCGGATTTTTGAGAAGATTCTCAGCGAAAAAAATATCGATGCGTTTAATGGAGCCCAGGGACGTATTCTTTATGTGCTGTGGCAGGAGGATGGTATCTCAATCAGGTCACTCTCGATTAAATGCGGATTAGCGATAACATCTCTTACTACGATGCTGGAAAGAATGGAAAATCAAGGGCTGATAAGCCGTGTTCAGTCTGAAACGGACAAAAGGAAAACACTCCTGTTTCTGACTGAGAAAGCACATGCCTTAAAGGGCGAGTACGATTCTGTATCTGATGAGATGGGCAGTATTTACTACAAAGGTTTTTCAGAGGAAGAAATTACCCGGTTTGAGGAATGCCTCGACCGCATCAGAAAGAATCTTGAGGAGTGGCAGAAGTCATGAGTATTTGTATCAAAGATCAGATTCAGAACATGAATATCGTCATCGGCTGCACAGTGGGGTGTACATATTGCTATGCCCGCAACAACGTGAAACGCTGGCATATGATTGATGACTTCGCTGACCCTGAATTCTTTCCGAGTAAGCTCAAGATGATGGAAAAGAAACGTCCGCAGAACTTTCTTCTTACCGGGATGAGCGATCTCTCCGGATGGAAGCCGGAATGGAGAGACGAGGTATTTGCAAAGATCCGTGAAAATCCACAGCATCAGTTCCTGTTCCTTACCAAGCGACCTGATTTGCTGGATTTTGATACCGATCTGGAAAACGCATGGTTTGGCGTTACGGTGACGAGGAAAGCAGAACTGTGGCGTATCGACGCCCTTCGGAAAAACGTCAGAGCAAAACATTACCATGTTACCTTTGAGCCGTTATTCGACGATCCCGGCACAGTTGACCTTTTCGGAATCAATTGGATCGTTGTCGGCACTATGACCGGGGCTCAGAGCAGGAAGATTCATACGGAGCCGGAATGGGCATGGTCTCTGGCGGACCAGGCACATAAGCTCGGCATTCCGGTGTTTATGAAGGAAGACCTTGTCCCTATCATAGGGAATGAAAATATGATTCAGGAAATGCCGGAAGAATTTAATAAAGTGTTAGAGGTACAGAAATCATGGAAGAAGTAATAAATGGAATCCTCATTCGTGAGGTGGAAACAAAGAACATCATGACTAAGTCTAGTCTGCCGGTAGGCGGTTACTCGGTCAATCCCTATGTGGGCTGTACACATGCCTGCAAGTATTGCTATGCTTCTTTTATGAAGCGCTTTACCGGGCACAAGGAGGAATGGGGCACTTTCCTTGATGTGAAGCATTGGCCGGAAATTAAAAATCCGAAGAAATATGCCGGGCAGCGTGTGGTCATCGGTTCTGTGACGGATGGCTACAATCCACAGGAGGAGCAATTCGGGAATACCAGAAAACTTCTGGAGCAGTTAATCGGCAGTGACGCAGATATTCTGATCTGCACAAAGTCGGATCTTGTGGTACGGGATATTGATCTGCTGAAGAAGCTTGGACGTGTAACCGTTTCATGGTCGATCAACACACTAGATGAAAATTTCAAGAACGATATGGACTCTGCTTCGAGCATTGAGCGCCGTATCTCTGCTATGAAGCAGGTATATGAAGCCGGTATCCGTACAGTCTGTTTCGTATCCCCGGTATTCCCCGGTATCACGGATTTTGAAGCAATCTTTGAGCGGGTAAAGGATCAGTGCGATCTGTTCTGGCTCGAAAATCTCAATCTTCGAGGCGGTTTCAAAAAGACAATTATGGATTATATCGCCGGAAAATATCCTGATCTTGTACCACTTTACGACGAGATCTATAACAAGCATAACCGCAGCTACTTTGAAGCACTTGAAGTAAAAGCTGAGAAAATGGCTAAGAAGTATGATTGTGCCTTTGTGGATAATGAAATGCCTTATGGAAGAGTCCCGCAGGGACATCCGGTGATCGTAGATTATTTCTATCATGAGGAAATCCGAGGGACAGAAAATACAGGAAAAAGAAATCGTTAAGCAGAAATTTGAAAAGGAGTGCTTACAGAGTGAAAGCGATTAGATTAAATATTTTCACAGATTGAGAACTTCCAGCTTGGTTATAAGATCGGATTTATCAATGATGCTGAGATATGGTTACTCATGTTAAAAAAACGCAATACCTCTGTTCATATATATAATGAGGATGAAATAGACGAGTTGATTCTGCTGATACGCGATAGCTTTATTCTGGCTTTTACGGTTCTTAAAGATACACTTGTGAAGAAGCTGGAGGAAGCAGAAAGCGATTGGATGTAAAAAAACAGTCGATAACCCTGGGAGGAGTCCACGGTGAAGGATAAAACAGTATATACATGTACATATAAATCAAAGTTAGGCGATATTCTGCTGGCGGCAGACGCGATCGGACTCACGGGTCTGTGGTTTGAGGGGCAGAAGTATTTTGCAAATACACTTCCAGACGGAGCTATTTCACAGGAATCCCTGATTTTAACCGAGGCAAAGAGATGGCTGGATATTTATTTTTCTGGCAAAGAACCGGACTTTATTCCGCCGCTGCATCCGACTGGCTCCGCATTTCGACAGGCGGTGTGGCAGATTTTATTGCAAATTCCGTATGGACAGACGACTACCTATGGGGAGATTGCAAAAAAGCTGGCGAAGATGCAGAATGCGTCCCATATGTCCGCGCAGGCGGTAGGCGGTGCAGTGGGGCATAACGAGATTTCCATTATCATCCCATGCCACCGTGTGGTGGGAACGAGTGGAAGCCTGATTGGGTATGCGGGCGGAATTGAGAAGAAGGTGGCGCTGCTTATGCTGGAACATACCGATATGAGTCGTTTCTTTGTGCCGAAGAAAGGAACGGCGCTTTAGTTATTAAGTGGAAAAATTGGAATTTTTAAAGCTGTTGCCATTTTATAAGTTGGCAGCAGCTTTTTGCCTATATATTCTTATTGACTTGTTGATATGGAAACAAGTGAGCGGTATAATACATTTGTTTCCAGAGAAACAAGAAAGGAGAATAAAATGAATTCAGAATTATTAGGTTTGTTTGCAAAGTACATGGAAAAGCAGGAAGTCCTATCGAAACTGACGGAATCAGAAGAGCTTCATGGCTATAATTATTCAGAAATACATACGATTGCTGCAATAGGAGATATGGAGTTTCCAAATGTCACAGGAATTTCACAGGCTATGCATATGACCAGAGGAGCAATCAGCAAGATCACAAGAAGACTTATGCAGAATGGAATGATTGAGTCTTATATGGCAGAAGGAAATAATCAGAAGATTTTCTTTAAACTGACTGATAAAGGACAGCAGCTATACGAAGAACATGAGAAAAGGCATAATCTGTGGCTGGAACGTGATAACGCATTTTTACAAAAGTACAGCAAAAAAGAACTGGATGAAATACAGCAGTTTATGATGGATTTTAATAATTATCTGGAAGATAAAATAGCAGAAATAGGAGGACATAACGAATGTTAATTGATATTACTTTAAAAATCACACCCAAAATGGTAACGGATGCACAGGGAAATGAAAAGAAAGCACTGGTAGGTCATCTTGGAACACATTTTGATGTTATGAACAAAGAGTTCCCTTTAGAATATACAAAGAGAAGGGCGATAGTCTTTGATGTTTCTGATGTTGGTGACAGGGATATAGATATTGATGATATCGTTATTAGTAAAGTAGAACAGAATATGTTCGTGGCATTTTATACCGGATTTATTGAAAAAGAAGGCTATGGTGGAAAAGAATATTTTACAGGGCACCCACAGCTTTCAGACAAATTGATAGATGCTCTGCTTGACAAAGGAGTATCTATCATTGGAGTAGATTGTGCAGGTGTACGACGTGGAAAAGAACATACACCAAAGGATCAGTATTGTGCGGATCAAGGCGTTTTTATCATTGAAAACCTGTGTAATCTGCAAAAAGTTATTGAATCAGGAGGGACTTGCCTTATCAATACCTATCCTATGAACTATGCTGACATGACCGGATTGCCTTGTAGGGTTGTTGCAGAGGTTTAGACAACTTCCGGTTTGATGAAATATAGAAATTATTGGAGAGGAAAAAATATGGTTGGAAGAATTTATCACGTAGGATTAACCGTTTCTGATATAGATCGCTCCATTGCTTTCTACAGAGACATTCTTGGGCTTGAATTTCAGGGCGAAATCTTTATGGAGGGCGAAGAGACAGATAAAATGTTTCGCAAGGAAAATTGTAAAGCAAGGGTTGCATATTTGAATGGTTCGAAGGCTCTTGAAGCACCACCGATTGAATTGATTCAGTTTGTAGACAGCAAAATCCATAAGGAACAATCAGACTTGTTTACGACATCTATCTCAGAAGTATGCTTTTACACGGATGACATTGATTCTGTCTACAAAACCCTTATTGAAAATCATGTGGAGTGCTTGTCTGAACCGCAGTATTTCGATTTCAGGGCAGATGGGTTTGGGGAAAGCAGAGCGTTTTATTTCAGAGACCCGGATGGAATCATTCTTGAGATGATGCAACCTTTGTAAAATAATAAACAACTTCCAGTTTATATAACAGAAAAATCAGACGGATCTTGTACTTTTGGGTAATATTAAATATAATCCCGTCTTTGACAGTGATATTTGGAAAAACACCGCAGGAAGGCTTATTCTATATAGCTTTTCCGGCGGTGTTTTTTCGTTTTACAATATAGTCTTTTTTATGAGAATCAGAACTGTGTCATACGGAATTTTCAGTTCAGAAAATGCCTACCTGTGAACAGTTACGTCATCTCTGCATATCAAGAATGAAGAATATATAAAGATTGACAATTTCAAAATCCTGTCGTATACTTCTTTCAGTCCCAAATGGGATTGAATGGGGAAGGTTATGGAATATAAAATACAAAAACTTTACGATCAGGTCAACCAGGCGATCATCCGCTGCCGTGGTGTATACTCGATGTGGGCAAAGAATAACAATGTGAGCTATAACCGGATGCTGGTGCTTTACACCATCCGCGAATTCGGATTCTGTACGCAAAAGCAGATCTGTGATTCGTATCTGCTTCCGCGGCAGACGGTGAACCATGTGATTTCAGAGATGAAAAAGGACGGGATTCTTGTAGCGGATCTGGAAAAGAGCACCGGGAAGGAAAAGGCGCTTGTTTTGACGCCGGAGGGCGAACGGTATTCGGAAAAATTATTATATTCGTTAAGCCGGATGGAAGAACGGGCGGCGAAACGTCTGGGAGAGGACAAGATCCGCAGAATGACGGAACTGTTTATGGAGTATGACCAGATTCTGGAAGAGGCACTGGAGGAGACGGACGATGAAGAGTAAGGCGGGAACGGATACAGAATTTTTCCGGACGGAGAAAATTCCGAAGATATTGCTGCAAATCGCACCTCCGGTTATGCTGGCGCAGCTGATTCAGGCGATGTATAACATTGTAGACAGTTTTTTTGTGGGAAAATATTCCGAACCGGCGCTGACGGCGCTTTCGGTCATTTATCCGTTGCAGCTCATCATCATTGCGCTAGCGGTGGGAACCGGTGTGGGCGTGAATACCTACATGGCGCGCCTGTATGCACAGAAAATGCCGGGACAGGCGGAAGAAACAGCGGGAACAGGCACGCTTCTGGCGCTTGGAACCTGGTTTATATTTGCCATTTTCTCGATCTTCTGTATGCGTCCGTATGTCCTGACAAGTGCGAATACCCCGGAAGCGATCGAGAGTGCTGTTATCTACGGACAGATCGTCTGTATCGGCAGCATCGGGGCATTTCTGGAAGGAAACTGGACGAAGGTCCATCAGTCGCGGGGCAATATGCACCGTCCGATGGTCGCCCAGACCGTGGGGGCGCTGACGAATATCGTGCTTGACCCGATCCTGATTTTCGGACTCGGTCCGGTGCCGGAGCTGGGAGTCGCGGGTGCTGCCTATGCGACTGTCTGCGGACAGGTGGCAGCTGCGGTCATCACATCGTTTGGCGGGGTTGGCAGATTGCCAGAGCGCACAAAAACGTCGCTCTATATCAAGCAGATCTACTGGTTTGGCTACGCGTCGATTATTATGCAGGCATTATTTACAGTTTATATCGTGATCTTAAATGCGATCCTTGCCGGATTTTCAGATTCGGCAGTGACGGTGCTGGGGCTTTATTATAAAATGCAGACGTTTTTCTTTATCCCACTGATGGGCTTGCAGACGTGTATCGTTCCGGTGCTCAGCTTTAACTATGCAACCAAGAGCTATGCGAGATGCCGGGAAATTATGCGGGACAGCTATGGATTTTCCTGTGTGTTTATGCTGGTCGGTGTGATCTGCTTCGTTTTCTTTCCGGTGCAGCTGCTCCAGGTTTTTTCAAAGAGCAGTGAGGTCATCGCGATCGGAAAAAATGCATTCCCTATCATCGGGGCAAGTTTTATTCCGGCGGTATTTTCACTGATGACCCCGGTCTTCTTCCAGGCGATCGGAAATGGAAAGATCAGCCTCTTTTTGTCCGTGATGCGCCAGATCTGCTGCCTGATTCCGATTTTCTGGCTGCTGTCGCTGATTGACCTGCGCTTTACCTGGTTTGCATTTCCGATCTCGGAAGTGCTGGTCGGTGTCACGGGAATCGTGCTTTATTACAAGGAAATCAAAAGAGACTTTGATAAAGGAGCAGCATGAGAAAGCACGTAAAAACATAGAAAATAGTTTCGTAGAAAATTTTTAAACGCTTTTAATGAATTGAAAAGGAACCGCCTGGGTCAGTCTATCAGCTGCATCAGGACGGTTCCTTTTTTGAAAGGAGAATGAATGTGACATAAAAAATTGAATGTATGCATTTCGTGTACGTATGAGGCATAATGCCTGTCAGACGAAATGGGTATTTCACCCTTATGCTACAAATGCGTACATCATCACATAATGGCACAGGCTTCCTCCCATGACAAACAGATGGAAAATCTCATGCGAACCGAAATTTTTATGCGTTGCATTGAAAATCGGCAGTTTTAATGCGTAGATAATGCCTCCAGCCGTATAGATGAGTCCGCCGGTCAGCAGCCAGAGAAATGCGCTTTTCGGAAGTGCCAGTACGATCTGACGGAACGCCAGCACGCAGATCCAGCCCATCGCGATGTAAACTAGCGAGGAGAACCACTTCGGGCAGTTGATCCAGAGCGCGTTGACGAGAATCCCGGCAATCGCGATACCCCAGACGAGCGCCAGAAGCCGGTAACCGGCGTTATTTCCAAGGACGATCAGGCAAACCGGTGTGTAAGTTCCGGCAATCAGGATGAAAATCATCATGTGGTCGATCTTACGCAGGATTTTATTAACGTGCTCGGAAATATTAAAGGTGTGGTAGGTCGTGCTGGCGGCATAGAGCAGAATCATGCTGACGATAAACACAGCCAACGCCGCAAGATGGCGCGAATCTGCTTCTCCGGCCGCTTTGTGAAGCAGAGGAACTGCCGCGATCACCGCGCCGATCATCGCGATAAAATGCGTCAGCGCGCTTCCGGGATCCTTTACGTGGAATTTATGATGCTTTGTTTCAGCGAGTTTTGTTGTGTCAGATGTATGTGTTTGATTGGAAATCATAGGATAACCTCCTTTGCTGTAATATTGAGAGAGTAATGTAACGGTTCAGTAGGTCTGCACGTGTACTGCGCGTGACTGTGAAGGTACTGAACAGTTACAGAGTAATTATAAATGCAGTATGTAGTATTTAAAACTACATAGAACGTTTTTATATACTATACATCTTTTTCGAAAAATATGCAAGAGGGGAATGGGATATGTTATAATATGAGAAATTAACGAAGCGTTTTTAACAAGTGGAAGATAAAATGGATCATGGATGATTTGAGAAGTTAAAATGCTCGGGAATCCATGGATGAAGTAGAGAGGAAATCGGTTATGTTAGATATATTATACGAAGATAAAGATATTTTAGTTGTGGTCAAACCAGCTGGAGTTGAGTCGCAGACATCGAGACGCCTGGAGCCGGATATGGTCAGCGAGATAAAAAATTATCTCCACCGGAAGGTGCAGGAGACGAAAAAGTTATCCACAGGATTATCCCCAAAAGCGTCCACAGCCCCGGTGGATCCGTATGTTGGAGTTATCCACCGACTGGACAAGCCGGTGCGCGGTGTGATGGTATATGCCAAGAACCTGAAAGCGGCAGCGCACTTAAGCCGTCAGGTACAGGAGGGAAAACTGGAGAAAATCTATCAGGCGCTCGTATGTGGAAAACCTGTGGATAATGTGGGTAAGTACGTGGATTATCTGTTGAAAGACGGGAAAACGAATACCAGCCGGATTGTGGATAAGTCGGTCGCCGGTGCGAAACGGGCAGAGCTGGAATATCAGATATTAGAAAAAAAAGAACAGGAAGACGGCACCGTGCGTTCACTGGTGGAAATTCATCTTCACACAGGACGCCACCATCAGATACGCGTACAGTTTGCCGCGCATGGGACACCGCTCATGGGAGATACCAAGTATGGCGCACCAGCGGCTGCTTCCGTGGGACGTGCCCGCCGGGAACCGCTGGCGCTGTGCGCGGTCCGTTTATCGTTCCTTCACCCGGTGACGGGAAAAAGAATGGAGTTTTCCACCAAACCGCAATTTGTTCTGTGAGCGAACTTTTCTATAAGTCAAGAAAATAAAAGGTCAAGGGTGAATAGAAGGTAAGACGTGTATATTTTTATCCGACCTGACCATACTAGAGTGTGTACAAAGGAAGTACGAATCATAAATGGGCAAAGTCCATGGGTAAGCCCCGGAGCGACTAAAGAGGGCTTACAAAAGAGACCGCAGGAGCCGGGAGAAGCGGGAGCTGACACCGGTTTCCTGTGGTTTTTCGTTGCCATACATCCGGAAAAAAGGGCGTGTAGGTTTAAGGAAAAGACGTTTGTTTGAATGGATGGCTGTAGAAATCATAGAACTATAACGGTGTATGGCATAAAGAAAAAATCGGGAAGGTGGAGCAGACAGATGGCACTCAGCAGAAAACAGAAAAAAGCATTTCTCACAGCAGTAGTCACGGCGGGCGTGTATTTGAGTTTCCGTTACCTGCTGCCGCTTATATTCCCATTTCTGGCAGCGTATCTGATGGCGCTGCTTCTCCAGCCATCGGCAGCATTTCTCGAAAAACGGCTGCGAATCTCCTTCCGCGGGCGCATGATCGGCGTTCCCATCGGTATGATCGGGGGCGTGGAGCTGATTTTGCTGAGCATTTTTCTGGTCGGTCTGCTGGCAGCAGGGGGACGGCGTTTCACGGAGGAGCTGGAACACTTTTTAGAAGAGCTTCCAGGACGGATGGAGGAATTGTCACTGCTCGGACAGCAATTTGAACAGTCGATCGAGCGAGTCCTTCATCTGCCTGCCGGTAAAATCGGGCAGCTCTTTCGCGGAACAGGCTTGCAGGGCGGTGGACAGGTCAAGGAGATCCTGCTGCCGCAGCTCCTTCAGAAATCAGTTCCTGCTGCGGCGGGGATTGTGCGCGCGGTTATTGTGGTTGTTTTATTTTTCATTGCCTCGATTTTGAGTTTACAGGAGATGGACGAACTGCGCCGGAGGCGGTTTGATTCGATGTTTCACCGCGAATTTTTCCTGCTCGGCAGGCGCCTTGCGGTGACAGGAAGCGCATGGCTGAAAACCCAGTCGGTCATTTTCCTGATGACTTCGGCATTTTCGATGGCGGGGCTTTTGCTGATTGGAAATCCATATTATATTCTGGGTGGAATCGGAATCGGGGTTCTGGATGCCCTGCCGATCTTCGGCGCAGGGACGGCGCTGGTGCCGTGGAGTCTTTTTCTCCTGTTTAAGCGGGAGTGGGGACACGCGCTGATTCTCTTCGGGCTGTATCTGCTCTGTTATTTTTTGCGTGAGTTCACGGAGGCGCACCTGATGGGGAAGAAAATGGGGCTGTCGCCGCTTGAAACGCTGGCGGCGATCTATGTGGGCTTGCAGCTGTTTAGTCTGTTTGGATTTCTGCTGGGTCCGATTGGGCTGTTGATTATTAAGGATTTTGTGGAGGAGTATGGGGAAGCGGACGAAGGAGCGGATGCTCATTAAGTAGGCGCTTTTAGAGGAAAAAAGAGGAAAAAAGTGGAGTATTGGTGGATGGGCGATCTGAAATTGCTTTTGAATGTGGAAATTTAAGGAGATGAAAGGATTTTTTAGAATTGCCGCGAGACAAAAGGATCATATATAATAGATAAGGAATTAAAAACGCATAAAAGTTCTGGAAAACAGCAGAGAAAGAGTTGCTGGAAGATAGCTGGATGTTAAGCTGAAATAAATATGCATATCATTTAATATGGAGGAACAAACGTGAATTTATATACAAAAGAGTCAGGCTCCGGACAGCCGATGGTGCTGCTTCACGGAAATGGAGAGGACAGCTCCTACTTTGTGAACCAGATATCCTTTTTTGAATCAAAATATCTCGTGATTGCGGTGGACACCCGTGGACATGGCAGATCTCCGCGTGGTTGTGGGACATTTACCTTGGAACGGTTTGCTGATGATTTGAAAGGATTTCTTGACCGCCGGGGACTTAGGCGGATCATTTTGCTGGGGTTCAGCGACGGCGGCAATATTGCGCTGATTTTTGCACTGAAATATCCGGGATATGTCGATCGGCTGATTTTAAATGGAGCGAACTTAAACCCGTTTGGCATGAAGCCGTCCGTGCTGGCGGATGTGGCGCGGGAGTATGTGGGAGTTGTGGGGAAGCTCTGGCTGCAGAAAAGCGGCATCGGGCAGATACGGGGAAAAATGCAGATGGCAGCAGGAAAAATGCGGACAGAAAAGCAATTTTCAAAAGAAAACGAAAAACAGAATGGACAGGAAGGACTGAATAAACAACAGAGAAGAAGCTGTCAGAAAGAAAAAATTCCTGAAAATAAGGAAAATGATCGGAAGGCAAATATACACAAAAAAGAGCTTCTATCCTTAATGTTGTATGAACCCTGGATCCGCCCTGAACTTCTCCACCGCCTGAAAATGCCCGTCCTTGTGGTAGCAGGGAGCGACGACATGATCCGCGAATGCCACACGCGCCAAATCGCACGTTCTCTGCCAAACGCAAGGATTCGGCTTTTAGAGGGCACCCATTTTATTGCAGCAGAGAACCCGGACGCATTTAACCAATGTGTTGCATCATTCCTGGAACAGACACAGGGCGGCGAGCTGGCGCAGATGAGCCGAGTCTGGGGCAGCCGGAGAGCCGGAAGGCTGGAGAAGGAGAAGATCCGTCGGGCGGCGGTGCTGGTACCTTTGATTCAGAAAGGCGGGGAGTACCACGTGGTGTTTGAGGTGCGCGCGGGAAGCTTAAAAACTCAGCCGGGCGAAATCTGTTTTCCGGGCGGTGCCGTTGAGCGGGACGAGACACCGAAGCAGGCGGCGATCCGTGAGGCGATGGAAGAACTCTTAATCAGTCGCCGCCAGATTCGCGTTATCGCGCCGTTGGATGTGCTGGAAGCACCCGGAGCGATGGAGATTTCTCCATTTTTAGGTGCGCTGCAGGGCTACCGCTGGTCATATTCCGAGGCGGAGGTCGATCATACCTTTTCTGTCCCGCTCCGCTGGTTCGCGGAACATGAACCGGAGCGATATGAAACAGAACTTGTGACCGTGCCGGAAGAGACATTCCCGTTTGAAGATGTTCCGGGCGGACGCGATTACCGCTGGCGGCGCGGACATTACGATGTCTACTTCTACCGCCGCGAGGAAGGAATCATCTGGGGGATGACGGCGAAGATTCTGCGGTCACTGGCGGAGATGTACCGGGAGGACATTTTATTAAAATAGGATTCGTAAGATAGGGATAAAAACATTATTTTTTGTTCGGACGCAACCGAGTCAGTGACGACCGAGTAAAAAATGCGAGGTATCGTCAAGACTTGTACAAGGGCGAGTTCCAGCCTTGACAAACCCGACCGATTGGCGTAAAATCATAATACTGTCAGGATTTGCGCGGCTGAGTTTGTGGATGCCGTGGAAGAAATCCAGCGTTTGATTTTAGAACATCAAACAATAAGAAACAAAACAGGCGAAGAGAGGAATCAGTAAACTTTGACACACGTCCAGAGAGAAAGCCGTATGGTGAGAGGCTTTTGTGTCCCTGAAAGTTGAACCGGCCCTGGAGCTGTGCATGAAAATGCAACGTATTTCCGGCGTTAACGGAAGTTAAGTGAGCCAGAATCGGAACGAAATTCTGGTTAAGCAGGGTGGTACCGCCGAAGTTAAGCCATTCGGTCCCTTTGATCGCAGCGATCAGCAGGGATCGGAGGGCTTTTTTATTTCTATGAAATACAAAACAACAATAAAATGTTTTTAACAAGGAGAAATGACATGGCAAAGGAAAAGAAGATGGTAGAAGCCATCACATCGATGGATGAAGATTTCGCCCAGTGGTATACGGACATCGTAAAGAAAGCAGAGCTTTCTGATTACTCCAGTGTAAAGGGCTGCATGATTATCAAACCGGCCGGATATGCGATCTGGGAGAATATCCGCAATGAACTGGACAAGCGCTTTAAGGCAACCGGCGTAGAGAACGTATATCTGCCTATGTTTATTCCGGAAAGTCTTCTGGAAAAAGAGAAAGATCACGTAGAAGGTTTCGCACCGGAAGTAGCGTGGGTGACACAGGGCGGTTTAGAGCCGTTACAGGAGAGAATGTGTGTACGTCCGACTTCCGAGACTCTGTTCTGCGATTTTTATGCACATGACGTACATTCTTACCGCGATCTGCCGAGAAACTACAACCAGTGGGCTTCGGTTGTACGTTGGGAAAAGACCACCCGTCCGTTCCTGCGTTCCAGAGAGTTCTTATGGCAGGAAGGTCATACCGCTCATGCAACCGCTGAGGAAGCACAGGAGCGTACCGAGATGATGTTAAATGTATACGCGGATCTGTGCGAGGACTTCCTGGCAATTCCGGTTATCCGCGGACGCAAGACTGACAAGGAGAAATTTGCCGGTGCAGAGGCAACCTACACGATCGAGTCCCTGATGCACGATGGCAAGGCACTGCAGTCCGGCACCAGCCACAACTTCGGCGATGGATTTGCAAAGGCATTTAACATCCAGTATCTGGATAAGGATAATAAATTAAAATACGTTCATCAGACTTCCTGGGGTATGACAACCCGTATGGTAGGCGCGATCATCATGGTTCATGGTGACAATAATGGTCTGGTTCTGCCGCCGAAGGTAGCTCCGACCCAGGTTATGATCGTTCCGATTCAGCAGGCAAAAGAGGGTGTTCTGGACAAGGCATTTGAGGTAAAAGAGGTTCTGTCCAACTTCCGTGTCAAAGTGGATGATTCCGACAAATCTCCGGGATGGAAGTTCAGCGAGTCCGAGATGCGCGGTATTCCGGTACGTGTCGAGATCGGACCGAGAGATATTGCTGAAAATCAGGCAGTTCTGGTTCGCCGTGATACGCATGAGAAGATTACGGTATCTCTGGATGAGATCGTAGCAAAGGTTGGCGAGCTTCTGGAGACGATTCACCACGATATGTTTGAGCGTGCAAAAGCACACAGAGATTCCCATACTTATGTAGCGACAACACTGGATGAGATGAAGGAGATCGCAGAAAATAAGCCAGGCTTCATCAAGGCAATGTGGTGCGGCAATCAGGAGTGCGAGGATAAACTGAAAGAAGTAGTCGGCGTAACCTCCCGCTGCATCCCGTTCAATCAGGAACATCTGGCTGACACCTGCGTATGCTGCGGCAAGCCGGCAACGAAGATGGTTTATTGGGGTAAGGCATATTAATATGATTCCAAAACGGATAGAAATGCCGGTCCAGGTCGAGGAAATCCTGGGAAAGCTGCGAGAACATGGTTACGAGGCATTTGCAGTCGGCGGCTGTGTCCGCGATGCGATCCTGGGGCGGATTCCCGGTGACTGGGATATCACGACCTCGGCGCACCCGGAGGAGGTGAAGCAGGTGTTCGGTCACACGATCGACACCGGGCTTCAGCACGGTACGGTCACGGTCATGCGTGATCATATCGGATATGAAATAACCACCTACCGGATTGACGGTGAATATGAGGATGGACGCCACCCGAAGGAAGTCGTATTTACTGCCGAACTGCGTGAGGACTTGAGACGGCGTGATTTCACGATCAATGCGATGGCATACAGCCACGAAACGGGAATTGTCGATATTTTCGGCGGGGCGGAGGATCTGGCAGCGCGCCGGATCCGTTGCGTCGGGGATGCGGGAGAACGGTTTACGGAAGATGCGCTCCGGATCCTGCGTGCCGTCCGCTTTTCGGCCCAGCTGGGATTTTCGATAGAGAAAAAGACCTGGCAGGCGCTCTGTGAGCTGGCGCCCTCCCTTGTCCATGTGAGCAAGGAACGGGTGCAGGTGGAGTTGACAAAAACACTCCTGTCCGACCGCCCGGAATTTATCTGGAAAACGGAGGCGGCAGGACTGGCACCGTACATTTCAAAGACATTTCCGGAGGTATTTGCGGCGTGGAAAAAGCAGAAAAGCTGTGCAAAGCAGAGGTTGGAAGAGAAGGTATATTCGAAGGATGTGCCAGCTGCTGACAAGGATGCGATCAAAACGGAAACGGTAGCGCAGCAGGGGCACATGTTCGTGAAACATGAATGTGAGACAGACATGGCGGGGGAAATTTCTGCTGCTGCGGCACATCTGCCAGCAGAAAAAGCCTTGCGCTGGTCGTATTTTCTTGCCCCGGCGGGCGAGGGAACTTGTGTCCGGGTTCTGAGAGAACTCAAGATGGACAACGACACGATCGATAAGGCGAAGATTCTGAGCCGTTTTGCATTCATGCAGATGGAACCGGAGGAAAGCGCTGTCCGCCACGCGATGAGTGCGATGGAAGATAAGGTCTTTGACTGGCTGCTTCTCCTTCAGGAAGTTCTGATGCCGGAGCGCATGGATGCGGTGGAAATGGTTCGCTCACTTGCAAGGCAGATCCGGGAGCGCGGTGACTGTATCCGTCTTAAAACTCTGGCGGTAACCGGAAAAGACCTGATTCAGGCAGGCATCCAGCCGGGACCGGCGCTTGGAAAAACGCTGCATCTTCTCTTTGAAAAGGTGCTGGAGAATCCGGCTTGGAATGAGAAAGAGCGGCTTCTGGCTGAGGTGGAAGTGTTGAAACAATCGCAGAATGCGGGAACCAGTAAAGCATAAGAAGATTAATAAATAAAAAGAGAAAAGAGGCAAAATCGTTTGGAACCGGCAGGACAAGCCGGACAAACGATTTTGTCTCTTTTCCTTTTGCTTTTTTAACAACAATATTTTCAATCAGAGGATGATTAAAAGAGTTATCCCAATTTCTTATACTCCCTGAAAAACAGCGCCGCCGTCGTCGCCACCGCAATCGTATCTGCCACCGGTTCTGCCACGAACACGCCGAATACCGGATTTGAAACGAAATGCGGCAGGATAAAGATCAGCGGAATCAAAAGCAGCACTTTCCGGAGCAATGCCAGAAAGACGGATGTTTTCGCATTTCCAAGGGCAATAAAAGTCTGCTGGCAGGCGAGCTGGACGGCAAAGAGCAGGGAAGCTGCCATATAGATCCGGAGCGCCCAGATGGTATATCTGGCAAGATCTGCGTCGCTGGTAAAGATGGAAATAAAAATCTGTGGAACCAGCATACATAAGAGCCAGAGCAAGGTGGAATAGCAGGCTGCCGAGCGCAGAAGCAGGTGAAACGCTTTTTTCACACGGTCGATATTTTTGGCTCCATAGTTAAAGCTGATGATCGGCTGCGCGCCCTGTGTGAGCCCCTGCAGCGGCAGCATGGAAAACTGCATGACGCTGGAAAGAATCGTCATCGCGCCGACCGCGGTATCGCCGCCATATTTCAATAGGCTGGTGTTAAAGCTGATGGACAGTGCACTTTCTGTAAACTGCATGATAAACGGCGCCAGTCCGAGCGCCAGGCATGGCAGGATAAATTTCTTCTGCGGGCGCAGGTTGCGGAGCCGTATCCGCAGGGTACTATGCGTTCCGGTCAGAAAACGCAGAATCCAGATACAGGAAATACCCTGTGAAAGGATGGTTGCAAGTGCCGCACCGCGCACATCCAGATGCAGTCCGAAGATAAAGATCGGATCGAGGATGATGTTGCAGAGAGCGCCGATGGCAACGGTAATCATGCCGGTTTTGGCATAACCCTGTGCGTTGATAAAGGCATTGAGTCCGAGCGCCATCTGGACGAAGAAAGTGCCGCAGACGTAGATTTTCATGTAGTTCCAGGCGTAGAGAATTGTCTTCTCACTGGCGCCGAACATCAGGAGGATCGGGCGCCCAAAGCCAAGAAACAGGGCGGTCAGGACGAGCGAAATGACGGTCAGCATGAAGGTACAGTTGCCGAGTACCTTTTCAGCAGAATCCTTGTCGCCTTTTCCCATCAGGATCGACGCCTGCGGGGCACCGCCCATGGCGGCGAGCGCGGCAAAAGCGGAAATGCACATGATAATCGGCATTGTGACGCCGACGCCGGTCAGGGCGCTGGGACCGATGTCCGGGA
This sequence comes from Clostridium sp. AM43-3BH, assembly GCF_003479985.1. Lineage (NCBI taxonomy): Bacteria > Bacillati > Bacillota > Clostridia > Eubacteriales > Clostridiaceae > Clostridium > Clostridium sp. AM43-3BH. The sequence goes on from NZ_QUIH01000007.1 coordinate 138,185, forward strand.
TATGGCCGATGTACATGCGGTCAACCATGTTATAGAGAACGTTGATGATCTGTGCGGCAATTGCCGGGAGCGCCAGTTTAAAAAGAAGTGACCCGATCGGCGCACTGCCGAGATCAGCTTCACGGGATGATGCTGAGCCTGAATGCGGGCGCGTATTTTCATCATTGGAACGATGAGCGGATTGTATGGACAAAGAGAGACCTCCTTTTCATTTACAGTAAAATATATTATTTGATTTTTTGCCTGATTGTTGGGACAAATAGCCAGACCGCTTTTTTATCCCAACGTGAATCATTGTAACATACCGTCAAAATGATGGCAATGAACAGAATTTCGTAATCACTCCACATTGGCGATTGTGTGTGATAGTTTGTGCACTGTGTTTCAAATCTGCGATATTTATGCATAAGCATATTTGTAAGCCCCCTCTCATAGGTTAGGAGTAGCAGGCTGGGTGTCTGATGTGCATATTTGCATAATCGTGTGAATGTTGCAATTAACATAGCTGTCAGCAGCTGTGGCCCGGCGTGAAAATGTGCTGTCCACATTCTTTTGGGAAATGGAAAGGCGGGCAGCCGGATAGAGGCAGGAGGGGGAAGTTGTGAACGAGAGAACAACCGAGGTGCTGGAACAGTATGAACTGGAAGTGCAGTCGAAGCGCCGTGGAAGAGGCGCGTGGATCTGCGAGACGAGTCAGGGGTTAAAACTCCTCCGGGAATATAAGGGGACCGTCAAACGTCTTGAATTTGAAGAACAAATCATGAATGTTCTGCAAAATCAGAAAACATGCCGGACCGATCAGTATATGCGGAACCGGGAGGGCGAGATTTTGTCGGTGGCGGAGGATGGAACGCGGTGTGTTGTGAAGGAATGGTTTTCCGGGCGCGAGTGCAGTGTGCAGAGCGAGGCGGAGGTAGTCCGGGCGGTCGGGCAGATCGCGAAGCTGCACCGGACATTGCGCGGCATTGCGATCGATGAGTCGTGGAATCTGGGGTCAATTCTCACGCGTCCGGCGGTGGCGGAGATGGAGCGCCACAACCGGGAACTTGTCCGTACGCGGAATTATATCCGGAAAAAACGGCGTAAATCGGATTTTGAGAGGGCAGTCAGCGGAAGCTTTGCCATCTTTTATGAGCAGGCGCAGGAAGCAGCAGGCGGGCTGAAAGCGCAGATCGAGCAGGATGGCGAGCCGGAAAACTATTTGTGTCACGGGGATCTGAACCAGCATCATATTTTATTGGTAGAAGAAAATGAGATGGCGGTGATTGAATTTAACCGGATGCACCGGGGCGTCCAGGTCGAAGACCTGTATCATTTTACGCGCAAAATATTGGAAAAGCATGGCTGGGATTTGCGTCTGGGGATGCGGCTGCTGGAGACGTATGATCGTATTCTGCCGTTGAATGCACAGGAGCGGACATACCTCTATTACCTGTTTTTATATCCGGAAAAATACTGGAAACAGTTAAATTTTTATTATAATGCAGGCAAGGCGTGGATTCCAGTCCGCAGCATTGAAAAACTGCAGAAGCTGGAAGAACAGCAGACGGCGAGGAACCTCTTTCTTGAGGCAATCCGATAAGAAATGTTGATTTACATATGCATATAAATTCTTTGGTTAAGCGTATTCGATACATTATGGAGAAACTTTGAAAAGAGAAAAAATAAAGACAAAGAATAGTAACCGAAATTCTCTTTATTTTTCAGAATAATTATACTATAATGGAGAAAAAGAAAGTCATCCTAGAAGAAAGCAGGGGGTAAGTGAATCATGAAGGATTACATGACGATTTACAAAGAATGGCTGGAAAATCCATACTTTGACGAGGCAACGAAAGAGGAATTATGCGCCATTGAGGGCGATGAAAATGAGATTAAAGAGCGTTTCTATATGGATTTGGAGTTTGGTACGGCAGGACTGCGCGGCATCATCGGTGCAGGTATTAACCGGATGAATATCTACACCGTCCGCCGTGCGACCCAGGGACTGGCAAATTACATCATCAAGCAGGGCGGCGCGGCAAAAGGCGTGGCGATCGCATTTGACTCCCGTCATATGTCCCCGGAATTTGCCGAGGAAGCAGCGCTGACACTGGCGGCAAATGGCATCAAGGCGTACCGGTTCGAGACGCTGCGCCCGACGCCGGAGCTTTCCTTTGCCGTCCGCGAGCTTGGCTGCATCGCCGGCATCAACATCACCGCCAGCCACAACCCGCCGGAGTACAACGGCTACAAGGTTTACTGGGAGGACGGCGCACAGTTTACACCGCCGCATGACAAGGGCGTGACTGAGGAAGTTATGGCGATCACCGATCTTTCCACCGTTAAGACGATGGGAGCACAAGAGGCAAAGGCAAAAGGACTCTACGAGATCATCGGTGCAGCGATCGACGACAAATATATTGCACAGGTCAAGGCACAGGTAGTCAATCAGGGCGCGATTGACCGCATGCAGGATCAGATCACGATCGTGTATACACCGCTTCACGGCACGGGCAATATCCCGGCACGCCGTGTGATGAAAGAGCTTGGATTTACCCATGTATATGTGGTTCCGCAGCAGGAGCTTCCAGACGGCGATTTCCCGACCGTCAGCTATCCGAACCCGGAGGCAAAGGAAGCATTTGAATTGGGACTGGCTCTGGCAAAAGAGAAAAATGCAGACCTCGTTCTGGCAACCGATCCGGATGCCGATCGTCTGGGCGTGTATGTCAAAGATACCAAGTCCGGCGAATACATTCCGCTGACCGGCAATATGTCCGGCTCCCTGCTCTGCGAGTATGTGCTCAGCCAGAAACAGGCAAACGGCAAGATTCCGGCAGATGGACAGGTTGTTAAATCCATCGTTACGACGAATCTGGTAGATGCAGTTGCGAAGAATTACGGCGCAGAGCTCATCGAGGTTCTGACCGGATTTAAGTGGATCGGCAAACAGGTTCTCAAAAATGAGCAGGAAGGCAAAGGAACCTATCTGTTTGGCATGGAAGAGAGCTATGGCTGCCTGATCGGTACATACGCACGCGATAAAGATGCCATTTCCGCAACCGCAGCACTCTGCGAGGCGGCTGCTTATTACAAGGAAAAAGGCATGACGCTGTGGGATGCGATGGTCGAGATGTACGAGAAATACGGCTATTATAAAGATGAAGTGAAGTCCATCGGCTTAAAGGGCATCGAGGGACTGGCAAAAATTCAGGAGATCATGGAATATTTCCGCGCCCACACACCGTCCGATTTTGCCGGACATAAAGTGCTGGCTGTCCGCGATTACAAGGCAGATACCGTCAAGGATCTGGCAACCGGCGAGGTAAAACCGACCGGACTTCCATCCTCCAATGTTCTCTACTACGAACTGGAAGACAACGCATGGCTCTGCGTCCGCCCGTCCGGAACCGAGCCGAAGATCAAGTTCTACTACGGCGTGAAAGGTACCTCCCTGGAAGACGCGGCAGCGAAATCAGAGAAGGTAGGCGAGGCTGTGATGGCGATTGTCAATGGACTGCTGTAGAAAAATAAAAAGAAGATATGAAATAAGTTCCTAAAAGAAATAGGACCATTCGTTCATGCGAAAGGTCCTATTTTTGTGCTATTTTGTTCTTTTAATTCTTTCAACGCCGCTGCAAATTTCGACGAAACCGCAGTAGGATTTCCTCTTAGCAGCCCGCGGCGGTAGAAGGCATGGAGCTTTTTAGCCGGGCGCAGGGACTGGCGGCGGTGTTTGAGTTCTTCTAACCGGGTGCTCAGGCGGGTGAGGCGGTTGTCGAAGGCGATGCGGGCATCGACTTCGGTGCGGACTTCGGCAATGCGCTCGTTGACGCGCTGTTTGGCAGCTTCGATGCGTTCTGCGTTTCCTGCTTTGGCAGCTTCGATGCGGGAGGTGGTTTCTTCTCGAACATCGGACAGGCGTTTTTCGGCGAGTGCCTTGGTCTCAGCCAGGCGCTCTTTGTGTTCGGTGGCAGCCGCCTGCAGTTGTCTGGCAGTCTCGGCGCGTGCGGTTGCCAGGCGTTCTTCGGCGTCACTGCGGATGGCGGCAAGTCTGCGGGCGGCTTCTGCCTGGGCGGCTGCCAGTTTTTCGGCTGTTTCTTCACGGGTCAGGGCGCCGCGCTCAATGGCTTCCTCACGCAGCAGCTCGATCTTGGACTGGAGCTCTTCGATATCGGCTTTGAGCTTTGTCATAGCTTCCAGCGTATGACCCAGAGCCAGGGCTGCCTTGATGGATTCGTAAGCATCGGCGGTGAAAAGGACGCTGATGACGAAATCGCAGATGAGCAGGATAACCGGAGGAACCGCAAGCACAGTGCGGGCGATCGGATCATGGATGACATCGGTCATAAGGATCGTCAGAAATCCCCATGCGATCGAGGAACTCAGGCAGATATAGCCGTGCAGCTGGAACGGCTGGCTGCTGTAATCCCAGTAGCGGACCTTGAATAGGCGTTCCATGACGGCGCCGGTGACATATTCAAGCGCCGTGGCGGCGATAAAACCGGAAATATAGACGAGGGGCAGGCTGTCCCGCACCGGCAGGGACACCCAGAGCATCATCACCGCGCCGGAACCGTAGAGCGGCAGCATCGGAAGCCTCAGAAATCCGCGGTTGACGAGCCGTTTCTGTTTCAGGGAAACATAAGTCGATTCGAAAATCCACCCTAAAAAGCAGTATACATAGAAAAAAGCTAGCCATTGGTACCAGGTATAGGTATACATAAAACCTCCTTTAGAAAATCAAGTCATTTTCTCATTGGTTGAAAAACGTATCTAAAATGAAGTTGTTTCTTATCTTACTATATAAATCTAGAAAAGTTCAAGGCATCTGGGTGAAAAAAGATAATTCCAAAATCTCCGCTTGCCACAAAAGCATGCTTCGTGTACAATAAATCGAAGTCGGCTTTGCCACAGACAGCAGGCAGACGTACAGAAAGCAAATCTTATATGGAGTGGAGTTGTTTTCCAGGATAAAATTTGCAGAAAAACAAAGAACAATTCAACAAATACAAACAATTTACAATAAAAAGAAAAATAGGAGAGGTACACACGTGAGTATACTGAATGTAGAACATTTAAGCCACGGTTTTGGTGACCGGGCGATTTTTCAGGATGTTTCGTTCCGCCTGTTAAAGGGTGAGCACATCGGTCTGATCGGTGCGAATGGCGAGGGTAAATCGACGTTTATGAATATTATTACCGAGCATATGCAGCCGGACGAGGGAAAAGTAGAGTGGTCAAAGCGGGTGCGCGTCGGCTATCTGGATCAGCACACGGTGCTGGAAAAAGGCATGACGATCCGCGAGGTTTTGAAGAGCGCATTTTCCTTCCTGTTTGAGCTGGAAGTGCAGATGAATGAAATCTGCGACCATCTGGGCGAGGCATCGGAGGATGAGATGAACGTGATGATGGAAGAGCTGGGAACGATCCAGGATCTTCTGATGAACCACGATTTTTATTCCATCGATGCGAAGGTGGAGGAAGTCGGACGTGCGCTGGGGCTGACCGATATCGGTCTGGACCGCGATGTAACGGATTTGAGCGGCGGACAGAGAACGAAGGTACTGCTCGGGAAATTGCTTCTGGAAAAGCCAGATATCTTGTTGTTGGACGAGCCGACGAACTATCTGGATGTGCAGCACATCGAGTGGCTGAAACGGTATTTGCAGGAATATGAAAATGCGTTCATCCTGATTTCACACGATGTTCCGTTCTTAAATAGCGTAGTAAATATCATTTATCATATGGAAAATCAGCGGCTTGACCGCTATGTGGGCGATTACGACAAGTTTCTCGAGGTGCACGAGGCGAAGAAAGCGCAGCTCGAGGCAGCGTATAAGCGTCAGCAGCAGGAGATCGCGCAGCTGCAGGATTTTGTGGCACGCAATAAAGCGCGTGTTTCCACGCGAAATATGGCGATGTCCCGCCAGAAAAAGCTGGATAAAATGGATGTGATCGAACTGGCGAAGGAAAAACCGAAGCCAGAGTTCAACTTCCTGGAGGCGAGAGCCTCCGGAAAATGTATTTTTGAGACGGAGGATCTGGTGATCGGTTACGACGAGCCCCTGTCCCGTCCGCTGAACCTCTATATGGAGCGCGGCGAGAAGATTGCGATGGTCGGTGCCAACGGAATTGGAAAGACGACGCTTTTAAAGAGTATTTTAGGTTTGATTCCAGCGGTGTCCGGCAAGGTGACGCTGGGCGATTATCTCTCCATCGGCTATTTCGAACAGGAGATGGCGCCGGGCAATACGACGACCTGCATCGATGAGATCTGGAAAGAATTTCCGTCCTACACCCAGTACCAGGTGCGTTCCGCACTGGCAAAATGCGGTCTGACGACCCAGCACATCGAGAGCCAGGTGCGCGTGCTCAGCGGTGGCGAGCAGGCAAAAGTGCGCCTGTGTAAGCTGATCAACCGCGAGACGAACCTTCTGCTTCTCGACGAGCCGACGAACCATCTGGACGTTGAGGCGAAGGAGGAGTTAAAGCGTGCGCTGGCGGCGTACAAAGGAAATATCCTTCTGATCTGCCATGAACCGGATTTCTATGAGGGATTCGCAACGAAGGTCTGGGACTGCAGTGAGTGGAGTCTGAAAATATAAGAAAAAAATGTTTTTCAGCGTACCCCAACATTCAGTATAGAGCCCTTTTTTTAGGTGTCCGGCACTGACAAAAAACAGGAACGCCATCGGCTGAGAGTCCGACGGCGTTCCTGTTTTTCTTAAATTGGGAATGGTAGGTATATATAAAAAAGAAATTGGCTTAGGGGGGCCGGACGATTTGTATCGTCCGGTATGAGTATGAAAAAGCTTTTTTATTTCAAGTAACACTTGAAACAAAGGCCTGTTACCCTTTCGGATAACATACTTGTATTATAGGAGAAACTTGTGACTAAAATATGTCCCTTTCATAAAAAAAATATAAAGTCCATAAAAAAATAAAAACCTCTTTCAAAAGAATCGAAAGTTGTATATAATAGTAAGTGGTATAGTCCGCTCTAAAACAATGCGCGGGCTGGATGACAGCGAAAAAAGCTGAAATAAAGAAGATAAAATACAATGAAACTCATAGATTTATGTACTCAAGAGTGCATATTCAGAGCAGGAGGAAAACAACTATGTTGATGTCCAATGATATTGGTATCGATCTGGGTACAGCCAGCATCCTTGTATATATCAAGGGAAAAGGTGTCGTACTGAAAGAGCCGTCCGTAGTGGCGATCGATCGGGATACGAATAAGATCATGGCGATCGGCGAGGAAGCCCGCCTGATGATCGGCAGAACCCCTGGCAATATCGTAGCGGTCCGTCCGTTGCGCCAGGGGGTTATTTCAGATTATACAGTGACAGAGAAGATGATGAAATATTTCATCAACAAGGCAGTCGGCAAGAAGACACTCCGCAAGCCGCGTATCAGCGTCTGCATCCCGAGCGGTGCGACCGAGGTAGAGCGCAAGGCGGTTGAGGATGCGACTTACCAGGCTGGCGCACGCGAGGTTTCGATCATCGAGGAGCCGGTAGCAGCTGCGATCGGCGCTGGTATCGATATTTCCAAGGCGTGCGGCAACATGATCGTAGATATTGGTGGTGGTACGGCAGATATCGCCGTTATTTCTCTGGGCGGTACCGTAGTCAGCACTTCTATTAAAGTGGCTGGTGATGACTTCGACGAGGCACTGGTCCGTTACATGAGAAAGAAACACAATCTTTTGATCGGTGAGAGAACCGCTGAGGAGATCAAGATAAATATCGGTGCGGCATACCGCCGTCCGGAGGTAATCACGATGGAAGTGCGCGGACGAAATCTGGTTACCGGACTTCCGAAGACGATCGTTGTCACATCCGACGAGACGCTGGAAGCGCTGCGCGAGCCGGCACTCCAGATTGTAGATGCCGTTCACAACGTACTTGAGCGGACGCCGCCGGAATTGGCAGCCGACATTTTTGACCGTGGTATCGTACTGACAGGCGGCGGCGCACTGTTAAGCGGTCTGGATGCCCTGATCGAGGAGAAAACTGGCATTTCCACGATGATCGCAGAGGATCCGCTGACCGCAGTTGCGATCGGAACTGGTAAGTTTATCGAGTTCGCTCACGGTGAGAAGAAAAACTACGATTAAAGAGAACCGCCGGAAGGCGGATAGCATAAAAATATGGCAGCAGTTAAAGGATATATTGAAAAAATAAAATACCGCAATGAGGACAATGGCTATACGGTTCTCTCTATCAGCGGCTTGGACGACGGGGAGGAATATGTGCTGGTTGGCACTTTTTCCTACATCGCAGAGGGCGAGATGATCGAGGCGAGCGGGCGTATGACCGAGCATCCGATTTACGGGGAACAGATGGCGGTGGAAAGCTATGAGCTGAAAGCGCCTGAGGATACTGTTTCCATGGAACGATATTTAGGCTCCGGCGCCATCAAAGGCGTCGGGGCTGCTTTAGCTTCCAGGATTGTTAAAAAATTTAAGGCGGACACATTCCGCATCATGGAAGAAGAGCCGGAACGCCTCGCGGAGGTCAAGGGAATCAGTGAAAAAATGGCGATGTCCATCGGTGAACAGGTCGAGGAAAAGCGCGATATGCGCCAGGCGATGATGTTTCTGCAAAATTATGGCATTTCCATCAATCTGGCGGTTAAAATCTACCAGGAATACGGTCCGGCAATGTACACGATTCTCCAGAACAATCCGTATAAGCTGGCGGACGATATTCCGGGCGTCGGTTTTAAGATGGCAGACGAGATCGCGGCGAAGATAGGAATCGTGGCAGATTCGGATTTCCGCATCAAGAGCGGCATCCTGTATACACTCTATCAGGCGACGGCGAACGGGCACACATACCTGCCGGAGGACGAGCTGGCGGATCGGGCGGCAAAGCTTCTACAGGTTGAGATTTCCGAGATTGACAAGCATCTGATGGATATGCAGATGGATAAACGGCTGGTGATCCGGGAGAGGAAAAAGCAGAAAACAGCAGAAATGGATGTTTTTGTTCAGGCGGAATCGGCAGTGTCGGGGCAGATGCAGCCGCAGCCAGATGTTTTGGGTGAACCGAATGCATCAAATGTATCAAATATAGCAAACGCCCCGGAATGCGCCGTTTATGCATCACACTACTATTATACCGAGCTAAACACCGCCCGCATGCTGCACGACTTAAACATCACTGGTTCCGAATCGGAAGAACAGATTCGGAAAAGTCTGGCAGTCATCCAGAAAGAGGAACAGATCGAGCTGGATGAACTGCAGATCCGCGCGGTGATTGAGGCGGTCAACTGCGGACTTTTGGTAATCACGGGCGGTCCGGGTACCGGAAAAACGACGACGATTAACACGATCATCCGGTATTTTGAAAAGGGCGACATGGATATCCTGCTGGCAGCCCCGACCGGACGCGCAGCAAAAAGGATGACCGAGGCGACAGGCTATGAGGCGAAGACGATTCACCGCCTGTTAGAACTGACGGGAATGCCAGAGGAGGATGAGAAGAGCCGGACGACTTCGATGCATTTTGAGCGGAACGAGGACAATCCGCTGGAAGCTGATGTCATCATTATCGATGAAATGTCGATGGTGGATATCAATCTGATGCATTCGCTGCTCCGGGCGGTCAATGTCGGCACACGTCTGATTCTGGTGGGTGATGTGGATCAGCTTCCGAGCGTCGGACCGGGCAATGTCCTGCGTGATATCATCGAGTCAGAGTGTTTCCATGTGGTAAAGCTAACCCGGATTTTCCGGCAGGCGGCGCAGAGCGATATTATCGTCAATGCCCACCGCATCAATGCCGGAGAGCGCATTCCGATCGGAAAGTCAAGCAGGGATTTCCTCTTTATAAAGCGTGATGATCCGAATGCGATCATCAATGCAATGATCACGCTGGTACGTGAAAAACTGCCGAATTACGTCCATGCCGATTTGTTTGAGGTACAGGTCATGACGCCGATGCGGAAGGGAGTGCTGGGATCGATACGGTTAAATTCCATTTTGCAGGAATTTTTAAATCCGCCATCGGCAGAAAAGGCGGAAAAAGAGTATGGCGAGACGACGTTTCGTGTGGGCGACAAGGTCATGCAGATCAAGAACAATTATCAGATTGAGTGGACCTCCTACAACCGCAGCGGCATTCCGGTGGACAAGGGAGCCGGCGTGTTCAACGGGGATCTTGGGCGCATCCGCGAGATCAATACCTTTGCGGAGCTGGTAACCGTGGAGTATGATGAGGGAAAACGTGTTGAGTACAGCTTCAAGCAGCTGGAGGAGCTGGAACTGGCATATGCGATCACGATCCACAAGTCGCAGGGAAGCGAGTATCCGGCGGTCGTGATTCCGGTCTGGAGCGGACCGCAGATGCTGATGACGCGGAATCTGATTTACACGGCGGTTACAAGGGCAAGAGCCTGTGTCTGCCTGGTCGGTGTCCCGTATGTGTTTCAGCAGATGGTGGACAATGAGATGGAACAGAAGCGCTATTCGGGACTGCGCGACCGCATTGAAGAAATTATGGAGACATTGTGATAAAAAATATAAAATGGAATCAATTCCCCCGCGCCGCTCTGGATGCGCTATATCCAAGGCGCTGCCCGGTCTGCGGGGAGATCGTGACGCCGAAGGGCAGGCTTATTTGTCCTTCGTGTCTTTTGAGGCTTTCGCCTGTCAAATCGCCGGTTTGTCAGAAATGTGGAAAAGAAGTTTGGAGTGAAGAAATCGAATATTGTCCAGACTGTGTGAAACACCGCCGGTCATTTGCGCGTGGGATGGCACTCTTTAACTATACGGAGGAAGCTGCGCGCTCGATGGCAGCGGTTAAATATAAAAATAAGAGGGAATATCTCGATTTTTATGCCGAAGCTGCAGCGGAAAAGCTGAGGCAGCATGAAAATCGGGAGGAGTGGCAGTTTGACGGTCTGGTTCCCGTTCCGGTCCACCCGGCGCGGAAACGGAAACGCGGTTTCAATCAGGCGGAGGTTCTGGCAAAGCGGATGGGCGAGCGGCTGGAAATGCCGGTGTGCCCGGAATTTTTATATCGGATACGAAATACAGAACCCCTGAAAGAGCTGAATCCAGATGAACGGCTCCGGAATTTACAACAGGCGTTTCAGGCAGATGCGGAGGCAATCCGGGCAAGTGGTGTGCAAAACGTGCTTCTCGTGGATGATATTTATACGACCGGAAGCACGGCGGAAGCGTGTACCCGGGCGCTTCTGTCTGCAGGGATCGAAAAAGTCTGCTTTTTTGCCGTTTGTATTGGACAAGGACGCTAAAGTGGGATATGATAGAGAAGATAGGCAGAGGGAAGCCTTATAAGTGGAAATACTCCGGCATTTCTGGACGAAAAGAATAGTAGAAAGCATTTGAATCTAAAAGTTTGCGGGAGAGGCAAAAAGAGGTTCAGGAGACGGAAGGAATGCAGGGGGAGATTTCAAGTAAGAAAGAAAAGGAGTAAAAAGAATGCAGGAATTTGAATATCGCCTGGAAAAGGAAGATTATAAAAACTGGATTCACTGGAACGTGCTTAAGCATGAGTCCAAGAAAATGAAGATGGTGTCGGCACTCTTATATGTCGCATTTTTAGCTCTCTTTCTGGGAAAAAATGTGATGCAGGCAAAGGGCAATCTGGTTCTTCTTGTACCGTCCATCGTGATAGCGGTGCTGGTCGGCATCGGCATGTTTTACATGATTTCAAACCAGAACCAGGAGCGTATGATCTGGAAACGGAGCGGACTTAAAAATTTGGAAAAGACGGGCAATTTCCCAGTCGTACATCTGACGCTGGATGAGAAGACACTGACCATGACGGTTGCGGCACAGGAGATGACCAAGACTTACAGCTACAGCGACATTGAGCAGATGGTTGAGATTGAGCGGATGTATCTGCTTGAGACGAACGAGAAAACCTGGCAGTTTATCGCCAAGTCGGCATTTTCCAGCGAGGAAGAGCAAAAGCAGTTTGAGACATTCATGAATGAAAAGCTTGCGGATGCCAAGGAAAAACCGGAAGAATATCCATCCGTGACAAAAAATCCGGAAAATGCGGAGAATCAGGAGGGCGGCGCCCTGCATCAGAACGCAGCGCTTGAGGATGATGTTGTGGAAGCTGATGAGCCGGAGATCACCCGCGTGGATACAAGCCATATGGGTAAGATTGGAAAAATGGCGCATTTTATCGGAAGCCAGGCGGCGGATGAGGAAGAAACCGATGAGCTTGAAAAGGCGGAGCCGGATACCACAGACAGCCATGAAAATGTGGAAGAAAAGACAGACGCTGTAAACGAGGAGAAAGTGGATGAATAAACCTTTCTGATTGTTTTATAGCATCATTGTAAGTCCTGATAATGTGAAATACGAGGCGCGGGCAGAATCTGGTTCCAGCCTGCACTAAGTGAAAACGATATCTATAATATAAAAGAGGCGGCGAATGTCGGCAAGTTATTGCTTGACGCGCCGCTTCTTTTATGATATAGTAGACGGGCGAATGGAAGAACATAGGTCTTTTTTTTATGCTCAAAAACCAGATTTCCGGTTGGAGAGTGGAAAGATCGCATACTAAGAAAAATGGAGGTGGAAGTTGTGCGTACAAGAATTACACTGGCATGCACAGAATGCAAGCAGCGCAATTACAACATGACCAAGGATAAGAAAACTCATCCGGACAGAATGGAAACCAAAAAGTACTGCAGATTCTGTAAGACACACACGTTACACAAAGAGACGAAGTAAGAGTAACTGGTTGGTTCTGCGCGATCGGGCATCTGCCTGAGCGCTTTGGAGGACAAAAATGGGTGATACAGAAAATACCAAAAAAGCTCCTAAAAAGAGTTTCTGGAAAGGTCTAAAAGCTGAGTACAAAAGGATCATCTGGCCTGACAAAGAGACAGTTACGAAGCAGACTGGAGCGGTCATCGCCGTTTCCGTTGCGCTGGGACTTATCATTGCGGCTCTTGACACAGCAATCGTGTTTGGACTGCACTTCGTTATGTAAAGGCAAAGGTGAGAAATATGGCAGAAGCAAATTGGTATGTAGTGCATACTTATTCCGGCTATGAAAACAAAGTAAAGGTTGACATCGAAAAGACGATCGAGAACCGGAACCTTCAGGATCAGATCTTAGAGGTTTCCGTGCCGATGCAGGAAGTTATCGAAGTCAAGAATGGAGCCAATAAACAGGTTGCCAAGAAGATGTTTCCCGGATACGTACTGATCAACATGGTTATGAATGATGATACCTGGTACGTAGTACGCAACACCCGCGGAGTGACCGGGTTTGTTGGTCCGGGCTCCAAACCGGTTCCTTTGACGGAAGAGGAGATGGCCGGTCTCGGATTTAAGGAAACCGGCGTTGTTGTTGACTTTGAGGTCGGCGACACGGTTGTTGTAACGACAGGGGCATGGAAAGATACCGTTGGTGTTATCGAGTCCATCAACGAGGAAAGACAGACCCTGACGATTCGTGTAGAACTGTTTGGCCGTGAGACACCGGTTGAACTGAACTTCACAGAGATCAAGAAGATGATGTAAAGAGGTTCATTTATGAGCCTGTGGGAGGGAAATCCCCGCAATTACCACAATTTATAGGAGGTGCCAACAATGGCAAAGAAAGTTACAGGATATATTAAATTACAGATTCCTGCTGGAAAGGCTACACCAGCTCCGCCAGTAGGTCCGGCTCTTGGACAGCACGGTGTAAACATCGTACAGTTCACGAAAGAGTTCAACGCTAAGACAGCAGACCAGGGCGATATGATCATCCCGGTTGTTATTACTGTATATGCTGACAGAAGCTTCAGCTTCATCACAAAGACTCCGCCGGCTGCCGTTTTGTTAAAGAAAGCTTGCAAGATTAAATCCGGTTCCGCTACACCGAACAAGACTAAGGTAGCTAGCATCTCGAAAGAGGATCTGCAGAAGATCGCAGAATTAAAGATGCCTGACTTAAATGCAGCAAGCCTTGAAGCTGCTATGAGCATGATCGCTGGTACAGCAAGAAGTATGGGTATCACAGTTGCCGAGTAATTTTCGGGATGTTTATCAGTAACGTGGGAGGGAATTCCCCGACAATACCACTAGGAGGTTTTTTATAATGAAAAGAGGAAAAAGATACGTAGAGGCTGCTAAATTAGTAGATCGCGCAAGCCTTTATGAAGCTGCAGATGCCATCTCCATCGTGAAGAAGGCTGCAGGTGCTAAATTCGATGAAACCGTAGAACTTCATATCAGAACTGGTTGTGACGGCCGTCATGCTGATCAGCAGATCCGTGGTGCAGTTGTACTGCCGCACGGAACTGGTAAGACCGTTCGTATCCTTGTATTTGCTAAGGGACCGAAGGCAGAAGAGGCTCAGGCTGCAGGCGCAGATTTCGTAGGCGCTGAGGAGCTGATCCCGAAGATCCAGAATGAGGGATGGTTAGACTTCGACGTAGTAGTAGCTACTCCGGACATGATGGGCGTTGTAGGACGTCTTGGTCGTGTACTTGGACCGAAGGGCTTAATGCCGAACCCGAAGGCTGGTACTGTTACTATGGATGTAACCAAAGCTATCAATGATATCAAAGCCGGTAAGATCGAGTACAGACTTGATAAGACTAACATTATCCACGTGCCAGTAGGTAAAGCTTCCTTCACAGAGGAGCAGTTAGCGGACAACTTCCAGACGCTTATTGACGCTATCCTGAAGGCAAAACCAGCTACCTTAAAGGGCGCTTACTTAAAGAGTGTAACCATGACTTCTACCATGGGCCCGGGCGTTAAGCTGAACGTAGGTAAGCTGATTGGCTAATCAGAAGACGTTATAGAATCAAGAGGATGAGGGACTTTTGGGTCTTTCGTCCTCTTTTTTTCGATTGTCGAAAAAATATAAATAAAGTCAAAAAAACAGTTGACTTTATACTTTAGTAGTGATAAAATATGTTCTGTTGCCGCTGAGAAAGCGGAAACGAAAATTAAAGAGTCAAGACGCACAGGTGATTGTGAAAACTTTCAAAAAGAAAGTGAAAAAGTCCTTGACAAAAATGAATATCCATTATATAATGGTTAAGCACATTTTTGGAGAGATATCGAAGCGGTCATAACGAGGCGGTCTTGAAAACCGTTTGTCCGAAAGGGCGCGTGGGTTCGAATCCCACTCTCTCCGTTTCAAAAACGGTTATTAATTTCATAAGATATAAAAATCAACCTGCAGAAGTACCCAAGAGGTTGAAGGGGCTCCCCTGGAAAGGGAGTAGGTCGTTAGTAGCGGCGCGAGGGTTCAAATCCCTCCTTCTGCGTTCGATGCGAAAGCATCAGGAACCTTGAAAACTGAACAGTATGTAAAACCCTGAAAATTCTAAGAACAAAGGCTTTTGGTTAAGCCTTGAAGTTCAAGAGGATATTCAGAACAAAACCAAAACAACAGTAATAACGGTTAAAATTAGCCAAGCGAATTTTGACTGGAATCAAAACTTTAACATGAGAGTTTGATCCTGGCTCAGGATGAACGCTGGCGGCGTGCTTAACACATGCAAGTCGAACGAAGCAATTTAACGGAAGTTTTCGGATGGAAGCTAGATTGACTGAGTGGCGGACGGGTGAGTAACGCGTGGGTAACCTGCCTCACACTGGGGGACAACAGTTAGAAATGACTGCTAATACCGCATAAGCGCACAGGACCGCATGGTCCGGTGTGAAAAACTCCGGTGGTGTGAGATGGACCCGCGTTTGATTAGCTAGTTGGTGGGGTAACGGCCTACCAAGGCGACGATCAATAGCCGACCTGAGAGGGTGACCGGCCACATTGGGACTGAGACACGGCCCAAACTCCTACGGGAGGCAGCAGTGGGGAATATTGCACAATGGGGGAAACCCTGATGCAGCGACGCCGCGTGAGTGAAGAAGTATTTCGGTATGTAAAGCTCTATCAGCAGGGAAGAAAATGACGGTACCTGACTAAGAAGCCCCGGCTAACTACGTGCCAGCAGCCGCGGTAATACGTAGGGGGCAAGCGTTATCCGGATTTACTGGGTGTAAAGGGAGCGTAGACGGTAAAGCAAGTCTGAAGTGAAAGCCCGGGGCTCAACCCCGGGACTGCTTTGGAAACTGTTTAACTAGAGTGCTGGAGAGGTAAGCGGAATTCCTAGTGTAGCGGTGAAATGCGTAGATATTAGGAGGAACACCAGTGGCGAAGGCGGCTTACTGGACAGTAACTGACGTTGAGGCTCGAAAGCGTGGGGAGCAAACAGGATTAGATACCCTGGTAGTCCACGCCGTAAACGATGAATACTAGGTGTTGGGGGACAAAGTCCTTCGGTGCCGTCGCAAACGCAATAAGTATTCCACCTGGGGAGTACGTTCGCAAGAATGAAACTCAAAGGAATTGACGGGGACCCGCACAAGCGGTGGAGCATGTGGTTTAATTCGAAGCAACGCGAAGAACCTTACCAAATCTTGACATCCCTCTGACCGGCGAGTAATGTCGCCTTTCCTTCGGGACAGAGGAGACAGGTGGTGCATGGTTGTCGTCAGCTCGTGTCGTGAGATGTTGGGTTAAGTCCCGCAACGAGCGCAACCCTTATCCTAAGTAGCCAGCAGTTCGGCTGGGCACTCTTGGGAGACTGCCAGGGATAACCTGGAGGAAGGTGGGGATGACGTCAAATCATCATGCCCCTTATGATTTGGGCTACACACGTGCTACAATGGCGTAAACAAAGAGAGGCGAGACCGCGAGGTGGAGCAAATCTCAAAAATAACGTCTCAGTTCGGACTGCAGGCTGCAACTCGCCTGCACGAAGCTGGAATCGCTAGTAATCGCGAATCAGAATGTCGCGGTGAATACGTTCCCGGGTCTTGTACACACCGCCCGTCACACCATGGGAGTCAGTAATGCCCGAAGTCAGTGACCCAACCGAAAGGAGGGAGCTGCCGAAGGCAGGACCGATAACTGGGGTGAAGTCGTAACAAGGTAGCCGTATCGGAAGGTGCGGCTGGATCACCTCCTTTCTAAGGAAGAAGAAGTAAGGGTTTTATATACTGTTGAGTTTTCGAGGATGACAATTAAAGATTGAAATCCAGGAAATGAAAGATTTCCGGTGTCGATGCGCTTAGGGGACACACCCGTTCCCATCCCGAACACGATGGTTAAGACCTAAGCGGCCGATGATACTATGCTGGAGACGGCATGGGAAAGCAGGTGGATGCCGGATTCCATATGGGGGTGTAGCTCAGTTGGGAGAGCACCTGCCTTGCAAGCAGGGGGTCAAGAGTTCGAATCTCTCCATCTCCATTTGCCGAAAGCAACTGAATGAAAGCGAGTCGAAGACGAAGCTTGAATTTAGTGCGAGGCAGTTCACGAACCTTAACGAACGTAAGTGAGTTTAGTTGAGTGAACATACTATGTACCTTGAAAACTGCATACATGAAAATCTGATACAAAGTTCAAACCGAGAGGTTTGAAACAAATATCAAGACATCCGAGGTGTTACACGAAAGTGTAACCAAACAAACCAAAAACAAGCAATTATTAATTGTAAACACCATAAGCCAAAGATGCAACGCTATGCATCTGAGCGGAACACCGTACCCGCGGTGTGAATCAATTGGCTAAGCTAATAAGAGCGCAGGGTGGATGCCTTGGCACTAAGAGCCGATGAAAGACGTGATAAGCTGCGAAAAGCTTCGGGGAGGAGCAAATATCCATTGATCCGGAGATATCTGAATGGGGAAACCCGGCTGAGAAGCCCTCAGTCATCCATACGCCAATACATAACGTATGGAAGGGGACCCGCTGAACTGAAACATCTAAGTAGGCGGAGGAAGAGAAAGAAACATCGATTCCCAAAGTAGCGGCGAGCGAAATGGGAAGAGCCCAAACCAGAGTGCGTGCACTCTGGGGTTACGGACTGCATAAGTGAGCTGATTCGTTAATGGAACGGTCCTGGAAAGACCGGCCAGAGAGAGTGAAAGCCTCGTACATGAAAACGATAGGCAGCGGCAGGATCCAGAGTACCGCGAGACACGTGGAACCTTGCGGGAATTCGGGGGGACCACCCCCCAAGGCTAAATACTCCTTAGTGACCGATAGCGCATAGTACTGTGAAGGAAAGGTGAAAAGGACCCCGGGAGGGGAGTGAAAGAGAACCTGAAACCCTGTGTTTACAAGCTGTGGAAGCACGTTAAGGTGCAACCGCGTACTTTTTGTAGAACGGTCCGGCGAGTTGCGGATGCTGGCGAGGTTAAGGAGTAAAGCTCCGGAGCCGAAGCGAGAGCGAGTCTTAATAGGGCGTAAAGTCAGCATGTGCAGACCCGAAACCGGGTGACCTATCCATGTCCAGGTTGAAGTTCCCGTAAAAGGGAATGGAGGACCGAACGCACATCCGTTGAAAAGGGTGGCGATGAGGTGTGGATAGGGGAGAAATTCCAATCGAACCCGGAGATAGCTGGTTCTCCTCGAAATAGCTTTAGGGCTAGCCTCGTATTAGTTTAGCGGAGGTAGAGCACTGAATTTCCTAGGGGGCGTCAAAGTCTACCGAAGAATATCAAACTCCGAATGCCGCATAAATGATGTACGGGAGTCAGACTGCACGAGATAAGTTGGGTAGTCAAAAGGGAAAGAGCCCAGACCTACAGCTAAGGTCCCAAAGTGTGTGTTAAGTGGAAAAGGATGTGGGATTTCGAAGACAACTAGGATGTTGGCTCAGAAGCAGCCACACATTCAAAGAGTGCGTAATAGCTCACTAGTCGAGAGGTCCTGCGCCGAAAATGTCCGGGGCTAAAACACAACACCGAAGCTTAGGAATGTAATTATACATTGGTAGAGGAGCATTCTTAAAGAGACGAAGCAGTACCGATAAGGAGCTGTGGATTTTTAAGAAGAGAGAATGCCGGAATGAGTAGCGAGATGGAGGTGGGAATCCTCCAGGCCGAATATCTAAGGTTTCCAGAGTAAAGCTGATCTGCTCTGGGTAAGTCGGGGCCTAAGGCGAGGTCGAAAGACGTAGTCGATGGATAACAGGTTGAAATTCCTGTACTGCATATCATCAGAACTGTGGGGACACAGAGAGATACCGGAACCTGGGAATGAAGATACCAGGGCAAGCGAGGTAGGTGCTAAGCTGGCAAAACCGCTTAGTAAGCCGAAGACGTGATGCGGAGCGAACAAAAGTAGCGAAGTCCGGGATTCGAGCTGTCGAGAAAAGCCGCTATTGTGTGATATGTACCCGTACCGTAAACCGACACAGGTGGATGAGGAGAGAATCCTAAGGCCGGCGGGAGAAGCATTGTTAAGGAACTCGGCAAAATGACCCTGTAACTTCGGGATAAAGGGTGCCACAGAGATGTGGCCGCAGAGAATAGGCTCAAGCAACTGTTTAGCAAAAACACAGGTCTATGCGAAACCGAAAGGTGAGGTATATGGGCTGACGCCTGCCCGGTGCTGGAAGGTTACGAGGAGAGGTTAGAGCAATCGAAGCTTTGAATCTAAGCCCCAGTAAACGGCGGCCGTAACTATAACGGTCCTAAGGTAGCGAAATTCCTTGTCGGGTAAGTTCCGACCCGCACGAAAGGCGTAATGATTTGAGCGCTGTCTCGACAATGCACCCGGTGAAATTGAAATACCAGTGAAGATGCTGGTTACCTGCGCCAGGACGGAAAGACCCCATGGAGCTTTACTCTAGCTTGATACTGGGATTCGGTACTGCATGTACAGGATAGGTGGGAGACGAAGAGGGCAGGACGCCAGTCTTGTCGGAGTCGCTGTTGGGATACCACCCTTGTGGTACTGGATTTCTAACCAACCTCCGTGACCCGGAGGTGGGACAATGTCAGGTGGGGAGTTTGACTGGGGCGGTCGCCTCCGAAAGGGTATCGGAGGCGCTCAAAGGTTCCCTCAGAATGGTTGGAAACCATTCAAAGAGTGCAAAGGCAGAAGGGAGCTTGACTGCGAGACCGACGGGTCGAGCAGGTACGAAAGTAGGACTTAGTGATCCGGTGGTAGAAAGTGGGATTGCCATCGCTCAACGGATAAAAGCTACCCTGGGGATAACAGGCTTATCACTCCCAAGAGTTCACATCGACGGAGTGGTTTGGCACCTCGATGTCGGCTCATCGCATCCTGGGGCTGAAGTAGGTCCCAAGGGTTGGGCTGTTCGCCCATTAAAGCGGTACGCGAGCTGGGTTCAGAACGTCGTGAGACAGTTCGGTCCCTATCCGGCGCGGGCGTAGGATATTTGAGAGGAGCTGCCCTTAGTACGAGAGGACCGGGGTGGACTGGCCTCTGGTGTATCTGTTGAGCTATCAAGCTCATGGCAGAGTAGCCAAGCCGGGACGGGATAAACGCTGAAGGCATCTAAGCGTGAAGCCCCCCTCAAGATGAGATATCCCATACGCAAGTAGTAAGACCCCTTGAAGACGACGAGGTAGATAGGGCAGAGGTGGAAGCGTAGTAATACGTGAAGCTGACTGTTACTAATCGGTCGAGGGCTTAACCAAAAGGTTATGGTTAAGGATAGGTAAGAGGAAGTTATTTCCTGAAGGATGAAAGATAGAAGTAGAAGAAATTCAGTGTGCAGTTTTGAAGATATGTAAAGAAGACCGTTGTACAGAAATGTATGACGGTTTTTTTGTGTAATAGGAAATTCCTTGGAAGTCCCTATTACACAAAAAGGTACTAACGTGCCAATGATGCGCACGTATGCGTTGACAGAAAACTCATTGTTTTCTGCTTTTTATAGCCGCGGAGGTATCTGGTGTTTTGCACATCTCTTTTTGAGTGCTGTGCTATTTCTGCGTCGTCAGAAAGACTATCTCTTTCTATTTTTGCCAAGATTATATGAGTTCTGAACCCGAAATTTAAGGATGCGTCATGCTGATCATGCAGCGAGAAGACGGTAACATCCGATGAAAAGAATAGATTTTTCGATTTTTTTGAAAAAGTAGTTGACATTTAAAATATAATCGGTTATACTTATCTACGTTGTTGGAAAGCAATATTCCTCGATAGCTCAGTCGGTAGAGCACGCGGCTGTTAACCGCGCTGTCGTAGGTTCGAGTCCTACTCGGGGAGTTTTTTGATCCATATACTTTATGGACCTTTAGCTCAGTTGGTTAGAGCAACCGGCTCATAACCGGTCGGTCCCGGGTTCGAGTCCCCGAAGGTCCACTCTACCCAATATGAGGTAAATAAATAATTTAATATTTGGCCCGGTGGCTCAGCTGGTTAGAGCGCCGCCCTGTCACGGCGGAGGTCGTGGGTTCGATCCCCATCCGGGTCGTTTTGATACGACTGTTATAAATTGGTTCGCGTAAGCGGATTGAGGGACAGAGTATCGTAATGGGGTCTTAGCTCAGCTGGGAGAGCATCTGCCTTACAAGCAGAGGGTCACAGGTTCGAGCCCTGTAGGCCCCATTTCATTGTCGGAAAGTAAGAAGAATTTCTGGTTGATATATCGATATAATTTGAAATGAATCAACAATAAAAGAAATTTAAAAAAATCTAAAAAACAGTTGACATTCTTCAGAATGAGTTGTATAATATGACTTGTTCGTTAAGAATAAAAAGTATGTGTGTGTAGCTCAGCTGGATAGAGCACTTGGCTACGGACCAAGGTGTCGGGAGTTCGAATCTTCTCACGCACGTCGATTTCTCTGGTTGTCAGAGAGCAAAAAGCATCCTTTTGAGGGTGCTTTTTTTGTATAATAGGGAATTCCAAGGAATTTCCTATTACACAAAAATGCACTAACGTGCCAATGATGTGCACTCGCGCGAAGATGCAGGTTGTCGCAAGCGACGCGCTCGGCGCGAGAATGTGTCAAGGCAGCAACTGTTCACAGGTAGGAATTTTCTGAACTGAAAATTCCGTACGATACAGTTCTGGCAGCAGATTTTGTCGATTTGGAATGTGCAGTATCGGCAAAATCCCGTTGATGGGCACACGTGTGCGAACCGTAACCCTGAGCACATTCTTTATTCCGTTTACGACAGCCCGGAATTGACTTTTTACCGCATGACCGATATAATAATAGGGCTGTCCCTATCAAGGCAGATAGCTTTGCGGTTTCTATGAAAGACCGCGTGGAGGAATTATGAAAACAGAATATCTGATAAAAATTGGTTCTGTCGCGAAATGGCTGGTGCCGTTTTTTGCAGCGGTGGCGCTGCTGAACGCGTAGGTTTTAAGTGGGCAGAATAAAATAGAAAGGCTGGGAAGAAGCTGGGAGATGCATCACGGATTCTGACACAGCGGAAAGGAGAAGAGATGCAGTTAGTTCAGTTAGATATGAAGCAGATATCGAGCGAGGCAGAGATTTACGACTGCCTGGTCGGTCAGATGAATTTTACCAATGCCGATGAAAAACCGGAATGGATGAATGTGATTGAGATGAACGAGCGGGATCCGTATGAGATGGATACAGAAGAACAGCCGGAGGATCCGGAGTTTAAGAAAATTCTGGAGACACCGGAGAAGACATTGGATGGTCTGGTACAGATGCTGGCTGCCCGCCTGGCAGATGATTACTGCCTGGAAGTAATCCGGGATGAAGCGGCGGATGATGAGAAGAAAGAACTGGAAAAACGTCTGGAACGCGCACTGGAAGATGCAGCGCGCACAATCGATGAAAGAGACGGGAAATTGTATGCAATACTTGAGGATACAAAACCCATGGCATTCTCCGTTATCTGATGAGCCGGAAGAAGGATTGATTCCGTGTGAGGTGGTTCGGTCTTCCCGGAAGACGATCGCCATCCAGATCACGGCGGAAGGACGCCTGGTACTCCGGATTCCGAGGAGGGCTTCGGTGCAGGCTGCGATGCGGTTTGCCGAGGAGCACCGCGACTGGATAGAAGTCCATTATAAAGAAGCGGTGGAACGCCAGAGGAACCGGAAAACATATGGAGCGGAAGAAATCCGAAATTTCACAGAAAAGCTGCGCCCGGTGCTCATGCACCGGGTTGCTTTATATGCGTCGTGCATGGGCGTAACCTATGGAAAAATCACAATCCGGAACCAGAAAACGCGTTGGGGAAGCTGCAGCGCAGCTGGAAACCTAAATTTTAACTGGCGGCTGGCACTTTTGCCGGAGGATCTGATGAATTATGTGATTGTCCATGAGCTGGCACACCGGCTGGAAATGAACCATTCCGCGCGTTTCTGGACGCAGGTGGAGAATATATTGCCGGACTGGCGGGAACGGCGCAGGCGGCTTAGGGAGTATGTGATATAGAAAAGAAGCACAGACATAGATGTACTCTCGGAATTTTTCTGTGCTTGATTTTGTGAGATGATTTTTTGTCAGTTGTGCCCAAATTTCTGAGGCGTACGTTGATGAAATTCGGGTGCGGCTGGCGGAAAATCAGCCACAAAAGCAAGTGCAAAAAAGACTCCGAGAGTACATCTAGATAATAGGAGGAACAAAATGGCAGAAGAAGTCTGGATGCTTCAGACCAAGAAAGCAGATTTTAAGCAGATCGGGGCGCGGTTTCGGATCGATCCGGTTACGGCGCGTATTATCCGGAACCGTGGGATCGAAGGAGAGGCGGCGATCGACCGCTATTTAAATGGCACGCTGGATGATCTGTATGATCCGATGCTGTTAAAAGATATGGAGCGTGCCGTTTCCATCCTGTGCGAGGCTGTGGATACTGGAAAGAAGATACGGATCGTCGGTGATTATGATATTGACGGCGTCTGTTCGACGTACATATTATTGCAGGCATTTGAACGGCTGGGCAGTGATGTAGATTTTGAGATACCGGATCGCATCAAGGATGGCTACGGAATCAATGAATCGATCATCGAACAGGCGCACGCGGACGGCGTGGAGGTGATTCTGACTTGTGACAATGGTATTTCCGCGTTCCATCAGGTGGAGCTGGCGAAGAAATATGGCATGACGGTTGTCATCACGGATCATCATGAGGTGCCCTTAGATGGGGAAAAAGAGAAGATTCCCCCGGCGGATGCGGTGATCGATCCGAAACAGGCAGACTGTCCGTACCCATTTCCGGAGATCTGCGGCGCAGTGGTGGCGTACAAGCTGGTGCAGGTTTTATATGCCCGCCGGGGCGTGCCGCAGATGGACTGGCTGGATTTGCTTGAATTTGCCGCGATTGCGACGGTCGGTGATGTGATGAAGCTGCAGGATGAGAACCGGATTCTGGTAAAATACGGTCTTAAAAAGATGGCGCAGACCAAAAATCTAGGGCTTCGCAGACTGGCGGAGAAAAATAATCTTGATCTGGGGGCGATCACAGCATACCATATCGGATTTGTCATTGGACCGTGCCTGAATGCGGGCGGACGATTAAAAACGGCAAAGGAAGCGCTGGCGCTTCTGCGGGCGCAGAGTGAGGAAGAGGCAGAACGCCTGGCAGAGGAACTTAAGGAATTAAATGATACCCGCAAGGATATGACCGAACAGGGGACTGAGGCGGCGAAGCTGCAGGTAGAGAGCTGGTACCAGAAGGACAAGGTGCTGGTGGTCTTTCTGCCGGAATGCCATGAATCGCTGGCGGGCATTATTGCAGGGCGCCTGAGGGAATATTATCAGAAGCCGGCGATCGTGCTGACGCGCGGCGAGGAGGCGGTCAAAGGCTCGGGACGTTCCATCGATGAGTACCATATGTTTAAAAAGCTGACAGAGGTCAGCGATCTGCTGCTCAAATTTGGCGGGCATCCGCTGGCAGCCGGGCTTTCGCTGGAAGAGAAGAACATTGACGAGTTCCGGCGCAGACTGAATGAAAATGCGGGGCTGACGGAGGAAGATTTTAAAGCGAAAGTCTGGATCGATGTGCCGATGCCGGTGGGATATGTGACAGAACGACTTGTGAGGGAGCTTTCCTGTCTCGAACCGTTTGGACAGGGCAACGAAAAACCACTGTTTGCAGAGAAATCACTCCGCATCCGGGCGAGCCGCGTGCTGGGGCGCAACCGGAATGTCGTAAAAATGACGTTGGAAGAGACAGACGGACACGCGATCGAGGCGCTATATTTCGGTGACGGAACGGCGTTTGAGGAAGAGCGCGCCGGACGGCGGGAGATCGACGTCGTGTATTATCCGGACATCAATGAGTACAATGGAAGAAAAACGCTGCAGGCGGTGATCCGTCGTTATAAATTCCGGGGGTAAATGGCATGATAACGAGAAAAGATGTGATGCCGGTCAATTTCCTGAAAAAAGAAAAATTTACCGGAAGTGATACCGGGATGCGCTACCGGATGGAGATGACAAAGCGCGAAGTACCGAAAGAAGACGGCGCAGATGGCGAGACGGTCGAGGAGACAGTCCTGACCGTGACATCGTGGCCGGAACCATATGGATACAACGCAACGCCGGAAGAGGAGAAGACCCGCAAGGAATTTCCATTTTCGGAAGAAGGAATTGTGAGCGGGGTAGAGTGGCTGAACGGGCAGCATGCGCGGTATGTGAAGCCTGAAAAATAGACGGTTGCGTGAACAGAAAGAGTGAAAAAGTAGAATGAGTTGGAAAAAGACATTTTATGAGGGGCTAAAGAGCGGTATCCCCATTGGACTGGGGTATCTGCCGGTCTCCTTTACGTTTGGCTTCCTGGCGGTGTCGGGCGGTCTGCCGGTCTGGGTAGCAGTTTTTATATCGCTGACGAACTTAACGAGCGCCGGACAGTTCGCAGGGACAAACCTGATTCTGGCGGGGGCTGGGTACTTTGAGGTGGCATTGACGACGTTTGTCATCAACCTGCGCTATATGCTGATGTCACTGTCCCTGTCCCAGAAGCTCGATGAAAAGACGGGAACCGGGGCGCGCCTGGCATTGGCATTCGGCATCACGGATGAGACGTTTGTCGTCAGTTCCCTGCATCCGGGCATTTTGAAAGCGTCGTATATGCTGGGACTTATCACGATGCCGATTCTGGGGTGGAATCTTGGAACCTGGCTGGGAGGCGCGATCTCGGCGGTTCTGCCGCAGGCGCTGCAGAATGCGATGGGAATTGCCCTGTACGCGATGTTTATTGCACTGATTCTGCCGGCGGCACGCAAATCGCGGTCGGTGTGCTGCGTCATCATTCTGGCAGTTGTGATGGTGTGCATTTTAAAATATGTTCCGGTTTTTGCCGGTATTTCCTCCGGTTTCCGGGTGATTCTGGTTACGATCGCGGCATCGGCGTTCGGTGCATGGAAATTCCCGCATGATCCGGACGGTAAAGAAGCCGGTCAGGACGAGAGTCAGAAAGAGGGGGCAGAATGATGAATACAGCAGAGGCAGCAGGAGCAGCCGGAACACTCGATATGAAATACGTGCTGACCTGTGTCCTTTTGATGGCACTGGTTACATATATTCCACGTGTTCTTCCGGTTACGATTTTCCGGAAACAGATCCGTTCGAAGTTTATCCGATCTTTCTTAGATTATACGCCGTATGCAGTGCTGGGAGCACTGACATTTCCGGATGTATTTACCTCCACAGGACATCTCTATTCGGCGGTCGGAGGAACGATCGCAGCGGTGATTTTGGGATATAAGGGAAAGAGCCTGGTGGTAGTGGCGATCGCGGCGATTGTGACGGTTTACCTGCTTGAGATGGCAGGCGGAGCCGGTCTTTTGGCGTCGCTTTCATTTTAAGAAAAATTTAAAATGAATATGCGCAAAAGCGCGGGAAATTCATCATAAATAAAAACGAAAGGTGCAGACAAGATGATTACAATGAAGGGAGCCGCTGTTTCGGCAAAGCTGAAAGAGCAGGTGGAAAAAGGGCTGGAAACCCTGACATGGGTGCCGAAACTGACGATTATCCGGGTGGGCGAGAATCCGGATGATATTTCCTATGAGAAAGGCGCAACGAAGAAGCTGACATCGTTCGGGCTTGAGGTGGAATCGAAGGTATTTCCGGGAGATATCTCGGACGAGGCATTTAAGAAGGAGTTTGCGGCGATCAATGCGGATGCGTCGGTGGACGGTATTTTAATGCTGCGCCCGCTTCCAAAACAGATCAACGAGCAGGATATTGAAAAAATGATCGATCCGGCGAAGGATTTGGACGGTATTTCCCCAGTCAATATCGCAAAGGTGTTCAGCGGCGATACGAGCGGTTTTGCGCCGTGTACGGCGGAGGCAGTGGTATGCATGCTGAAAATGAACGATATCGCGCTTTCTGGCAAACGGGTGGCAGTCGTAGGAAGAAGCATGGTTGTGGGACGCCCGCTTTCGATGCTGCTTCTGCATGAAAATGCGACCGTGACCATCTGCCACTCGAGAACCGCCAGCCTGCCGGAGGTATGCCGGGAGGCGGATATTCTGGCTGCCTGCGTGGGAAAAGCAGCGATGATCAACCACACCTATGTAAAAAAGGATGCGGTTGTCATTGACGTTGGGATCAATGTAGATGAAAATGGAAAACTCTGCGGCGATGTGGATTTTGCCGATCTGGAAGGAACTGCTTCGGCGGCAACCCCGGTTCCGGGCGGTGTCGGCGGCGTGACGACGGCGGTTCTGGCACAGCATCTGGTGCGCGCGGCATGGATGAAACAGGAAAAAAATAGTAATAAATAAGCGAAAGAAAGTTAAGAGAAAAGCAATACATTTCCTCTCGTTTTCAGGTATAACTATAGTAAGAATGACAGTGTACCAGTTGTTGCTCCGGAAGGTCCGAACCCATTGTGGGGTGGAACTCACGGATGAAACAGAAAAACGGGAGGAATTTTTATGAGAAAAATGGGGATGATGCGAAACAGGATGGCAGTTCTGCTGGCAGCAGGCACGATGACAATGACGTCGGCGGCAGGTCTGGCAGGTTGTACGTCCGCACCGGCATCGGTGACGGTGCAGTCGGCGGAAAATACGGGGATCACGGTGACGAGTCAGGAGAAAATCAAGGCGGAGCCGGATGTTGCGGAAATTACCTACAGTGTCTATTCACAGGCGGCGGATGCGAGCACCTGCCAGTCGGAGAATCAGACGGATTTGGATGCGGTTCTGGCTCTTTTGAAGGAAAAGGGAATTGCAGATACCTCGGTGCAGACGAGCGGTCTGGGGCTGAATCCGATCTATGACTGGGACAATGGCAAGAAGATCACTGGTTATGAGATGACGACGGAGGTTGTTGTATCGGATGTTGCGATTGAGGATGCAGGGGCGATCATCAGCGATTCGGTCAATGCGGGTATCAATTCGATCGATTCGGTCCAGTATCAGTGCAGCAATTTTGATGAGATTTATCAGGAAGCGCTCAAAAAAGCCATTGAGTCGGCGCGCGTGAAAGCCGAAGCGATGGCGGAGGCAGGCGGCTGCAAGCTGGGAACGATGACGAATGTGCAGGAGTACAGCAGCGGTCAGCAGGCGCGTTATTATGACACTTCTTACAGCAGCGGCATGGCGATGAAGGAAACGGCGATGGAAGATGCGGGTGCAGGCAGAAACCTGATGCCGGGGCAGGTGGATGTTGAGGCAGAGGTGTCGGCTACGTTTTCCATTCAATAGGGATCAGCTGCATGAAAGGTTGTCTGGTTTCGGAGGAAAAATCGGATTTTAAACAGGAAAAGGGAATAAACACAAATTGTATAAACCTTCGCATATCTGGGATACTAACAGTGTGAAATGGATGGTCGGAAACGGCTGCTGTTTCATGAGAATGTAGAACAGAATGCGGAGGTTTATTTTTTATGTGGGGAATGATAACCGCGCTGGTTTCCGGCGCACTCATGAGTATACAGGGCGTGTTTAATTCTGCCGTGATGAAACAGACCAGCATGTGGGTATCGGCTGGCTGGGTGCAGATAAGTGCATTTGTGGTTTGCCTGGTGATGTGGCTTTTTACGGGGCGCGGCGCGGTATCGGAGCTTTGGCAGATCGAACCGCGGTATATGCTGACCGGCGGCGTGATCGGGGCATTTATCACGTACACGGTCATCAAGAGCTTTGACGCGCTGGGACCGGCAAAATCAGCGCTTCTGATCGTCGTGGCACAGATCCTGGTGGCGTACCTGATCGAGGTGTTTGGCTGGTTCGGTGTGGAGAAAGCGGGATTTGAGTGGCGCAAGGCGATCGGGGCGGCGGTTGCGATTGCGGGGATTGTGATTTTCAGATGGGAATAAAAATTTTCTGCTTGTGTTTAAAGGGGGTTTTGGTTAGAATAGAATTACGGACAAAACGCGCCTCGGAAAAAGAGGGGTGCAGAAGATGAAACAGACAAATCAAACAGTAAATCGGAAACGATGGATGCGAACAGGGGCAGTCGGCGTGGTATTTTTGGCGGCTGTTTTGTGTTTTGGTGTGCAGAGCCGGCGAGAGAAGCAGACGGTGGTGCTGGAGACGCAGAATAGTTTTTTAAAAGAAGTGGATGATTCGCAGGAAAGCTCCGAACGTCCAGCAAAACGGTCAAACGGCGGGTCAGTGGATGGGGATAATGAAGCAGCAGAGAACGCTGCGCCTGAGGGGCAATCAAAAGAAAATCCCCAAACGCCGGAACCGAGAATCCTATATATCCACGTCTGCGGCGAGGTAGCCGCACCGGGCGTCTATGAGCTTCCGGCGGGCAGCCGTATGTATGAGGCGGTTGAAAAGGCGGGCGGGATGACGTCGGAGGCGGCGCAGGAATATGTAAATCTGGCGCAGGCGATCGAGGATGGACAGCAGCTTCGGATTCCGAGCAGGGAAGAGATTCGGAAATATCAGGAAACAGGGAAGGATGTCTCCGGGCTTCTGGGAGCCGGAGGCGCTGCTGGGAATGGCAGCGAGTCAGCTTCGCAGAAATCTGGAAGCAGTGCAGCATTGATTAATTTAAACACAGCTTCCAAAGAAGAGTTGATGACTTTAAACGGTATCGGCGCGGCGCGGGCGGAAGCGATTCTTTCTTACCGGGAGCAGAAGGGCGGTTTCCGGACGATTGAGGATATTATGAAGGTGCCTGGCATCAAGAACGCGGCATTTCAGAAGATAAAAGATAAGATTACAGTATAGAGAGATAGAAGCATAGTGGTTGAGGTGGAGAATGGCGAAGGTATTAGTGGTAGATGATGAAAAATTAATAGTAAAAGGAATCCGTTTCAGTCTGGAACAGGATGGATTTGAAGTTGCCTGCGCCTATGACGGGGAGGAAGCGCTTCAGATGGCGAAGGAGACGGAGTATGATATGGTTCTTCTGGACGTGATGTTGCCGAAGCTGAACGGATTTGAAGTCTGCCAGGCAATCCGGGAGTTCTCCGAGATGCCGATCATTATGCTGACCGCAAAAGGCGACGATATGGATAAGATTCTGGGGCTGGAATACGGCGCCGATGATTATATCACAAAGCCATTTAACATTTTGGAAGTAAAGGCGCGCATCAAGGCGATCCTGCGCCGCAACTCCAAGAAATCGAGACAGGAGCCGCAGCAGACAAAGAAAGTCATCGAGGCGGGCGATCTGACGCTGGATTCGGACAGCCGCCGGGTCTTTATCGCTTCCCGCGAGATCAATCTGACCGCGAAGGAATTTGACCTTCTGGAGCTCCTGGTGTGCAATCCGGGCAAGGTTTACAGCCGCGAGGAGCTGCTGCGCTTTGTCTGGGGCAACCGGGCGGCGGCGGGCGGCGATGTCCGCACCGTAGACGTTCATGTGCGGCGGCTGCGCGAGAAGATCGAGCCGAGTCCGAGTGATCCGAAATATGTACATACGAAATGGGGCGTGGGGTATTATTTCCGGATTCGGTAATATAGAAAAGAACTCAGAAGAGGATGAAAGGGGCGCTGCAGGGGAGTGTGTATCCCGGCAGCTGCTCTTTTTCTTTAGGTGGCAAAGGCAGATGGAGCAGAGAATGAACGAGGAAAACCAAGAACAGGATCAGAAGGATGAAATTGCAGGGAAGCAGGAAGAGCCGGGACAGATAGTTTCAGAAAAAGTGGAGAAGAAACGAGAGAAGAAACGAGAGGAAAAACCAAAGAAAAAGCGTCTCCGCATCCAGGGAGCCGCGTGGAGGCGGCTGGATAACACGGCGAAGCTTTTTGCGGCGGTGTCGGGGGAGGATTTAAGCAGTGTATTCCGGATTTCGGCGGTTCTGAAAGAAAAAGTAGATCCGGAGCTTTTGCAAAGGGCGCTTGTGCGGACACTTCCGGAGTTTGAAAATTTCCGGGTGAAGCTGCGGAAGGGATTTTTCTGGTATTATTTTGAGACGAACAACCGGAATCCGGGCGTGGAAGAAGAACAGAGTGCACCGTGCCGTTTCATTGATCCGCACCGGGGCGCGCGGTTCCCATTCCGTGTGAGCTACTATGGATGCAGGATCAATTTTGAAGTGTTTCACGGGCTGACGGACGGACTGGGGGCGCTGCGGTTTGCTTCACGGCTTACAGAACATTATCTGGAACTGGTGAAAAAATTGCCGGTTGTGGTGCAGGAGCGGGAGTTTTCGCCGCTCCGGGAGGACGATTATCTGCGACATTACCGGAAACTGCCGCATCGGCATTATAACAGCAGACCGGCGATTGCGATTCAGGGGGAATTTCTCCCATTTGATCAGATGGCAGTGCTGCAGGGGACGATTGAGGTGTCGGAACTGAAGACGGAATGCAGGAAGGTGGGGGTCAGCATCACCAAATATCTGGCGGCGGTGCTTCTCTGGGCGATCATCCAGACGGAGACGGATGGGAAAACGCTGAAACGTCCGGTGGCGCTCAATCTTCCGGTGAACCTACGGAGTTTTTTTGAGTCGGAGACGCTGGCAAACTTCTTTGCTGTCGTGAATATTTCGTGGGCGGCGGGAAAGGCGCCGGAGGCATTGGAAGAAGTGATTGCGTCTGTGAGCCGCCAGATGGATGAGCAGATCGTGAAGGAGCGGCTGGAGGAGACGATCTCCTACAATGTGTCGAATGAGAAAAAATGGTATGTGCGGGCGATCCCGCTATTTGTCAAACATCTGGCGATGCAGTTGATTTTTCTGCACACCAGCCGCGCCCACACGATGACATTTTCCAACATCGGACCGGCGCAGGTTCGGGAGGAACTGAAAGATTCGATCGAGGGCTTTCAGCTTCTTGTCGGCGCATCGCCGAAGCAGCGAATGAAATGCGGGGCGGTGGCGTATGACGGGAAATTATGCCTGTCGTTTACGAGCGCGATGGCAGAGAACCGGCTTCCGGAGTTTTTCTTTCACTTTTTGGAGGAAAAGGGCATCCGGGTAGAGCGAGAGAGCAATGGAATCACGGATACGAAGCATGATAAAGGACGTTATCCAGTGATTGCCCAGGATCGAGAGCGCGTGCGCCGTGCGGTGCGGGGATTTTATGTGTCATTGGTGCTCGTATCGCTTCTGGCGGGGCTTACGAATCTGGCGACTTATCATCGGATTCCGTTTAAATGGTCGCTTCTGACGGCGGGCGCGGCGGCATATGTGGCGATGACGCTGCGGTTTTCGGTCATGCGGCATGCGAGCCTGGCAGGAACGCTGGTGCGGCAGTCCCTGGGAATTCAGGCAATTTTGCTTCTGATTGACGCGCTTACAGGGCTTCGGGGGTGGTCGGTGGACTACGCGATCCCATGCGTCGCACTGTTTGAGGTGGCGGCGGTTCTTCTGATGATGTTAGTCAACCGGATGAACTGGCAGAGCTATTTTATGTATCAGATCACAATTACATTTCTGAGCTTTGTGCCGTTGATTTTCTGGAAAATCGGGTGGACGCATCATCCGCGTCTGACGGTGCTGGCAGCAGGTGTGTCGGTGGCAGCGCTGGCGGCGACGGTGATTCTGGGCGACCGGAGTGTGAAGCGGGAATTGAAGAGGCGGTTTCATGTGTAAATGGCAGGAAAATCGGTCACAGTAAAGGAACGATCTATAAAAATACGAAGATTGAAAATTTGGATGAAAGAAAGGGAAGAAGCATGAGTCGGAAAACAGTCAGCATGATAGGCAATCTGACGCGTGATATGATGAGTGACGTGATGGAGACATCGTTAAAGAAGCCGATCCAGACCGGCGAATTCCGGAAAAATCCGGTCGAACCGGCGTGGAGATGTCCGGCGGAATATATTTATGAGCTGGTAAAAACAGAACAGTTTGTGATGGAATATTTGAAGCCGAAGCAGGCGGTGACGGGGCGCGTCATTTTGCAGCTGCACGGCGGCGGGTATATCGGTCCGATGAAAAATATTTACCGGCGGTTTGCGGTTAAGTATTCGCAGATCAGCTTCGGCGCGGATGTTCTGACGCCGGACTACCGGGTGGCGCCGGAGCATCCGTATCCGGCGGCGCTGGAGGATGCGGTGTACGCGTACCGATGGCTTCTGGAAGAGAAGAAATACCAGCCGTCCCAGATCGTGGTAGCTGGGGATTCGGCGGGCGGCGGCCTGGCGCTGGCGCTCTGTCTGTATGCGAAAGATCACGGGCTGCCGCTTCCTGCGGGTATTATCACGATGTCGCCGTGGACGGATGTAAGTCTGAGCGGGGCATCGTATGAGGAAAATTATACGATCGATCCACTGTTTGGTAATTCGAA
The DNA here is from genome assembly GCF_003479985.1 of Clostridium sp. AM43-3BH. Lineage (NCBI taxonomy): Bacteria > Bacillati > Bacillota > Clostridia > Eubacteriales > Clostridiaceae > Clostridium > Clostridium sp. AM43-3BH. The sequence continues at coordinate 171,581 of NZ_QUIH01000007.1, forward strand.
GGAAAATATGTTGTACCAGTGCAGCTACATCGGGAATGCCAATCCGAAAAATCCGTATCTGTCGCCGCTGTTTGGAGATTTTGAAGGATTTCCGCCGATGCTGATGCAGGTGGGCGCGTATGAGGTGCTTTTAGATGATACGAGGGCGGCAGCGAAAAAGGCGCGCGCCGAGGGCGTCAAGGTGCGCTGCTCGGTCTATGACGGGATGTTCCATGTATTTCAGATGGGACTCGACCTGATTCCGGAGAGCCGCGAGGCATGGGAAGAGGTCGCGGAATATCTGCGGATCATCTACCGGATTCATCGGGAGCCGGAGGGAACGGTCGTGAAAAAGGTAAAAACGAGACGCAAAGAGACGGAAGACCGGGCGCGGCTGAATCTGTTGGCATTTTTAAAACGGGAGCTTAAAAAGTGAAGATTACGTTAGTGACAGTAGGAAAAATTAAGGAAAAATATCTGGAGGCGGCGATCGCGGAGTACAGCAAGCGGCTGGGGCGTTACTGCCGTCTGGAGATCATGCAGGTGGCGGATGAAAAAACGCCGGATAAGGCGAGTGAGCTGCAGGAAGCGCAGATCCGCGACAAGGAAGGCGAGCGGATTCTGGCGCATATCAAGGAGGACGCGTATGTGATTGCACTTGCGATCGATGGAAAGCAGCGTTCCTCGGAGGAGATGGCGGCATGGATGGAAGACCTGGGCGTGCGAGGTGAGAGCCATCTGCAGTTTATCATCGGAGGTTCGCTGGGGTTGTCGCAGGCGGTGTTAAACCGTGCGGACACGAAGATCAGCTTTTCGCGCCTGACCTTTCCACACCAGCTGATGCGCGTGATTCTGCTGGAACAGATTTACCGGAGTTTCCGGATTATAAAAGGAGAACCGTATCATAAGTAGACATAATGCATGATGGATGATTAAAAATCAGCTATTCATAATGCGCGAGAGCAGTTCGAGATCCTCTTTTTTGACCTTTAAGTTAGATGCCACCTCGGTTCCGTCCGGGGCGGTCACTTTTAGGGAAATGACGCTGTCCTCGCGCAGCGCGCGGGTGTAGGCGGCTTTCAGAAAAGGGGAAAATTTAGGGTGGCGGGCTTTGAAACGCGCCCACTCGTCCCGAAATTGCAGTAAGGATGAAAGATTCATGTGATTAAGTCCTTTCCGTTTTAATAACTGATGGTAGTGTATCATGCGCGGGGAAGGCATGTAAAGAGGAAAAATTATCAGTAACGAGAGGTAGACTGATAATTGTTCGCAGTAACGTAGACAGGAGAATCAAGATTCATGGAACAGGTACAGAAGAAAAATATACTAGGCACGGAGCCGATCGGCGGGCTTTTGCGGCAGTTTGCGGTGCCAAGTATTATCGCGATGCTGGTAGGCGCCCTTTATAATATCGTCGATCAGTTTTTTATCGGAAGAAGCGTGGGAGAGCTGGGGAATGCAGCGACGAACGTGGCGTTTCCGTTGACGATCTCCTGTGTGGCGCTGGCGCTTTTGTTTGGAATCGGCGGTGCGGCGTCCTTTAACCTGACGCTGGGAGGCGGCGATCGGGAAAAGGCGTTATTTTATATTGGAAATGCGGCGACGCTTCTGTTTGGAAGCGGTGTGATTCTGGGGACTGTGGCGCTTTTTTGCCTGACGCCGATGCTGCGCTTTTTCGGTTCGCCGGACAATGTGCTGGCGTATGCCAAAACGTATACGGGTATCACGGCTCTGGGATTTCCATTTCTGATTCTGACCAACGGCGGCGGGCATCTGGTGAGGGCGGACGGAAGCCCGCTTAATGCGATGCTTTACAATTTATCCGGGGCGCTGATCAATACAGTGCTCGATCCGCTGTTTATTTTTGGATTTCATATGGGAATGGCGGGTGCTGCGCTGGCGACGATCATTGGACAGATTTTTTCAGGAATCCTGATTATCCGGTATCTGCGCCGTTACAAAAACGGACGGCTGACAGCGGCGCATCTTCGACCCCAGAGAACATATGTAAGCATGATTACCTCATTGGGGGCAGCGGCATTTTTCAACCAGCTTGCGATGCTGGTGGTGCAGATCGTGTTAAATAAATCCTTGACCTACTACGGTGCGCATTCGGACTATGGGGAATCGATTCCGCTGGCGTGTGCCGGCATTATCACGAAGGTCAATCAGGTGTTTTTTTCGATCGTCATCGGTCTTTCGCAGGGCATGCAGCCGATCGCAAGTTTCAATTATGGCGCGAAAAATTGTGCGCGCGTGCGGCAGGTGTATGGGTTGGCGCTCAGGTGGGGATTTGCGGTGTCGGCGGTGTCCTTTGCGTGTTTCCAGTTGATTCCGCGTCCGATCATCGGGCTGTTCGGGGAAGGATCGGCGATGTATTTCCAGTTTGCGGAAAAATATTTCCGGATTTACCTGTTTTTCACGTTCTTAAACTGTGTGCAGCCGATTGCGTCGAACCTGTTTACGGCGATTGGAAAACCGAAAAAGGGTATTTTCCTGTCCCTGACGCGCCAGATTCTCTTTTTGCTGCCGCTGATTGTGATTCTGCCGCTGTTTATCGGCATTGACGGCATCATGTATGCCGGACCGATCGCGGACTTTGTGGCGGGCGTGGTGGCGCTTGCGATGGCAGGTGTGGAGGTGAGACGGCTGCGGCGGATGGAAAGTGCGTTCGTGCATGCATAGGCGGATGGTATATTTTAGCCAGTCCTTCATATATTGAGGTAAGGAGGACGGGCTGATGAAGGAGGAACAATCAAAGCAGGATGTGAGGGCGCTGTTTCATTTTTTCTCCCGGAATATCCGGGAGCAGCTTCTGGCGCTTCCGCTTGAGGCGGATGGAATGGAAGAGGTACGGCTGCGGGTTAGCGCGCCGCTGTATTACATATATAAAAATAAAGAGTACACAGCCGGAAGTGGATTCCGGGTCAGCCGGGAGGATGTGGACGAGACGCTGCAATGCGCGGCTCGTTCTTCCCTCTATGCTTACGGGGAGGAAATCCGGCAGGGGTTTCTGACCGTGCAGGGCGGACACCGGATTGGCGTGGCTGGAAGGACGATACTGGAAAACGGACATATAAAGGCGATTCATCCGATAACCTTTTTAAATGTCCGTTTTTCGCATCAGATGATAGGATGTGCAGCAAAAATACGGTCGATTTTGACGGATCCAGGGACGGGAAGTATCCGGAATACGCTTCTGATTGCGCCGCCGAGATGCGGAAAAACAACACTTCTGCGGGATCTGATCCGGATGGTGTCGGATGGAGAAGAGGGAAAGGATAGGGGCTCTGCTTTGACGGGGAGCTTTGAACGGCCTAAGGCAGGTGCAGGACATGAAAATAAAGCTGGAAAAATGGTGGAGATGAGGAAGCAGCATGGTGGAAAAGTGAGGGCGCAGACGGTCGGGGTGGTGGATGAGCGTTCGGAGATTGCCGCCTGTTATCAGGGAATCCCGCAAAACGATGTTGGCTGCCGGACAGATGTGCTGGATGCCTGCCCCAAGGCGGAGGGAATGATGATGCTGATCCGCTCGATGGCACCGGAGGTGGTCGCGGTGGACGAGATCGGCGGTGAGAATGATTTGGAGGCGCTTCGCTATGTGATGAACTGTGGCTGCAGGATTCTGGCAACCGTACATGGAAATTCGATGGAGGACATCCGGGAAAAACCGGGCTTGTCCTCTTTTTTGCAAGAAAAACGGTTTGAGCGGTATGTGGTGCTGGGAAATAGACGCGGACCGGGAACGGTGGAGGCGGTATATGATGCAGCTGGTGAGGAGCTCATATGTGGATAAAATTGCTTGGAATCTGCCTTGTATGCGTATCGTGTGCGGGGATTGGCGGGGGTGAGGCATTGCGCCTGATTGGCCGGAGGCGTTTTTTGGAGGAAGTAAAACGGATTGCCGCGGGACTGCAGGGAGAGATTGGGTATACACAGGCAGTTCTTCCTCTGGCACTGTGCCGGGCGGGGGCACGCGGGGATGGAAAAGCGGGAAAACTATTTTTGGTGGCAGGAGAGCGGCTGGAAGCGAATCCAGAGTGTCCGTTTGGGAGTATCTGGGAAGCGGTTCTGGAAGAGCAGGGGATTCGTCCGATGTTAGGAACAGAGGAATGGGAGCTGATGTGCCGGTTTGGAAACAGCATCGGGTATCTCGATCTGGAAATGCAGCAAAAGACGCTGGCACTGTATCTGGAAGAATTGGAACGGGCGATTGAGCAGCTGCGGCGGGAAGAGCCGGAGAAGAAACGGCTGTGCTGGGGACTTGGGATACTAGGCGGGCTGTTTCTGGCAGTGGTGTTGATGTAAGTGGGGGAAGAAAATGGGAGTTAATCTAATATTTCGGATTGCGGCAGTCGGTATCCTGGTTTCCGTCCTCTGCCAGATTCTCAAACACAGCGGGCGGGAGGAACAGGCATTTCTCACAAGTCTTGCGGGTCTTCTTTTGGTACTGTTCTGGATGGTGCCGTATATTTATCAATTGTTTGAGACGATGAAGGAATTGTTTGCGTTGTAATGTACTCTCGGAATCCTTCTGTGCTTGATTTTGTGAGATGATTTTTTGTCAGTTGAGCCCAAATTTCTGAGGCGTATGTTGATGAAATTCGGGTGCAGCTGGCGAAAAATCAGCCGCAAAAGCGAGTGCAGGAAAGACTCCGAGAGTACATTGCAGGGAAGGACGGTAAAAAATGTCAATTTTAACCGTATCGGTTCTTGGGATCACGGCAGTTCTTCTGGCAGTCCAGCTCAAGGGAAAAGGCAGCGAGTATGGGACGTACATTGTGATGGCGGCGGGGCTGTGTCTCTTTTTCTATGCGGCGGGAAAGCTGGAAGTGATTCTGAAAACACTTCGGACGATGGAATCCTGCATCGGGCTCAGTCCAGTGTATTTGTCGGCGCTTTTGAAAATGGCGGGAATCACTTATATTGCCGAATTTGCCTCCGGGATTTGCAAGGATGCCGGGTACGGTTCGCTGGGAACACAGATTGAGATATTTGCGAAGCTGTCCATTCTGGCGGTCAGTATGCCGATTCTGCTGGCATTGTTGGAGACGGTGAAGCAGTTTTTGGCGTAGGGAAGTGGTAAGTGCAGAAAAGCGGAGAGATGGTGAGAGCAGGTGACGGTGGGAACAAAGATGGTTGTGCGGGCAGTGAGCGTTATATTCTTGAGTGTATATTTGATGGCAGGAAATCATTTAACGGTGTCGGCGGCAAATGGTGAAAAGATATCTGAAGATTCGGATTTCAGTGTTTCTGGAGAGAACATGGATTCTCTTCTGAACTCACTGGATTTAAGCAGAATCGAAGCATTTTTAAGGGAAGCGGGAGGTTCGGCAGTCCCGGGGCTTTCATTCCGGGAAATCCTTTCGATGCTTCTCTCTGGCAATTATCAGAGAGTGGTTCGGATGCTGATGGATTTTTGCCGGACAGCCCTATTTCGGGAAATTTCAGAAAATGGCAGATGGATGGGGCAGGTCATCCTTCTGGGAATTTTAGGGGCGGTGTTCGCCAGCTTTTCGAGTCTCTTTGCCGAAAGTCAGGTATCGGAGATGGGCTTTTATGTCACGTATCTTCTGATTTTTACACTGCTTGCCGCCAGTTTTTTGAATGGGGTGCGGATCACGCGGACACTGTTGGAGCAGCTCTTTGAATTTGTCCGGGTGCTGGTTCCTGCTTTTTTTCTGGCTGTTTCCTTTTCCGGGGGAAGTACCTCGGCAGCAGCCGGATATGCGTGGACACTTGCTTCTGTCAATGTGGCGGAATGGGTGTTTTTACAGTTGTTTCTGCCATGCACCCAGTTGTATGTCCTGCTGTCGCTGGCAGGACATTTAAGCTCGAAGGATTTGTTTTCAAAAGCGTTGGAATTGCTGGAACAGGGGATGCGCTGGGGCAGCAAGGCGCTTTTGGGAGTGGTGCTGGGCTTTCATGTGCTGCAGGGAATGATTGCGCCGTATACAGATTCGATGCGCCAGACGGCGCTGCGGCGGGCGGTCAGCCTGATACCGGGAATCGGACAGGGCGCGGCGGCAGTGTCGCAGGTACTTCTTGGAAGCAGCGTCCTGATCCGGAATACGGTGGGCATCGGGGGAGTACTTGTGTTGGCGGCGGTGTCGCTTCTGCCGCTTTTGAAACTTTTAATCCTCTATCTGGGGTGCCAGGGAAGCGCGGCGCTTTTGCAGCCGGTCAGTGACAGCCGGGTGGTGGAGGCAGTCGGCGCAGTGGCGAAAGGATTTTATTTTTTGCTGGCAGCAGCTGGTTCGGCGTTGGTGTTATTTGCACTTTCGATCGCGGTGGTGTGTGCGAGCACGAACGCGGCTTATTTTGCGGGGTAGAAGATGGAAGTAATTACTCACTGGGCGGGGAATATCGTCAGTTATCTTGTGTTTCTGACCGTTCTGACCGGGCTTTTGCCCGCACATAAGTATGAAAAATATATTCGCCTGTTTGCGGGCTGTATCTTGCTTCTGATTGTGCTTAAGCCGCTGACGGACGGGCTGCGGCTGGAGGAGCGGCTGAATTATCTGTTTACATCTCTTTCGTTTGAAAATGAAGCGGGCGAGCTGAAACGTGAGATGGATGAGATAGAGGTGCGGCGCAGAAATATGGTTTTGAGCCAGTATGAGGCGGAAGCATCCAAGGAGGCGGTGCGGGTGGCAGCGGAAGCGGGATTTTCCGTGGAAAAGGCGGATGTAGAGCTGGAAAAAGATCCGGAGTCGGAGCAATTTGCCTCGGTGCGGAGTGTGACGGTGTATGTGGCGGGAAGTGAGGCGGGGATGGAAGCGGGGATGGAAGCGGCGGAACTGGAGGAGAATCAGAGTTCGATGATTGAAATAGAAAAAATTCCCCCGATTGAAATTTCACTTAAACAGGAGCAGAAGCAGGGAGAACCCGCCGCCGCGCAGGCAGTTTCATGGATGAATGGGGAAAAGATTTGGGAGCTTCAGCAGCGGCTGGCATCGTTTTATCAGGTGGAGGCGGATCATGTGGAAGTCAGGATGGAACCTTGACAAGGAATGGGTCAAACGAAATGAAAAATGGCTGATTTTGCTGGTGCTTGGGCTGGCAATTCTGATCTTATATGCGCCGTTTGGGAAGAAGACGAGTGAGACGGGAGTCTTGCGGTCAGGGGAAAGATGGGCGGAGAGTGAAACAGAAACAAACTCTGGGCATAGAGCAGGGCAGGACAAAAATGGAAGTTCAGAAGAGAGTGGTTCGGATGTCGAAACAGGTTTGCCAAGCACTGCATCCAAGCAGGACACGAACCGCCTCTACGAGCTTCGCCTGGAGCAGCGGATCCGGGACGTTTTAAAGAAGGTGGACGGCGTGGGTGAGGTGGATGTGATGCTGACTCTGTTTTCTTCTTCGGAAAAGGTGCTGCGGGTGGATAAGGAGAGAAGCCGGGCGTCCACCTCGGAGACGGATTCTTCGGGTGGTACGCGGCAGCAGGCGGATGAATCGCTGCGGGAGAGCACCGTGCTGACGGGAAGTTCAGGCAGCGGGGAACCGGTAGTTGAAAAAGAGCTGGCACCGGAGATTTCCGGTATCGTGATCAGCGCACAGGGAGGAGGAAATGCGTCGGTACAGAAGGAAATTTCGGAAGCGATGCAGGCATTATTCGGACTGCCGGCACATAAAATAAAAGTATTAAAGCGGGTGGAATAAAGGAGTATGCAAATATGAGAATGAAGATGAAACGCGTTTTCAGGAGAAATCAAATCATCATCACGACGCTGGCGATCATGATTGCGGCGGCGGGGTATCTCAACTATGCGGGAAAATCCGATCTGCCGGGGGCGGATACATATGAAGCGGGGGCGACCAAGATTTCAGATAGCGATATATATTCGGAAAATCAGGCGGTGTCCGGAAGCGTGGCGGACGGTGAATATGAGGAGATTGCAAGTCTTGACGATCCGGGAGAGGGCGATCCGCTGGCAGCAGGCAGTGAGGAGGGCACAGCGCAGGGGGCGGCGGACGGAGAGGAGGCATCTGCGGACAATCCGGCAGTCGATAACCCGGGCGAGGCGGTTTTGACAGGCGGAACCGGCGTGGCAGAGTACATAGCCAATGTACAGCTCAGCCGTGAACAGATCCGCGCCAAGAACCGCGAAGCGCTGAATGCCCTGATTAACAATGAAAATCTGGATGCGTCGGCAAAAGAGGCAGCCGTTCAGGATATGCTGGCACTCAATGCGATAGCGGAGAAGGAAAATGCAGCGGAAACGCTTCTGATGGCGAAAGGATTTGCCGATCCGGTTGTCAGCATCACGGATGGAAAAGTGGATGTCGTTGTCAACGCGCCGTCCATCACAGATCCGCAGCGCGCGCAGATCGAGGATATTGTAAAACGGAAAACCGAGATATCGGCGGAAAATATCGTGATTTCCCTTTTAAACCTGGGAGATTGAGGAAGTTCGGATGAGTTAATGTTCACGGGTAGGCACTTTTGGAACCGAAAGTGCCGTAAGAAAACGTGGTGGCAGCAGGAATTTGCCGTATTAAAATGCGAAGCCACGGCAAATTCCGTTACTGGGCACGTATGCGTGAACAGTAACTCGGATGAGATTCGAACCGGAAATGCCTTTGCAAACTCCTGTATTTTTGGTATAATAAAAACACTTAATTGAAATGTATTTCTGGAAGTATTCGAGCATCTGTTTTTTGTGGGAAGAGAAGATTCCGGGCGTACATGGAAGTGGTCAGGAGGGATTTGGAATGGCGAGAGAAGCAGAAGATAGAAGCACACATATCGTATATGAAAAGGACCGCATTGGAGAAGTGAAAATTGCCGATGAGGTAGTGGCGATCATCGCAGGTCTGGCAGCGACCGAGGTAGACGGTGTCGATTCGATGGCTGGCAATATCACAAATGAACTGGTCGGAAAGCTCGGCATGAAAAATTTGAGCAAGGGCGTGAAAGTGACCGTAACCGAGGATCACGTGATTGTGGATCTGTCCTTAAATATGAAATATGGCTACAGCATCCCGGCAGTCAGTGAAAAGGTGCAGGACAAAGTAAAGACAGCGATTGAAAATATGACCGGTCTCATGGTTCTGGAAGTTAATATTAAGATCGCGGGTGTCAATATGCCGGCGGAAGCATAGCAGGTTTCGTGTTTTCGTAGCTTTTCATTTTCTTAACACAAAATACTCAGTTTGACCTTGACGGGGAAAAAACCGTATGATATGATGATCGCGTTAAAAGGGAGTAGTTATAACCATGTAACCAACAGACCCTGAGGATAGTAAACCTCATGGTTACATGCCTTGCGTAAGTCAGATGGCAGTGTGCTTTTGTAACAAAAAGCGTGTGCCGTATGATTCAAATGTGAGGAACAAGACTTTTAGCATATGTGGATGAAACGTATGCTGAAAGTCTTTTTTGTTTCATAGGAAATTGCGTCCTATGAAACAAAAAACGCTCCGCGAGGATGCGCACTCGCGCGAAGCAGAAACATGTCGCAAGCGACCGCGCTCGGCGCGAGAATGTGCCAAGGCACATTCTTTTTCATGTTTCATAGGAAATTGTGTCCTATGAAACAAAAACACTCGCATGGATGCATGTCTGGCGCGAAGAAAGACAGCTGCCAGAGCAGGTGTATCCTGGCAAGGGACTCCAGGAAACAGAATATTTATGAAGGAAAACAAAATTAACAGGAGGAACAACATGGAATTTTTATGGGAAGGCGTCATGGCGATCACGCCGCAGCAGGTTGTGATGTATCTGATCGGCGGGCTTTTGATCTGGCTGGCGGTCAAAAAGGAATACGAACCGGCGCTGCTTCTGCCGATGGGATTCGGCGCGATCATGGTAAACCTGCCATTATCCGGCGTCATTAACCAGGTGACGGAGGGCATCGGGGAGACACAGGGTATTATACAGTGGCTGTTTGAGACGACGATCAGCGCGTCGGAGGCGCTTCCGATTCTGCTCTTTATCGGAATCGGGGCAATGATTGACTTTGGACCGCTTCTGTCACAGCCGATCATGTTTTTATTTGGTGCGGCGGCGCAGTTTGGCATTTTCTTTGCGATCTGTGCGGCATCGCTGATGGGATTCGAACTCAGGGATGCGGCATCGATTGGAATCATCGGTGCGGCGGATGGACCGACTTCCATTCTGGTTTCCCAGATCATGCATTCCAACTATGTGGGCGCGATCGCGGTGGCGGCGTACTCCTACATGGCGCTGGTGCCAATCATCCAGCCATTTGCGATCCGTCTGGTGACGACGAAAAAAGAACGCCGGATTCACATGACCTACAGTCCGAAAAATGTGTCCAAAACGACCAAGATCGCATTTCCGATTGTAGTTACTATCATTGTCGGACTGATTTCTCCGGCATCGGTGGCGCTGGTCGGATTTCTGATGTTTGGAAACCTGATCCGCGAGTGCGGCGTGCTTCCGGCACTTTCCCAGACGGCACAGAACGAGCTGGCAAACCTGATTACCTTGCTGCTTGGCATCACGATTTCGTTCAGTATGCGTGCGGATGCGTTTGTGCGGGTTGACACGCTTCTGATTATGGGAATCGGTCTGATTGCATTTATCTTTGATACGATCGGCGGTGTGCTGTTTGCTAAATTTATGAACCTGTTTTTGAAGACGAAAATCAATCCGATGATCGGTGCGGCGGGCATTTCTGCATTCCCAATGTCCTCACGCGTGGTGCAGAAGCTGGCGATGGAGGAGGAAAAGGGAAATATTATCCTGATGCATGCGGTCGGCGCCAATGTATCGGGGCAGATCGCCTCGGTCATCGCGGGCGGACTGGTTATTAAGCTGGTAAGCCAGTATTTGTAATATAGGTCTGTCGGGCAGATAAAATGGAAAAGGAAGGCTGCACTTGAATGATGAAAAATCAAGAGACAGCCATTGCACTGATTGAGATGGAGGAAAATATCGGATGTGGAATAATTTTTTGATTTCGCTGGCAATTATGGGAAAAGGAATGGCGGGAATTTTCGTCGTTGTCCTGATTATTACGGCAGTGGTGCTGATTTTAGGTAAGTTAAAGTAAAATATAAATTGGAAAAAGTATCTTTCTTTTTTCTTTCAGTTTTATGCAGTTCGTTGACATTCGACAGAGGTAAATCTATAATAGAAACATTGTTTGTAAGAGTTTGAAAGGGCCAGAAGGAGACATGAGAATGAGTCAACGAAATAAAATTCAGCGCCTGCTGCGAAAAGGCGCTTTGGCAACTTGTTTATCCCTGTCAGTTGTGTGCAGCAGCTTATCGGCAGTTACAGCGTATGCAGGACCGGCGGATGATCCGGCAGCGGCAGCACCAGTGATCGGACCGGGCGGTCCGGGAACCACGAACGCGAATGCGGGACAGCAGGCGGATAATTCCTATTATAATCAGACGTTATCCAATCCGGTTGTCAATCCGGTGGACAAGTATTCCTATAGCCAGATGGTAAACGATATTTCGGCGCTGGCAAGCCGTTATCCGGGAACGGTGACAGTGAAATCGATCGGAAAATCGGCGGACGGACGTGATATCTACGATGTGATTGTCGGCAATCCGAACGCATCCAAGAAGATTCTGTTCCAGGGGGCGATTCATGCCAGAGAGTATATCGTTGTACCGCTGATGATGCAGCAGCTCGAGTATCTGGCAGCTGGATTTACGAATAATGGTACCTATATGACGCAACCGCTTTCTAACATATTGGGACAGGTGGCATTTCATTTTGTGCCGATGCTGAATCCGGATGGAGTCACGATCAGCCAGATGGGCGAGAATGGTATCCAGTCGGAGGAACTGCGCCAGACGATGCAGGCGGCGTACGCGGCGGACAAGGCATCCAGCCGGACAACGGTCAGCTATGAAGAGTATATGAGACGCTGGAAGGCGAATGCACGCGGTGTCGATCTGAACTATAACTTTGCAGCAAACTGGGAGGGAATCAATGTGTCTTTAACCCATCCGTCTGCAAATGGTTATAAGGGAACCAACCCACTGTCAGAGCCGGAGAGCCAGGCAATCGCGAACCTGATTCAGGGAACGGGATTCAATGCGGTTATCAACTATCATGCGATGGGAAATGTGATTTACTGGGATACGCAGAACAACCAGAAAGCGGCAGAGTCCAAGGCGCTGGCAAACGCTGTTCATGCCTTGAATGGTTATTCCGTTCTTGGAAGCAAGGGCGTCGGCGGCTTGAAGGACTGGCTGCAGCAGGCAGCAGGCATCCCTGGTATCACGATCGAGGTAGGACGTTCCACCTGCCCGGTATCTTTCTCGGAATATCCGGCGATCTGGAACCAGAATAAGGCAGTCCCGGCAACGCTGGGATATTATGTGGCGACACATTGATGATGGAATAAAATGAAGATTAGATAGAAAAAGGATGTGCGACTGGAGTTGGAAGTGGTCGTACATCCTTTTTTGTTTCAAGATTTGGGACGAATCAACAAAAACAGGAAGCTAAAACTATACAAAACGGAAAATACATTCTTTTTTCAAGAATATGGTTGACAAATTCTGCAACATGATCTAATATAAAATCACAAAAGGAACAAAAATTCCATAACCGACAAAAAAGAACAAATTAAATGAAATGGAGGATTTCAACATGAAAACAAGAGAAGTTGTATTCTACAGCGAAGGCGCAAAGATGGTAGGAGATATTTATCTCCCGGATGATTACAAAGAGGGCGAGAAGAGACCAGCAGTTCTGTGTAACTCTGGATGGACCGGCGTTAATAAGTGCTATCCGGCACTGTTTGCAAGAGCTTTAACAGCAAGAGGATTTGTATGCATGGGCTTCGATTACAGAGGATTTAAGCCGAGTGAGAATGTTCATCCATGCCTGCCGAAGTACACAACCCTTGAGACAGAGGTTGAAGACGTGGCAAACGCATTTACCTTTATGCAGATTCAGCCGGAAGTAGATCCGGAACGCTGCGGACTTCTTGGATGGGGTGTCGGCGGTGCTGTATGCGTAACCGTTGCAGCGCGTGACAAGGAAGTAAAAGCGATTGCAACCCTGAACAGCTTTGTAAATGGCGAGCGCTGGATGCGTGACGGCATGGGAAATGATAAGTTTGGAAAGAGCGTTGCACGCCTCAGAGAAGACCGTATCAAGAGAATTACAACCAACGATCCGGTTCTGATGCATCCGTACACCGATTATCCGAACATCACAGAGAGCGGCGATTTCTATACAGACCATGTATTAAAAGAGATCAACGGCGGTATCGGCGATTCTGTCAACAAGGATAACGGCGAGGAGTTCCCGACCCCGATGAGCACCGCAATCGGCGAGAGCTTCATCCGTTTCAACGTAGAAGACCTGCTTCCGAGAATCGCACCGCGTGCTGTCTTTGTAGGTCATGGCTATTATAACGAGCTGCATCAGCGTGTAGAGGCGGAAGAAGCATACCGTCTGGCACAGGAGCCGAAGCAGTTATACTATGTAGATGGCAAGCACAATGAGTGGATGTTTGACGACGATCCGAAGTTCCAGGCACTGGCTGACGCGCTGGCAGCATTCTACAAGGAGAATCTGAAAGCATTCCAGTTTGGTTTACAGAAATAATCTATGGACAGAGAAAAAGAGATTGCATATTTAATGCAGGGAGCGTATGACCTCCATATGCACGCAGCCCCGTCCCCCTTTCATCGAGTTTTGGATGATTACGGGCTGTTAGAAGAAGCCGGGAGAGCCGGAATGGCAGGAATTATGCTGAAATCTCACTATGAGTCCACGATTGCGCGGGCAATTCTGGCTAATATCCACTGTGCTTCGTGTACGAAAGCCTATGGCGGTCTGGTGTTAAACTGGCCAGTCGGAGGACTCAATCCATATGCGGTTGAAAATGCGATGAAGCGCGGATGCCGTATCGTGTGGATGCCGACCCGGGACGCAAAGAACTCTTTGTGTTCCGGGAATATGCCGGGAGATTTCTTTGACCGCTCTGGAATCTCTATCCTGACCGAAACAGGGGAGCTGAGGGCGGAGGTTTTGGAGATTTTGAGGATTGCCAGAAAGTATGATGCGGCAGTCGCGACCGGGCACATCAGCCCGGAGGAAAGTATTCTCCTGTGTCAGGGGGGAATCCGGCAGGGAAACCGTATGGTTCTGACACATCCAGAATTTCCGCGGACGCGTGTCGATGTAAAAACGCAGAAACAGCTGGCAGCTCTGGGCGTTTATATTGAAAAATGCTGGTATAATGTGGCAGAAAAGGAATGCACGGCGCAGGAGATGGCAGACCATATCCGGGTAGTCGGAGCAGAACACTGTTTTATGGTAACGGATCGGGGGCAGACTTCAAGAGAACACCCGGTGGAAGCGATGAAGTTGTTTATGCAGACATTGCTGGATGAGGGAATCACGGAAGATGAGATTTATGTGATGACGCATACGGTGCCCCGGAAGGTGCTGGGAGAGTTATAGTAAATTTGATAATTGAATATGAAAAAATAAAAAGGTCAGAAATCAATTATAAGTTTACTTATAAGAATTCTTGACCTTTTTATTTCTTTCGAGAAGTACTTTTAAGAAGGTAAGGGATAATATAGTGTACTGGAAGGAGGATATCTATGGAATATACCAATATGTCGTTTCTATATGATTTTGCATTTATGTCGCTGCTGCTGATTATAGCCCAGTTCCTGCGTTCCCGTATAAAATTTTTGCAGATGTTTTATATTCCAGCGTCTGTTCTGGCAGGTCTGATGGGACTTGTCCTGGGACCGCAGTTTTTAAACGTGATTCCGTGGAGCGGTAAAATAGGAAGTTATGCTTATATGCTGGTATGTGTATTATTTGGCGGTTTGTTCCTGGGGAAAAAAGATAAAACCAATGTAAAACAGATTCTGACAAAGGTGGGCGATTCCTTTTGTGTCAATATGGGAGCTGAATTTTTCTGTTTTGGTATTGCACTGCTGGTAGGCGGTGCACTGATGAAAATTTTGTTTCCAAATGTATTTACAGAAATTGCCCTGCTGATGCCATCTGGATTTTGCGGTGGACATGGCTATGCTTCAACGATTGGAACGGCACTTAACAATTCACTGGGACGTGAAGATGGCGTTGTACTGGGGCAGACGTTTGCAACCGTGGGTCTGTTAGTTGGTTTGTTTGTAGGAATTGCCTGTATTAACTATGCAACCAGACATGGAGGAACACGTCTGGTAGAAAAAGCGGAATCTCTTCCGGAAGAGTGCCGCACAGGAATCGTTCCAGTAGGTAAGAGAAATTCGATGGGAGAAGAAACCATCAATCCAATGAGTATGGATCCGTTGGCATTTCATCTTGCACTCACGCTGACTGCAACACTGTGTGGTTATAAGTTCTACGATTTTTATAAACAGTTCTTACCGAATGTAGAATTACCGGTTATGTGCCTGGCAATGATATTTGGTGTCATTATTAACACGATTATAGGGCATACTCGTTTTAAAGACAGTATTGATGAGCATGTGGAAGGACGGATTGGTTCGATGGTAACCGATTATCTGGTTGGCTTTGGTGTGGCATCTATTTCGATTTCCATTGTACTTGAATTTGCAGGTCCGATTTTAGTTTTATGTGTATTAGGAATGCTGACATCCCTGTTTTTAGTATTTGTAGTTGGACAGAAGCTGTTCCGCAATTTCTGGTTTGAACGATCAATTTTTGTATTTGGATGGACAACAGGAGTGGTGGCAATCGGTGTTACGCTTCTTCGAATTGTAGATCCGGAAGGAAAGAGCGGCACATTGAATGACTATGGATATTCGTATACGCTGCAGTCCGTGATTGAGGTCTTTATCATCGCATTTACGCCAATTTTGACGGTTTCCATGGGATGTATTGCAGTTGGTGTGATTGAAACGGGAATTGCTGTGGTGCTCTTCCTGATATGTGCAAAATGCTTTGGTGTACATAATGAGAAGATGAATGAGCTTCGGGAAGGTGAAGCAGAGGTCATAAGTAAATAAGTCTTTGTATATTCTGAAAAATGTGTGGTTGGACATGAAAATGAACAGCCACACATTTTTTATTGATAGAAAGTTCGCCTCGGACTAATGTAGGTGAAATAGAGGAGAATGATGAGAGAAAGAAAATCTCCCATTTTTATGGTGAAGTGCATTGACTCCCCAGATTCCCAGAAGGACGAGAGCAATACCGAAAAATTCATGGAAACCGAAAGGCTCGCTAAGAATAATAACGCCTGTAAATACAGCTGTAACAGTGGAGATGCCGCTGAAGCTGGATGCAGTAGCCATGGACATATGGGTAAAAACTATGTTCCGCAGTGCTGAAGCATAAAGTGAGGACCCGATGGATAAGGCAAGAAGACAGCCAACGATAACAGGATCCGCGAGCGGACGAAATAACTCGATGGGATCGTTGGAAACAAGGTGCGTTATCAGAGAAATGCTTCCATAAACGGCGAACATAGCGAAGCTCATAGCATAGGTAATGTCCAGAGGTGTCAGATGTTTTCCGAGCTTCCGGATACAGAGATTTAAGGAAGAGGACATAAAGGCAGCCATTAACAACAGGAAAAAGCCCCATACGGTTGCAGCCTTATCCTCAGAATTTCCGGCAACAATGAAAATACCTAAAAAGCTAAGAAGAATAAAGAAAAATTGTCCTGCAGAGGGCTTTTCGTGAAAAAACGGAATGGCAAGCAAGGTGGTGATTAGCGGGATTAATGCCAGAATCACACTTGCTTTCCCAGAAGGATAGAAGCACATGCCGGTGGTTTCAAAAAAGCCATTAAGCAACTGGAAAATACAGATAGGAAGAATACATATGCCCATATCACGAAGAGAATGTAGATGAATTCGTTCGGTATGTTTTAAGGCGTAAAGTAGCACAAGACAGATTGCAAAACGAAGTGCAATTAGTAGTGCGGTATCTCCATTTAGGCGTGCAGTTAAGATTTTTAGCGGTAAATAAGAAATGCCAAATAAGAAGTTGTATAGGATAGCTCCTAGGATTGGATTAGTTTGTGCAAATTTCATGACGTTCCTTTCAACATGATTATATGATAAATGGTTCAATATAGGAAATATATGTCAAAGAAACCTCTGTAATCAAGGAAGAATTGCAGAGGTTTCTTTAATTTTTATATGTTTTTATATTTTGTGCGAACGCTTTTAATTTGAAAAGCTATACCTTATCGGAACTGCCAGATCCTGTTTTATCAAATTTTTTATAATTTTTAATCAGAATTCCCAGACTGGCGGTGGCGCCGATCATGATGAGGGCGGCGAACATTCCGCCGAAGTTTGCGATGATCTTGACACCATTGACACCAACGGTTGCGATCATGATGTAGCCGACTGCCATCGGAACGACACACCACACAAGCTTTAACCACATCGGGGAGTCCGGGGAATCCGGGTTGATACCCTGAGTGGAGATGCCTGCCATAGCGATACAGTTGGAGTTGCAGGCGGTAATGGTGCTGAGGAAGATCAGAACCACGAATAACGGGATGATCAGATTTCCAAGCGGAAGAGCTCCTAACATATCATAAGGAACATTCTCAACGCCGCGGTCATAAGATGCAACGAGGTCGAACAGTCCAGAAGTCTGAACCCACAGAGAGGTACCGCTGACTAAAACCATCCACAGGGCACTGACAGAAGCACAAAGACCTACATATAATCCAAGCACGTGTTTTACCTTGCGTCCATAAGCGATCTGTCCCATGAAAGCGCCAGAGGTAGGTGCCCATGCCATCCAGCTGAACCAGTAGAAGGTGGTCCACCACTGCGGCCACTGGGTTCCAACGGATTCACCAGTAATCAGGATACGTTCAATAAAGGTACCTGCGAAACCGCCCAATGCCTCGGTAGAGAGGTTGAACAGGAAGGAGGCATTTGAAAATACCAGCAGGAAAATCAGGAAAATAGCAAAGCCGTATACGTTGATATTGGAAACATGCTTCATGGCTTTCTGGATACCAGAAACAGCCGTAGCAACCGTGACAGCGGCAACGACAATACCGACCATAAACCAGAGGCGGGCATTAGATGGAAGTCCAAGCATTTTAGAGATACCACCGGAAATATTCATGAATGCCTGTGCAACAGAACCAGCCATACCGGCACCGATGGCAAATAAGGTGATTGCGTCGATGGTCTGCATCCAGCGAGGATGGTAGCAGCGGTCACCCAGAAGAGGGGAAACTTCACTGGCGATGGAATACGGCTTTTTCGCGTTGTAATACATGAAAGCAAATACAACCGCCGGAACCGTATACATACAATATGGAACGATCGTCCAGTGAAGGAACATGGTTTCCATGGCAAATTTCAGGGAACCGCTGGTAGAAGGTTCAACGCCGTATAATTCAGTCGGCGGGTACGCGTAATGCGCGATCGGCTCTCCCGGTCCCCAGAAGAGGACACCGGCTGCCATGGTTGTTGTGAGGGCGATAGTAAACCAGGAAAAATTGCTTAGTTCTGGTTTGGCGTCCTCACCGCCGATTCGTACATCGCCAAATTTGGAAAACATGGCAACAACGGCGACGATTACGATTGCAAGGGCGAGAATGCTGGCAGCCCAGCCGAGATTTTTGATGATCCAGTTGTTGATATTATTGATGACTCCCAGAAAAGTTTCCTGATCGACAAGGCTTAAAACAAGGAACGCGACCAGAATAATAAACGGCGGGAAAAAGGTCATGATGCGAATTTTTGAGTTTTCATTTTTAGCATTTTTATCAGTCATTTATGATTCCTCCTTGTAGAGTGTATCCCAGATAGGACGATAGTCCTCCGGGTGGCGGTCGGTCAGAACGGTATTGAAATCACGTTCTTTTGCAATCCGGTTTAAATCAACGCTTCCATATAAAATGGCTTCTTCCTGAACACCGCAGCTGTCAATCCGTTCTCCAATAGGACTTACCAGCTGGCTTTTTCCTGCGAAGATCTCATCGCCGGACAATCCACAGCGGTTGACTGCGGCTATGTATACAAGATTGTCCAGGGCACGGCACGCAAGGTTTAAATCCCACCATTCTTTGAAATAGTAGCTGGCGCGCCATGCGGCCGGGACTAAAACCAGTTCGGCACCGGCCAGTGTCAGCAGGCGGACGGTTTCCGGAAAGCATACGTCGTAGCAGATGACGACGCCGATCTTTCCGAGTTTTGTCTCAAAGACCGGGTACTGGGTGCCGCGCTGCAGATAAGTTCGTTCGTCTCCGACGGGATGCGTTTTTGAATAATGCCCGAGAATCGTGCCGGTATCATCGATCAAAAAAGCAGAGTTTTCGACTCCAGATGGGGTGGAAAAAAGAATCGGAGCCAGAATAAAGACTGAAAGTTCCTTTGCCAGACTACGCATCCGTGTCAGGGAAGGTCCATCTTCGATTTCGGCGAGCTTCATCATATCTGGGATGCAGGTGCCGAGATAGCCGACATTAAATACCTCTGGCAGACAAATCAATTTTGCACCGTGAGCGGCTGCTTCCCGGATCTGTTTCTCTGCTTTGTCAAGATTATTAGAAACATGGAACAAATCGCAGTCCATCTGGAGCATGGCGATTTGGTAAGGTGATCGAGTTTGTTGCATTTGAGTATCCCCTTCCTAAAATAGAATATTTATTCCATAAACGACATTTATGATATAATTATAGAATTTATAAAGGAATAAATCAACCAAAATACAATAATAAAGAACAAAATTTACCTTTTTTACAAAGAAATCCTCCGAAATTTGTCTGCTTTGACGAAAAACAAATGTCAAATTGACGAATTTCTAAGGAAAGTATATAATAAAACCAAACGAAAATCGAGTGAGAATCTTGGAATGAATGAGGATAAACGATGGGCAATGAAGTATTGGAACAGATCATAAAAATCAAGGACGCCGTACCGAAAAAACAGAGAATACTCTGCAATTATCTGGCGCTGAATTATGAAAAGATCGGCGTGATGACGGTGGCGGAGCTGGCGGAAAATGCGGGTGTGGGAAGCACGACGGTCATGCGTCTGGTACAGCTTCTGGGCTTTGACAGCTACACTACATTTAAGAAAGCATTGGCACAGGAATCGCTTTTGAAAAATACAACGCCGTACCGCAGCCTGCGGCAGGAATTTTCCCGTACCTCGGAGACGGCGAGCCGGGATACGTTCCATATGGCGATCGCGGACGGAATCCAAGTGCTTGAAAATCTCTGTACGCCGTCAAACATTTCCCAGTTTGAGGCGGCAATCCAGCTGATGCTGGAATCAGATCAGCTCTATATATTGGGAATGCGTTCCAGCAAGGCGCTGGCGCTGTATTTTGAATATGTGGCAGAGCGCTTTTATCCGCATATCCGCCAGCTCAGCCTGGAGGAAGAGTTTGTCTATGACCGGATTGCAATCAATACGACGCCGAAGGATGTGCTTTTAGTGTATTCGGTCTGGCCGTGTACGAAAAAGACGATTCGTGTGGCAGAGTTAGCACATAACCTGGGAATCCCGATGATACTGATCACAAATACGAGCTTAAATCCATTGGTAAAGATCGCAGATGTAGTGATTGATACGAATTCTGTGAACCATCCGAGCGGTGATACTGCTTTGATGCTGGTAACGGAGGCGCTCATGAGTGAACTGGGAAGACGGACCGCACCGGAATCCACGAAGAATATTGAAAAAATCGAACAGGCATTGAATGACAATGGACTGATTCTCTGGGAGAATTAATCGAAGATGTGCAACTGAAAACCCGATAAAACAGGGCTGCCGTTATTCCTCAAACGGCAGCTCTTCTTTTCGCAAAAATGTCCGGATCGACTCGTCCCACTCGCGTTCCAGCGTCTTGTCTAACGTAAATTGGTTGAGCGACAGCCCGGTGACACAGCTTAAATGCTGGTTTTCATAATGAATATTTAAGAACAGTCCGCCGACCTGCTCCGGGAGCCATTGGCTTTTGCGGGCGGTCAGAAACTGTTCGGTGGCAGCCTTCGGAAGCTTCAAAATGATGGAGAAGCGCTCCGGAAGCTTTTTTCCTTTTAGGAGGGAAAAACAGAACGGGCGCAGAGTTTTCCAGGTTGAATATTCTTCAATCTGCCCATCGGCACGCTCTTCTTCGGAATAAAAGCTTTTATGGACGCGTCCGTCGATGGAGAAGGTGTTGAACGTTACGATCTCCGCTTCCTTGAGCAGAAAGCGGTCAAATGTCTCTCCGATGAACAGTTTCTTGGTAAATAATTTTATATCACAGATATTGCAGGCAATCATATGTGTCCTCGCTGAGATGGTAAATTCGTTATTTTCTGTGTAATGTAGAAACAATAACGTAGATTCTATTTTATCGCAGGCGGGAGGGGGACGCAAGTGACTTCTTATTGGCAAGACGGAGAATTTTGAAATTTTATTAGCACTCAACAAAAATGAGTGCTAATTTTCTATTGACATCTTGGAACGCTGGTATTAAAATAAGAGTCACGGTGATGGAAAATCACAAAAAAAAGAATTTTACAAGCGTATATTTATGTAGCTGGATAGCAGGATTGGACGCGGCAGAGTGAAACTGCCAGACTCCATTTCCGGGAGCGGATATCCACTGTATTTTGCAATCAAAAGGAGTGTATAGATATGGCAGCAAAAACAGGAAGTTTATCAATCAACAGCGAGAATATTTTCCCGATTATTAAGAAATGGCTTTATTCCGATCATGATATTTTCTATCGTGAGCTGATTTCCAACGGATGTGACGCGATCACGAAGCTGAAAAAGCTGGCGCTGATGGGCGAGTATGAGGAGCCGGGGGAGACGGAGTATAAGATTCAGGTTACCGTTAATTCTGAGGACAAGACGATCACCGTCGAGGATAATGGTATCGGTATGACTGCCGAGGAAGTGGAAGAGTACATTAACCAGATCGCATTTTCCGGTGCACAGGATTTCCTGGCAAAATATAAGGACAAAGCAAACGAAGACCAGATCATCGGTCATTTCGGTTTGGGTTTCTATTCTGCATTCATGGTAGCGGACAAGGTTACGATCGATACTCTTTCTTATAAGAAAGACGCAGAGCCGGTTCACTGGGAGTCTGAGGGCGGCACTGAGTTTGCGATGGATAAGGGCGATAAGGAAGGCAATGGTACCAAGATTGTCCTTTATTTAAATGAAGACAGCACTGAGTTCTGCAATGAGTATCGCGCACGTGAAGTCATCCAGAAGTACTGCTCTTTCATGCCGGTTGAGATTTACCTGAAAAATGCAACGGCAGAGCCGGAGTATGAGACGATCGAGAAGGATCAGCTGACCGACAAGGACACCATTGTTGAGACGGTGGTCGAGGAAGCAAAGACCGAGGAAAAGGAGAAAGAGGACGGCACAAAAGAGACCGTGGAGGTATCTCCGAGAACCGAGAAATATAAGATCCTGAAACGTCCGGTGGCACTGAATGACATTCACCCGCTGTGGAACAAGCATCCGAACGAGTGTACCGAGGAAGAATACAAAGAATTTTACCGCAAGGTATTTATGGATTACAAGGAACCGCTGTTCTGGATTCATTTGAACATGGATTATCCGTTCAACCTGAAAGGCATTCTGTACTTCCCGAAGATCAACATGGAGTACGAGAGCATTGAGGGCACTATCAAGCTGTACAACAACCAGGTATTTATCGCGGATAATATCAAGGAAGTTATTCCGGAGTTCCTGATGCTCTTAAAGGGCGTGATCGACTGCCCGGATCTGCCGTTGAATGTATCGAGAAGTGCGCTGCAGAATGATGGATTTGTAAAGAAGATTTCCGATTACATCACCAAGAAGGTAGCGGACAAGCTGACCGGTATGTGCAAGACAGACCGTGAGACCTATGAGAAATATTGGGACGATATCGCTCCATTTATCAAATTTGGCTGCTTAAAGGATCAGAAATTTGCTGAGAAGATGGATGATTACATCATTTACAAGAATCTGGACGGAAAATATCTGACGCTGAAAGACTGCATGGATAAGGCGAAAGAGGAAGGTCATGAGAACCAGATCTACTATGTAACAAATGAGAAAGAGCAGAGCCAGTACATCAACATGTTCAAGGCAAACGGACAGGATGCGATCATCATGTCTCACAGCATTGATAATCCATTCATCAGCCAGGAAGAGCAGAAGCATGAGAACCTGAAATTCCTGCGTATTGATGCCGATGTCAATGACACGCTGCGCGAGGAAGTGAAGGAAGAGGACAAGGAAGCGCTCAAGAAACAGGAAGAGACGCTGACAGAGACCTTCAAGAAAGCACTGGGCGATGATAAGCTGCAGGTAAAGGTTGAGAAGCTGAAGGATGCTGAGATTTCTTCGATGATCACCCTGTCGGAGGAAACACGCCGTATGCAGGATATGATGAAGATGTACAACATGGGCATGGACGCGTCGATGTTCGGCGGCAGCGGTCAGGTGCTGGTACTCAACGCGAACAACAAGCTCGTTCAGTACGTCTTAGAGCACACGGATGGCGAGAATACACCGAAGATCTGCGAACAGCTCTACGATCTGGCACAGCTCAGCCATGGTTCCCTGACACCGGAGCGCATGACGAAATTCATCGCACGGTCGAATGAGATTATGGGTATAATGCTGAACTAAGGATGTTTGGTTCACGACTGTTTTATATAGGAAAATATGTTAAAATATCATATATGATATAATAACGGAGCTGCTGCACGTAAATGTGGCAGCTCTTTTATTACCTGTCGTAAGAGAGCAAATGGGATTCACTATTTCACGAATTTAGTATTTATGATAGAATAGGAGCACTTAGCAAGGTTTTTTCAGATTTGACGGGGAGGTGCGTGTATGTTTGGAATCGGAGGATGGAAACAGGTTGGCGCGACATTTGATATGAAACGGCAGGCGGCGATCCGGGAGCAGCTGGAACAGGCGGGAATTGAGTATCAGGTCAAGGTGGAGAAACGTCTGAAAGCGGGCGTGCTTTCCGGCAATCAGCGGGCGAGGCTGGGAAGTGCGGGAGAAAATGCGGCATCGGAACGGGAATATCTGTTTTATGTGCAGAAAGCAGAGGAGGAAAAGGCGCGCCGTGTGATAGAAAGCGCCGGAAGATAAAACAGGTATTTTCTGGGAATGAAAGACCTGAATGACGAAGGAGAGAAAATGGGAGAGGGAAACTGGAACGAATCGGATCTTTGGCAGTGGGAGGCAGATGAAAATGGTCTGCAAACGGAACCTGAGCTGCAGAATGCGGTTCAGAGTCCGAAACAAATCCGAAAAACCTGCCGCCGCGAGGTGCGCCGTGTCTGCAATGTCCTCGGCTGGGCGCTGGCATTTTTCAGCGTGATGGCGGTGCTTGTCAGCATACTTCTGGAAGTGGCTGGCAACGTATGGGCGGACGGAGGCGTGATCAGTACGTTTTTGAACTGGATGGTAAATGCAGCGTGGTATGAGGACGGCGGAAGCACGCTGGTCATCTATGCGCTGGTTCTTCCATTCGTATTTTTAATTCTGCGCCTTGTTCCGGAAGAACGGGCAGAGAAAATGAAGATTAGTTTCCTGCAGTTCTGTATGTTTTTTATTTTGGCACAGGGATTTGGAACTATCTTTAACCTGCTGGGAAATGCAATCAATGATGCGGTGGCGGCAAGTAGCGGCGGCGATGCATCCGCGATGAACCCGGTCAACGAGATGCTGGATTCGCTCTCGCCGGTAATGATTTTATATGTAGGGTTTTTAGGACCAATTATTGAGGAATATATCTTTCGATGGAAACTTTTAAACCGATTGCGCCGTTTTGGCGATAAGGCGGCGATCACCTACACGGCGCTGATGTTTGGTCTGATGCACGGAAATGTGACGCAGTTTCTCTATGCGGCGGTGATTGGCGTGGTTCTGGGATATGTGGCGGTGAAGACGGGACGGATGCGTTATAACTGTCTGCTGCATATTCTGATCAACAGCTGGTCGTTAGTGATAGCGATGCTTGGAACACAGGATACGCTGCTGCCGCTGTTTATCACGTTTCTGATGACCGGGTTTATGGGCTGCACGATCATCGGGGCGTTTGTTCTGCTGATTTTCAATTTCCGGAAAATCTGGCTGTCCGATGGGGCAATCCCAGAGGGAGTGAAATTCCGCAATATATGTGGGGCAATGTATGGGAATCTCGGGACAGTGGCATTTATTCTGGTAAGTTTGATTACGATGGCGTTTTTCTTGTCGAGATGATGTGGTGGTCAGCTGCTGTTCACAAGCAGGCACTTTTGGAAGTGAAAGTGCCGTAAGATAACGTGGTGGCAGCAGGAATTAGTTGTATTTAAATGCGAAGCCACGGTAAAATCTGTTACTGGGCACGTGTGCGTGAACAGTAACACTGTTCATGTGTTTGTCATGTATTTCAGTATGTATTTCACGGGATTATGCTTGACTTCCTACTGTGTGATTACTATAATAAATAGTAATGAATACTACGTGATGTGAATTGCGTAACGGGAGGACGTTATGTTATATAAAATTATTGGTGACAGCTGCATGGATTTGACGGAGGAACTGAAATTGGATCCGCATTTTCAGATGATTCCGCTGACCCTGCAGATAGGGGATTACAAGGTAACGGATGATGAGACATTTAACCAGAAGGAGTTTCTGGCAAAGGTAAAGGCAAGTCCCGAGTGCCCGAAGACGGCGTGTCCATCGCCGGAGAGCTTCAAGGAAGCATTTGAGGGCGAGGCAGAATATATTTTCGTGGTAACGCTTTCGAACCATCTGAGCGGCTGCTACAACTCGGCGGCTTTGGCAAAACGCCTTTATGAGGAAGAGAACGGAACGGACGGAAAGAAGATCGCGGTCATTGATTCCCTGTCGGCGTCGGCGGGCGAGTTAAATATTGCGCTGTTCATCCGGGATCTGTGCGAGAAAGGTCTTCCGTTTGAGGAGATCTGCAGGCAGACAGAGGCATATCGGGATTCGATGAACACGTATTTCGTCATTGAGACGCTTGATTTCTTAAAGAAAAATGGCCGTCTGACCGGTTTGACGGCGTTTATCGCGTCGGCGCTGAATATCAAGCCGGTTATGGGCGCGGACAGCGGTACGATCATCAAGCTTGATCAGGCGCGCGGCATGACCCGGGCGCTCGACCGGATGGCGGAGATTGCGTGCAAAGAGGGCGGCGATACCGCAAGCAAACGTCTGGTGATCGCACACTGTAATAACCTGGAACGTGCTAAGCACGTGAAAGAGATCATGTGTAAACGGGCAAACTTCCGTGAGGTAGTGATCACGAATACGGCTGGCGTTGCAACCGTATATGCGGGCGACGGCGGAATCGTTATGACACTGTAGGGAGAAAGAGTGGGTGATGACAGCTGGAAAGGTGGAAAACGCCGGACAGCTGCGATTGATTGAGGAAAAATGAAGCATACATTTTTTAGTAAATGCACGAAAATGCCGTTCAGATACCGGACGGCATTTCTTTTATCTAGAATTGGAAATTTGACAATTTTGGCAGGAATGGCGCTTTTGCTTGGCGGATGCCAGGCGGGAGGTTCCATATGGAAAGAGACAATCTCATTGGAGCCAAAAGACAAAACGGTATTGGAAGAAACGCTTGATCCGGAAACAGATATAGACGGGCAGGTGGAGTCAGAACAGGTAGATGGCGCGGAACTGGGGGTGGAAATGCAGGGGCAGGACGAATCTGGCAAACTTGAGGCAGAACCGGGAGAAAATGATTCAAATGAGTGTTCGCTTCTGTTTGCCGGAGATATCTATTTTTCCAACCATGTTTTAAATGCCTACGACCGTGTGGGAGGTATCGGTGGCGTCCTCGGAGAGAGCTTGCGGGAGACGATCGCGGAGTCTGATATTTTTATGGCAAACCTGGAATTTCCGTTCAGCGACCGGGGAACACAGGCGGCGGATAAACAGTTTACGTTCCGGGTATCGCCGTCCCGCGTGTCTATTTTACAGGAGATCGGACCAGACATCGTGACGGTGGCGAACAACCATGCGCTAGATTACGGCACGGACGCACTGCTGGACACGTGCGATACGCTGGACAGTGCCGGGATTTTGCATGTTGGGGCGGGAAAAAATCTGGAAGAGGCGAAACAGCCGCAGATCATTGAGAAAAATGGAAAAAAGATTGGTTTTCTGGGCGCGTCGCGCGTCTTTCCGACGGGCGGATGGGCGGCAGGATCGTCGCATCCGGGCATGTTTTCGGCGTATGACACGGCTTCGGTCGTGCAGGAGATCCAGAAGGTAAAGAAAGAGTGTGATTATCTGGTTGTCTATGTCCACTGGGGTATCGAGCGGAACACGCAGCCAGAGGCGTACCAGCGGGAGATGGGACATCAGTACATCGACGCGGGCGCTGATCTGGTGGTTGGCAGCCATCCACATGTGCTGCAGGGGATTGAGCTGTATCATGGAAAATGGATTCTGTACAGTCTGGGAAATTTTGTGTTCGGAAGCTCGATTCCGGAGACAATGCTGGTGCAGGCGTCGGTAGATGCACAGGGAGAGACGGCGCTTTCAATTGTGCCTGCAACTTCATCTGCCGGATATACGAGAGAGCTGGACGTGGGGAAGAAAGAGGCGTTTTACCAGAAGATACAGGGGCTTTCGGACGGCGTGCAGATTGATGAGAATGGAAAGGTGCAGGTGCAGTAAAATCAATTCGTGAAATCCTGCCCCTGAAAACACCCGCTTTCCCGCAGTGCCTTGGAAAACGTATTCAAAAATGCCCGCTTATTTCCACTCCATTCCGGTGCGACCAGCAATTTTTTCGGTCCATCGCCGCTGATCCGGTGGATGACCATATCGGGCGGCAGCAGGCGGATACATTCGATCAGCAGCTCAATGTATTCGTCCATTGAAAAGACCGGAAAAGGTGCCTGTTCGTAGAGCTCTGCCAGCTTCGTGCCGCGTAAAATGTGGAGAAGCTGAAGTTTGATGCCGTCGATAGCAGGCTGGAAATCGGCCAGATAGCGGACGGTATCGAGCATCTGAGCTTTCGTTTCATCAGGCAGCCCCAGAATGACATGGACGATGACGGTCAGACCGGCGGCTTTCAGTTCACGGACGGCATTTTCAAAGACCGGGAGGGAATAACCGCGCTGGATGCGCGCGGCACTTTCCTCATGGATGGTCTGAAGTCCCAGTTCCACCCAGACCGGTTTTCGGCGGTTTAAGCGGGCGAGAAGCTCCAGGACATCCGGCGGCAGGCAGTCCGGGCGGGTTCCGATGGACAGGGCAGCCACGTCCGGGTGGGCGATTGCTTCGGAAAAAAGCGGCTCCAGATAGGAGACAGGCGCATAGGTATTTGTGTAGGACTGGAAATATGCGACATATTTTCCACCCTTTATTTTATTTGCGACACGCGCCTTTGCCGCTTCGATCTGTTCGGTCACGGAGGTGTGAGCCGGCTCTGCAAAATCGCCGGAACCGCCGTGGCTGCAGAAAATACAGCCGCCCGTTCCCAGCGTACCGTCCCGGTTGGGACAGGTCATGCCGCCGTCGAGCGCCAGCTTGTAGATTTTCTGCCCAAATTGGTCTTTCAGCCATGCGTTTAACGAATAGTAGGGACGACCGTCGGAGTAGCAGCGGGGCATGGAGGAATCCGGGTGTTTGCCGGAGGCGGTGGATGCAGGATGGAATGTTTCGGGTAATGATAGGTATGTTTGAGTGGTTTGCTTCATACGGACTCCTGTGTTTTACTATATAAATGAAAGCTTACCAGAACCACAGCATTTTGTAAACACACGAAAGAATATCGTATTGAGGCATTTTGAGGAAAATGATATAATGAGCGCAGAAGAAAAGAATGCGGCTGCGAAGCAGACATATTCTTTTCTTGCGCCATTAACGAACGAACAGCCATGCGAAGCAGGGCGGTAGAGCGCGATAGCGCGGGTTCGTGAGTTATGATATAATACATACAAGAAGTCAGATTGAATCAAAATGTCTGAAATCATAACCATATATATAAAGGAAACAATTGTTCACGGGTAGGCACTTTTGGAACTGAAAGTGCCGTAAGAAAACGTGGTGGCAGCAGGAATTTGCCGTATTAATATGCGAAGCCACGGCAAATTCCGTTACTGGGCGCGTATGCGTGAACAGTAACAAACAATTTGGGGAAAAGGAGAAGGGATATGTCAGTCAAAGAAACACTGAAACAGCTGGAATCTGAGAAAACGAAAGTGCTGATGGCAGAATTATACGGGGCAGAGAAAGCGGAGGAGAACCGGGCGCGTTACCGCTATGTGGCAGAGCGCTTTGAGAAAACATATGGGGAACGTGATATCAAGCTGTTTACTTCCCCGGGACGGACGGAGATCAGCGGCAACCACACCGATCACAATCATGGCAAGGTGCTGGCGGGCAGCATCAACCTGGACTGCGTCGGCGCGGCGGCACCGAACGGAACCGACACGATCCGCATATTAAGTGAGACATTTCATCAAAATTTCAGCATCCATTTAAGCGATCTGAAACCGAGCACGGGTATGAGCGGCACCATCGACCTGACAAAGGGCATTTTAAAGGGCTTTGAGGAGAGAGGATACAAGGTCGGCGGATTTGACGCATACATTACCAGCAATGTTATCAGCGCGGCGGGCGTCAGCTCTTCGGCTTCCTATGAGATGCTGATCTGCTCTATGTTAAATACGATGTTTAACGAGGGAAAGATGGATGTTGTCACCTACGCCCACATCGGAAAATATGCAGAAAACAAGTTCTGGAACAAGGCGTCGGGTCTGCTCGATCAGATGGCATGCGCGGTCGGCGGTCTGATTACGATCGATTTTAAAAATCCGGAAGCGCCGGTTGTGGAGAAGATTGATTTTGATTTCGGCGCGCAGGATCACAGCCTGATGATTGTAAATACGGGAAAAGGCCACGCGGATCTGAGCGCAGATTATTCTTCCGTTCCAAACGAGATGAAAAAAGTAGCACAGTACTTTGGAAAAGAGGTCTGCGCGGAGATTTCCGAGGAAGAGGTGATCGCAAACCTGGCGAAAGTGCGTGCATTTGCGGGAGATCGTTCCGTGATGCGTGCGTTCCATTTCTTTGAGGAAAATAAGAGAGTGGAGCGGGAAGTAAAGGCCCTTCGGGAAAATGATTTTGCTGCCTTTTTGGAGGGAATCACAGCTTCGGGCAATTCTTCCTGGAAATGGCTTCAGAATGTATACACGACTGCAGACGTGCAGGAGCAGGGCATCAGCATTGCACTGGCGCTGACGGAATTGTTTATCGCGAAAAAAGGACGCGGCGCGTGCCGGGTTCATGGCGGCGGCTTTGCCGGTGTTATCATGGCGATGATTCCGAACGATCTGGTGGACGAGTATACAGAATATATTGAAAATGCGATCGGAGAGGGCAATGTATACCGCATGAGCATCCGCCCGCACGGCGCGATCTGCGTGAGCGAGCGCATCTAAAAATTGGGACCTGGAAAGGCGGTGGAATTTATGGGAAATAAAAATCTGATTATCACAATCGAGAGGGAGTACGGAAGCGGAGGACGTATTGTGGGACGCAAGCTGGCAGAGGAGCTGGGGCTTCATTTCTACGACGATGAGATCTTAAAGATGGCGTCGGAGAAGAGTGCGGTCGGAGAGGAATTTTTCCGTTTAGCGGATGAGAAAGCGGGAAACAACCTGCTTCACCGTCTGACTGGCGCGAAGAAGGCAGATGTGTTCGGAAAGCCGTCCCTGAAAGGCGATGTGACATCGCCGGATAACCTGTTTAAATTCCAGGCGATGGTGATGCGGGAGCTGGCAGAACAGGAACCGTGCGTATTTGTAGGCCGTGCGGCTGGCTATGTGCTGGATCAGGACGAGGAGATCGAAAATCTGATCCGCATCTTTGTCTATGCCGACCGTGTGCGCCGCGTGCAGCGCGTTATGGAAGTAGACTGCATCAGTGAAGAAAGAGCGAAGAAGCGCATCCGGAAGATTGAGAATGAGCGGAAGAATTATTATAAATATTTTACCGGAAATGACTGGAAAAATATGAAGAACTACGATCTTCCGATCAATACAACCCGCCTCGGACTGGACGAGACGGCGGAGCTGATCAAGGAATATGTGAAGCTGCGCGGGTATATGAAGTAGGGAAAAATGAAAACAACCTGTCTGTGATGCAGGCTAAAAATTTCAGTTGAAGATTGTAGGAAGCAGGGCAGATTTGGAAGATGAGAAGTGCCAGCGGATCGCCAGCTCAATCAGCTCCCAGAATGCTGGGAGAGTGATTCCGGCATTCTGAATTTTCCTTTGACGACAGTAGAATCATTACGACCTTATTACAAATTATTTACGGTTTGAAGCGGTATATTGACGGTTAAAATGGAAAAATGATACAATGATTTCAGAAAGAAAGGGGGCAAAAGCATGAGAAGTGCATCTGAATTTAGGCAAATGGCGCGTGAGACACTGCGCGGAAACTGGAAACTTGCGATGGGAACGGGATTAGCAGCGTCCCTGAT
The DNA here is from genome assembly GCF_003479985.1 of Clostridium sp. AM43-3BH. NCBI lineage: Bacteria > Bacillati > Bacillota > Clostridia > Eubacteriales > Clostridiaceae > Clostridium > Clostridium sp. AM43-3BH. The sequence continues at coordinate 202,968 of NZ_QUIH01000007.1, forward strand.
TGGTGCGGAGATTGCCGATACGGCGCCAAATGGAATATCAGAGCTGCAAAAAGTGATACAGGCACGACCGGAAGTGAAGAATGTGCTGACGCAGGTATTTCTGATGCGCAGCATGCTTCTGCCCTTGGTGCTTTTGCTTATCTGGGGCTTGATGGTGGTTATTATTGGAGGTGCGGGGCAGATGGGATACGCCCGTTTCCATCTGAATCTGGCAGAGAAAAAGGAAGCATCCTTTTCTGATTTATTTTCCCAGTTTTCGCGGATCACAGATGGCGTGGCGATGGTATTTGTGCGCGGCTTTTATATATTTTGCTGGACCTGCCTGTTTTTCGTTCCGGGTTTCATAAAGACGTACAGCTATGCGATGACACCATATGTGCTGATGGAACATCCAGAATATTCCGCCAACGAGGCGATCACCGAGTCGCGCCGCCTGATGGATGGGAAAAAATGGAATTTATTCTGCCTGACCTTTAGCTTTATCGGCTGGCGGCTGATCTGCAGCATTCAATATATAATACCAGCGGTTCTTTTGTATACACAGGGAAGGCTCAGCGGTGTGACCGTGCTGTTTCTGGTAGGGCTGATGGGACCGCTCAATATTGGCTATCTGTTTCTGCGCCCATATGAGGAGGCGGCATTTGCGGCATTTTATAGGGACGTGCGGGATGAGAAGAGGGAAATAGAAGAGATAGAAATGCGGGATAAGTGGAGTGAGAATGAGCCGGAGAAAAGTGAAAATGCGTGAACTCTGTCTGTACAAAAATGAAATCATTTGCATAGAACTGTGCTTGTGTAAGGATAGACGGAACAATAAAAATCTTTGAAAATCAAATTGGCGAAAGCCCAAAATAAGAATCTGTAATCAAAAATTTCCTCAGAAAGTGGTCAAAATGAAAGCTTTCTGAGGAGTTTTTTTGAGTTGTATTATTTATTTTGTTTTAGTCCATCCGTGCTTTCTCAGACAGCAAATGTTTCTGGCAATAGAAGAATGCCGGAATCAGAAATGCATCGGCGAGCAGCCATGCAAGCGGCGAGGCAAAACAGATGATGATGTAGCCAAAGATCGGTACCAGCAGGAAGCCGACCATGGCGCGGGCGATCATTTCGCAGACACCTGCCAGGATGGCGAGCAGGCTGTAGCCCATTCCCTGAATCGTGAAACGCCATACATTGACGATTGTCAGAGGTATGTAGAACAGGGAGTTGAAGGTCAGGAACTGGTGCGCCTGATGGATTACAACTGTTTCCGAGGCATCGACGAAGAGAAGCGGAATCACGCCGCCAAACACAGTCAGCACGATGCACGCCGCAATGGAGTAGATGCCGCCGATGAGAGTCGCGGACCGGACGCCCTGGCGGATGCGGTCTACCTTTCCGGCACCGGCGTTCTGTCCGGCGTAGGTTGCCATCGTGCCGCCCAGCGCGTCAAACGGGCAGCAGAAGAACATGCCGATCTTCTGACCTGCGGTGACGGAGGCAACCGCGATGGAACCTAAGGAGTTGATGGCAGTCTGGATGACAACCGAGCCGATCGCGGTAATCGAATACTGGAGTCCCATCGGCACACCCATTTTGCAGAGAATGTAAATGTGTCTGCCGCTGATGCGCGTTTCCTCATGGTGCATATGCAGGATTTCAAATTTTTTCTTCATATAGATCAGGCAGAGAATACCGGATACTGCCTGAGAGATAACAGTTGCATAGGCAGCTCCGGCGGTGCCGGTTCCGATCTGTACGATGAAAAGCAGATCCAGCGCAATGTTTAAAAGGCTGGATAAAATCAGGAAATAGACCGGCGTTTTGGAGTCGCCGAGCGCACGGATGATGCCCGCCAGCGTATTGTACAGGTAGGTTGCCGGGATACCGGCGAATACGAAGAAAATGTAGCTGTACGCGCCGTCAATGATATTGTCCGGCGTCTGCATCCAGACGAGAATCTGGCGTGTCATCAGGCAGACGATCACGGTCATGACCACGGCAAAACAGGAGGCGATCCATCCGGCATTAGCGACGAAACGGCGCATGTCCTTGTAATCCTGTGCGCCGAACCGCTGTGCAACCGGAATGGAAAACCCGGTGCAGACGCCGATGACGAAACCGTTAATCATAAAGTTGATGGCGGAGGTGGAACCGACCGAAGCCAGTGCATCGACACCGAGAAATTTTCCAACAATGATCGTATCGACCATGCTGTAAAACTGCTGGAACAGAAGTCCCATCAGCATCGGAACCGCAAAGCCCAGAATCAGCTTTGCCGGGCTCCCGTTTGTCATATCTTTTATGGTAGAGCGTTGCGAAGAGCGGCTCATGGAAAAACCATCCTTTCTAAAAAACGATTATAAAACTCTGAGAGTAGATTTTATAAGAAATACATAAAATTGGCAATCCGAAAAATCACGAAAAAAAGAAAAATAGAGGCACTTTTTTTGTGATATAGAAGAGAGGAGTGTCTGCGGATAGCAGCTTTCTGAGTAGAGAATGGAATGTATGAATTGTGTTACTGAGCACACGTGCGTGAACAGTAACGGAATTGTGAAGAAGCTGCGAGCTGGTTAGCACGCGGTATTTTACAATCAGTGACATACATGGTATCATAACAGATAGAGTGATTTTTATATAGAACGGAAATGAGGGTAACATACATGAAGAGACTGGCGGTGGGAATCCTGGCGCACGTAGATGCGGGGAAGACAACATTATCAGAGGCGATGCTCTATGCGGGCGGCATGATCCGCCATCTGGGGCGGGTGGACAAGGGCGATGCGTTCCTGGACACATATGAATTGGAGAAAAAGCGCGGAATCACGATTTTTTCCAAGCAGGCGCGGCTTGCATGGGATGATATGGATGTGACGCTCTTGGACACGCCGGGACATGTGGATTTTTCAGCGGAAATGGAGCGGGTGCTTCAGGTGCTGGACTATGCGGTGCTGGTTATCAGCGGTTCAGACGGCGTGCAGGGACATACAAGGACGCTGTGGCGGCTGCTGGCGCGCTACCAGATTCCGGCGTTCCTTTTTATCAATAAAATGGATCTGGCGCCGGGACGGGAACAGGAGGTCCTGCGCGACCTAAAAGAGTCGCTGGGCGGAAATTTCGTTGATTTTGGGGCGGACTGGACGGAAAGTTTCTATGAAGAGGCAGCAGTCAGCGGCGAAGCGGAATTGGAGGAATTTCTGGAGACGGGACAGGTGTCTAAAGATGCGATCCGCAGCCGGATTGCCAGCCGGGATCTGTTTCCGTGTTATTTTGGTTCGGCGCTCAAAAATACGGGCGTGGAAGATTTTATGCGCGGTTTGGAAGAATATACGCTGGAACCAGTGTATCCGGACGAATTTGGGGCGAAAATATTTAAAATTGTGCGCGACAGCCAGGGCGAACGCCTGACTTATATGAAGATCACGGGCGGCGTGCTGCATGTCAAAGACCGGATCGGCGAGGAAAAGGTAAATCAGCTCCGTCTGTATTCAGGCGATAAGTATGAGGCGGTGGGCGAGTCACCGGCGGGTATGATCTGTGCGGCAACGGGACTTTTGCACACGAAACCGGGCGAGGGGCTTGGAGTCTGTGAAATGGGCGCGGAACCGGTGCTGGAGCCGGTTTTGACGTATCGCGTCGAGCTTCCGGAGGATGTGGATGCGGCGGCGATGCTGCCGAAATTGCTTCAATTAGAGGAAGAAGAGCCGGAGCTTCATATTGTCTGGGAGGAAGAAAAGAAAGAGATTCACGCCCAGATCATGGGCGAGATCCAGATGGAGATTCTGAAAAGCCTGATTGCAGAGCGTTTTGGGGTAAATGTCCGGTTTGGCGGGCGCAGCATTGTATATAAAGAAACGATCACCGATACGGTCGAGGGTGTCGGGCATTTTGAGCCGCTCCGCCATTATGCGGAGGTACATCTGCTTCTGGAGCCGGGAGAACCGGGCAGCGGGCTGGTATTTGATACCGATTGCAGTGAAGATATTTTAAGTAAAAACTGGCAGCGGTTGGTGCTGACGCATCTGGAAGAAAAGGTACACCGGGGTGTTCTGATTGGGGCGCCGATCACGGATATGAAAATTACACTGAAATCGGGACGCGCCCATGTGAAACATACAGAAGGCGGCGATTTTCGACAGTCCGTGTACCGGGCGGTCCGTCAGGGACTGATGCAGGCGCATTCGGTGCTGTTGGAACCATTTTATGCCTTTCACCTGACGATACCGGACAAGATGGTGGGACGTGCAATGACCGATCTGGAGCGGCGGTTTGCCGTCTTTGAGGGACCGGCGCTGGAGGACGGGCAGGCAATATTAACCGGACGTGCCCCGGTATCGGCACTCGATGGATATCAGACGGAGGTGACGGCGTACACGGGCGGATTGGGACAGATGATCTGCACGCTCGATGGCTACGGACCGTGCCACAATGAAGAAGAAATCATTGCGGCAGCCGGGTATGATCCGGATGCGGATCTGGCAAACCCGAGCGGATCTGTTTTCTGTACGCACGGAGCGGGATTTGTCGTCAACTGGGATGAGGTCAAAGACTATATGCATCTGGAAAGCTGCCTGGGCGATTCCAATGGAAAACGGCGGATGGATGCGATCCCTGAGCTGGGTGCGCGCTCCTCGGATGGACAGGGCGGCGGCGCTTCGGAAGAAATGTGGATCGGAACGGACGAGGTCGATGCGATTCTCGCTCGCACCTACCATGCAAATAAAAAGGAAGACGGCGGAAAACGCCGGTGGGGCGGAAAGAGCAAACGCCCGGCGGAAACCTATGGTGCCGGAGTGTACGGAGAGACGGCGCGGAGGCAGGAAGCGGTGAGACAGAAGAGCGATTCGAAAGTCGGGCCAGCTGAAACTTTGGCATCTGGAAGTGAAGGAAAATCGGGAAGTTCTGTGGCTGGAAATGCAGGAAAATTGGAACATGCAGGCAAAGCGCCGGAAAGTGGCGGAGCGGGCAGCAGAACCGGCGACTCCAAAGGGAAAATGGCATCGGCGGTACGGGAATACTTGCTGGTAGATGGCTACAACATTATTTTCTCCTGGGATGAGTTAAATGAGCTGGCGAAGATCAACATTGATAGCGCCCGTGGTAAGCTGCTGGATATTCTCTGCGATTATCAGGGAAGCCGCGGTATCGAGGTGATAGCGGTGTTCGACGCCTACCGGGTGCAGGGACACCGGACGGAGGTGACGGATTACCACAACATTCATGTAGTCTTTACGAAAGAGGCGGAGACAGCTGACCAGTACATCGAGAAATTTGCCCATGAAAATGGGCGGAAATATACGGTGATGGTAGCGACCTCCGACCGTCTGGAACAGATCATCATCCGTGGGCAGGGCTGCGGGCTGTATTCGGCGCGGGATTTTGAGGAAGAGGTAGACCGTGTGAAGAATCAGACACGTGAGCATACCAACCGACCGCATAGCGGACATAAAAATTATCTGCTGGATTCGGTGCCGGAGGAGGTGCTGCGGCAGGTGAAGAAGGACGAGTAATGTATAAAAAGCGGATTTTCGTATAGATTACTCGAAGGCATGAATCAGATCTTTCTGCATAAATTTCATCAGTTCTGCTGCCGCTGCGCTCAGGCTGCCGGTTTCGATGGCGGAAAGCATGGTTCAGTTAAGGGAATATGCAGAAAAATCTGCATTGTACATTACAAGGAAAATACTCACATGTGCTGCAAAAATATTTTAAGGTATGACGAAAAGACAGAATGCACATCGGTCACGTTAAGAAATATAATAGGGATGAGATTTGAGTTGCTCGATACATGAAATCCCTGTTTCTCTTTGGGCGGAGGTTAATAGGATATTTAAGGTTGGGTCTGATAGGAGTCAGATGCCTTTGTATGAGAAGCGTGCTCTCAGTTTCGTCACCGCTGCTTTTCAGATTTGCCCTGCATCTGTGGCATAAACTGTATATACTCCTTAAAAGCAAGTTTCAAAAAATTGAAGAGAAACCGTATATAGATAATACCTTGCCGGACTTCATTTTCGATGGAGTCCGGCGTTCTGTATCCAGAAATTGCATTTCATATGTCGGCAAAAAGTGTTACACTGTTGGATATTCTGAAAGAGCAGAAGGCAAGTAAATACTCCGGAGGGATCTACCACAAAACACAGATTGATTTGACATACTATTCCAACCATATAGAAGGAAGCCGAATGACCCACGATCAGCCCCGATATATCTTTGAAACCAGCACCATCGGTGTAGAAAAAGAAGTGCTGAACGTGGATGATGTGATTGAAACAGCAAATCACTTCTGCTGCATTGACATGATCATTGATCATGCAAAAGCAGCTCTGACGGAAAAATTCATCAAAGAGCTTCACTTGGTTTTGAAGAACGGCACCAGCGATTCCAGAAAAGATTGGTATGCGGTTGGCGATTATGAGAAACTTCCGAATGAAGTCGGCGGTATGGATACCGCCCTTCCGGAAGAAGTTGCCGATAAAATGAAGGTATTGCTGATGGAATATAATGCCAAAGAAGAAAAGACCTTTGAGGACATTCTGGACTTTCATGTGAAGTTTGAGCGGATTCATCCGTTCCAGGATGATGATGTTATAATAAGGACAAAGTTAGAGAAACCCAGTAAAATCAAGGGGTTAGCACTAATTTAGTTCTTATTTTTATACCAATTTAGCGGTGGGATAAGGCAGCGCTGTTATATCAAAACCGAAAATCCAAGTCAGTATCGCAGATAACAGATTAGAAGTAATGGGCATTGATCATGGCTGGTCGATGATGAAAACAATATCTCAGGTATTTGTCACAGGAGTTAAGGAGATAACAACAACTCCGGCACTCTTTGGTGATGTACTTGAGTATGAGGGAAAGTACTACAAGATTGGAACTGTAAGGCAGGAGGTCAAATGGTATTTCACAAAAGGTTTTGACAGATAGTTTAAGACAAATGATGAGTGATGGACTGGCATATCGCCACGATTACCATGAGCAGCCACCGAGAGTTGAATACGGATTAACGGAACTCGGAGCAAAAATGCTTCCAATTGTTAATTCACTTGCTGACTTTGGTAACTACTATAAATCACTTATTGAACAGAATTAAGTACGTTAGTATTTGAAAAGCTCGAACAATCGGAATTTACTTCTACTTAGACATACAAACTGTTGACAGTAAAACTCCTATATAGTATTATTTGATAAAATACTATATAGGAGTTTTTGTATGAAAATGAATGGCGGATTTCTTGTTACCAAAATAAAACAACTTGGAGATCGAATCTTTGAGAAGATTCTCAGCGAAAAGAATATTGATGCGTTTAACGGAGCCCAGGGGCGTATTCTTTATGTGCTGTGGCAGGAAGATGGAATCTCAATCAGATCACTCTCGATTAAATGTGGATTAGCGATAACTTCTCTTACTACGATGCTGGAAAGAATGGAAAATAAAGGGCTGATAAGACGCGTTCAGTCTGAAACGGACAAAAGGAAAACACTCCTGTTTCTGACTGAAAAAGCACATGCCTTAAAGGACGAATACGATTCTGTATCTGATAAAATGGGCAGTATTTACTACAAAGGTTTTTCGGAGGAAGAAATTACCCAGTTTGAGGAATACCTCGACCGTATCAGAAAGAATCTTGAGGAGTGGCAGAAATCATGAGTATTTGTATCAAAGATCAGATTCAAAACATGAATATCGTCATCGGATGTACAGTGGGGTGTGCATATTGCTACGCCCGCAATAATGTGAAACGCTGGCATATGATTGATGACTTTGCTGACCCTGAATTCTTTCCGGGTAAGCTCAAGATGATGGAAAAGAAACGTCCGCAGAACTTTCTTCTTACCGGCATGAGCGATCTTTCCGGCTGGAAGTCAGAATGGAGAGACGAGGTATTTGAAAAAATCCGTGAAAATCCACAGCATCAGTTCCTGTTCCTTACAAAGCGACCAGATCTGCTGGATTTTGATACAGATTTGGAAAACGCATGGTTTGGTGTTACGGTGACGAGAAAAGCAGAACTGTGGCGTATTGACGCACTACGGGAAAATGTCAGAGCAAAACACTATCATGTTACCTTTGAGCCGCTATTCGACAATCCAGGTTCAGTTGATCTTTCCGGGATCAACTGGATCGTTGTCGGCACCATGACTGGAGTTCAGAGCAGGAAGGTTCATACGGAGCCGGAGTGGGCATGGTCTCTGACAGATCAGGCGCATGCGCTTGACATTCCGGTATTTATGAAGGAAGATCTTGTCCCTATCATAGGGAATGAAAATATGATTCAGGAAATGCCGGATGAATTCAATAAAGTGTTGGAGGTACAGAGATCATGGCAGAAGTAATAAATGGAATCCTCATTAATGAGGCGGAAACAAAGAACATCATGACCAAGTCCAGTCTGCCTGTAGGCGGTTACTCGGTCAATCCATATGTAGGCTGTACACACGCCTGCAAGTATTGCTATGCTTCTTTTATGAAGCGCTTTACCGGACACAAGGAGGAATGGGGCACTTTCCTTGATGTGAAGCATTGGCCGGAAATTAAGAATCCGAAGAAATATGCCGGACAGCGGGTGGTCATCGGTTCTGTGACAGATGGCTACAATCCACAGGAGGAGCAATTCGGGAATACCAGAAAACTTCTGGAGCAGCTGATCGGCAGTGACGCAGATATTCTGATCTGCACAAAGTCGGATCTTGTGGTACGAGATATTGATCTGCTGAAGAAGCTTGGACGAGTAACCGTTTCATGGTCGATCAACACACTAGATGAAAATTTCAAGAACGATATGGACTCTGCTTCTAGCATTGAGCGCCGTATCGCTGCTATGAAGCAGGTATATGAAGCAGGTATCCGTACAGTCTGTTTCGTATCTCCGGTATTTCCCGGTATCACGAATTTTGAAGCAATCTTTGAGCGGGTAAAGGATCAGTGCGATCTGTTCTGGCTCGAAAATCTCAATCTTCGAGGCGGTTTCAAAAAGACAATTATGGATTATATCGCCGGAAAATATCCTGATCTTGTACCACTTTACGACGAGATCTATAACAAGCATAACCGCAGCTACTTTGAAGCACTTGAAGTAAAAGCTGAGGAAATGGCCAAGAAGTATGAGTGCCCATTTGTGGATAATGAAATGCCTTATGGCAGAGTCCCGCAGGGACATCCGGTGATCGTAGATTATTTCTATCATGAGGAAATCCGAGGGACAGAGAATACAGGAAAAAGAAATCGTTAATCTAAACGAAAATTAAACTGATGATGGTGGAGAGATTTATTTATCGCCATTTGAAATCGAGAAGTTCTTGTTTGAAAAATAGAGAAATTGTAAAATTGAAGAAAAAAGAAATGCACAGTTCTTAGCTTATCGGGAACTGTGCATTTTTGTAAATAAATACTTTTAATTAGCCGATACACACAAAAGATTGGAAAGTCATTTGGAAAAGCAGAGGATAACGCACTTACTATAAGGCATTTACTCATGCTCAAATTGGAAAAACATTGTTTCACCAATTCAGGAATCTTTGGGCAATCAGTATAGAAAGAAAGTTTATTTATGAGCACACAACAAAAAGTAATCAAAAAAGCAATCGTAAAAAAATACGATTGCTTTTTTGCGCATTTCTGCATATAATATATAAGACAGAAATGGAGGCGATTGATATGCGTGAAACAAGAACATTAGAGTTCAAGGAAACGATTACCAACACTTTTTTAAAAACAGTCAGTGCTTTTTCAAATTATGACGGCGGAACCATCTTTTTTGGAGTGGATGATGATGGAAATATAAAAGGTTTGCCGGATGTAAAACAAGCCTGCTTGGATATTGAAAATAAAATCAATGACAGCATTACACCGCAGCCGGATTATACGCTTGAGGTACAGAATAATGACCAGACGATAAAGCTTACTGTGAAAAGCGGATTACAGAAGCCGTATCTATATAAATCGAAAGCATACAAGCGGAATGATACAGCAACGATAGAGGTAGATACTCTGGAATTTTCAAGGCTTGTATTGGATGGAAAAAATATTCGATTTGAAGAATTGCCTTGCAAAGATCAGGAGCTGTCCTTTGAAATTTTACATCGTAAGCTGAAAGAGACTGTCCGGATTGAAAATTTTGATAAGGACACACTGAAGACATTGAACTTATATGACGATGTAAATGGATTCAATAATGCAGCAGGGCTTTTGGCAGATAAAAATCATTTTCCGGGAATCGATATTGTCAAATTTGGAGAAAATATCAGCATCATTCAAAAGAGATCGACTTTTGAAAATATATCGGTTTTAGAGGTTTATGAAAAGGCAATCGATGTATTCAGAGACTATTACCAATATGAAGTAATACAAGGTGCTGATCGAAAGAAGATGGAAAAAGTACCGGAAGCTGCTTTCCGGGAAGCAATCGCCAATGCTCTGATTCATAGAGTGTGGGACGTGAATTCGCAAATCAGAGTTTCGATGTTTGATGATCGAATTGAAATAGTTTCTCCTGGCGGATTGCCGTCTGGAATCACAGAGGAAGAATATCTGTCTGGTAAACTTTCTGTTTTAAGAAATAGAAATCTTGCCAATGTATTTTACAGATTGGGATTTGTAGAGATATTCGGAACGGGAATTACAAGAATAAAACAACTGTATGCAGAAAGTTTGATAAAACCGGATTTTGAAGTTTCAGAAAATGCGATAGAAATTGTGCTTCCGATATTTGAAAAAAATGCGGATCTGACAGAAGACGAAATCGTGATCTATAAACTTTTAAGCAAGACGATGTTGAAGCCAATCAGCGAAGTTGCACCATATGTACCTTTCGGTAAATCAAAGACAATAAAGCTGCTAAAAGAAATGTGTCAAAAAGGTGTGATTGCAGTGGAAGGAAAAGGCAAAGGCACAAAATATATCATTAGATAAGACTTTAATTTCCAAAGTAATGTTTCGGAAATTAAAAAAGCAGAAGGTTCATTTGCATTAGGTGCAGTTAATTGTGCAATGGCTTCCTGCACAAATCATGAGAGAGATTGTACTTCTGGATAATTTGCGGCGGAACTTATGCGTTTACAAATGGTGTACTTACGTTGACTTCGTGCCATAGTTGGGCACCTCCTTATTCTCTTGATTATACTATGAAATCCTTGAGAATAGGCTGTCAACTTTATTTATACACCATCAAAAAGAGTGAGTGCGGTATAACACTGGGAGAAAAAATAGGGCTGCTGTACGAGTGGTAAAATTTACAGCCATTTGTACAGCTTTTACCTACTAAGAGTAAGAAATAATATGCTAAGATATATCGAGATAGGGTTCTAAGGAGAAATAGATAGAACCCTTGTAAATACAAGGAAAATAGAGGTTATACCAAGCTATGCGAGAAAAAATAAAAGTGCTCATGGTTTGCCACGGCAGTCTATAATAAAATGGTTAGAATGTAGTAAAATAGGGCTTTTGAACATTTTGTAATTAAGTTTTTACCTATGATTTACTTATTTTGTTTTAATAAGTATATGAAAAGAGGAATTTAGAGAGATGAAAGAAATTTTACTAAAGATATTTGATAGTGAGATAATGTATTATGTGGTAATACCTATAGTTATAGTTCTGTTGGGATGGGTAAAAAACGAGCGTGATCTTAAGGAAAAGAATAAAGAATTGGGGTATTGGATGCTGAAATGTAGAAAAATACCAACTTTTCCAGATATTATAATAAAAATTTATAAAATGATGGCGATAAATTTGCTGATTACACTTGTGGCTAAAAAAATGCTTTGTTATTGGAAAGGTGTGGTTTTTTCATATATTATTTGTGGAATTTGGTATTTAGGAATCAATGCTATAATCACTTTTAGAAATTGCAAAAGTTATAATAGTAAAATTGAGTTTTGGCAGGATGGTAAGCTAAAGAGGAAACTTGTAATTACACTTTACTTAATATATGCAATTTCTTTGTTGGCAGATGTTTCGAAAAAATACTCTTGGATAGTAGAGGGTATATTTATTATATTGTTAATGGTTTGGATAATCTGTTTGCTCAATTATTGTGATGTGGCTTTCATTTTGGATAATAGATATGCGGATATTTATGTAAAGGGGAGTGAAAGGGCTCAATTTGCCGAGGCTGGAAGTATAAGGAAGCATGGAGAATGGATAATTGTAAACAGATATGTAAATGGGTATGATGAAGAAATAAGAATTAAAGAAAGTGATATAGTTAGGATTGATTACTATGGTGAACCAATGATTACGGTTGAGAAACGTAATTTATTTTCCAAAAGACGGAGTAGTGAATAAATGGAATATACATATAAGAAATTTTGCTATTAAAAAAAGTATCTATGAAAGTTGATGGTTTCTAGTTATTTTAAGAGGGGTTAATAAAATAGTTGTTATCCAGTTTAATAACCGGAAATGAAATTGCTGTTATAAAATAAATTTTTATAACGGAGGTTCGGTTACATGGAAAATGTATATGGCTACATAAGGGTGTCAACAGAGGGACAGGTCAAACAAGGATATTCCCTAGCGGAGCAACGTGCGGAAATTGAAAAATATTGCAGTTCCAAAAGTTACAACTTGGTAGGAATATTCAAGGACGAGGGTATCAGCGGAGCGAAAGCCAACGAGGACGAAATGAGCATTGAGCGTGGCGGTCAGACTTGGTAAAGGTTCTGCTACACAGAGAACTCAAAAAGAACAATGTGGATATTAAAGCGATTGACAGACCGAATTATTCAATCTACACGCAAAATCCAAACGAAATTTTTGTAAATGGGATGTTTGAACTTTTGGATGTGTATGAGCGGTTGGAGATAGCATTGAAATTAAAACGTGGACGATTGCAGAAAGCCAAGGGCGGTGGTTATGCAGGTGGTGGCGCTCCGTTTGGTTATGAGAGTCTGCGTGGTGGCAAAAAATTATATGTAAATGCAACAGAGGCAAAAGCGGTACGGAGAGTATTTGAGATTAAGCAGAGTTTTCCAGATATGACGCTGAAAAGCATAGCAGAGTTTATGAAAATGGAAGGACACAAGGGCAGAAAAGGTGCTGACTTTAACGCTATGCTTGTGAAGCGTATTCTTGATAAAGAGAATTTTTATAGAGGATATTACAATTACGACGGTATTGAGAGCGTGGGAGAGTATGAACCGTTACTTTCATAGAAAATAATATGTGTCTTGACATTGCTATCATTTTGGAAAGATTGCAGTTGTTATATGATAAATTGCAGGAGCAGAAAAAACGTGGAACGGACTGTTGATAGGAAATTGTACTGACAGCAAAAGTAGAAGAATAGCAGTGGGCAGGAAAGAAACAGCATTCAGAAGGGCATGGATGGTATTACATAGTAATTAGAAATTTTGAAAAAAATGTGAGCAGGAAGGAACGTGCAGCGAATATGGAAACATTGGAAAAGGTTTGGGTTCTATATGACGAGATGTTTTGTGACGAATTATCCATAAAGCTACTATATCAGAAGAAAGATTCAATTAGCGAGTTCGTGGATGAAAATGAAAATCCCATTAGCAAAAGTGCAGTAGCAGTCTGGATTATGGAGAACTATTACAATGACAGAAAATTTGTGGAGTACTGCAAAGAGAGAAAAGGGAAAATACTCGAAACAGCGGAGCAACTGTATCAATATAATGAGGAATACAGAAAGAGCGTAGATGAAGAAAGATTGTATCTGCTGTATCTGATTGGCATAGCGGTTACAAAAGTTGCAAATACTTTTGGAGTAAGTCGGCAGACAGTATATAGCAGAATTAAAAACTTTGAAGAAAACAGATATATAAAAGTTTTCACATTACTCCGACTAATCTGTAATTGGATTAGCCGGAGCTTTTTATATTCCAGTATTAAATGCTACAAAAGAACACCTGTTTGTGCAACAAAGTATTGACAATGACATACTATAGAAGGTAGAATGATGAGTAGTCGGAGGTGTCAAATAGTGAAAAAATCAATATCAATAAGCATACGAGTGAGCGAAGAAGAATTAGATAAATTCAAGCAGGCAGCTAGATTAGAGGCATATGCTTCGTATAGCGAATTTGTACGAAGGACAGCACTTATCGAGGCAGCGAAAATAATAAAAAAGAACGAGAATGAAGGAGCAAAATTCGATGAATGTAATTAGCTTGTTTAGTGGTTGTGGAGGACTTGATTTAGGATTTGAGAAAGCTGGATTTAATATACCTGTAGCGAATGAATTTGATAAAACAATATGGGAAACGTTTAAGGTCAATCATCCTAATACACATTTAATAGAGGGGGATATCAGACAGGTTACAAGAGATGATATAGCACAATATATAGATGGAGAAGTGGATGGCATCATAGGGGGACCGCCTTGTCAGTCATGGTCGGAAGCAGGATCTCTTAAGGGAATTAAGGATGCAAGAGGTCAGTTGTTTTTTGATTATATAAGAATATTAAAAGAATTCCAGCCAAAGTTTTTTTTAGCGGAAAATGTAAGTGGAATGCTTGCAAATAGACATTCAATTGCGGTTCAGAATATTTTAGAATTATTTGATGAGGCAGGATATGATGTTTCTTTTACATTGGTTAATGCTAAAGATTATGGTGTTGCAGAAGAAAGGAAAAGAGTATTTTACATAGGGTTTAGAAAAGATTTGAATATAGACTTTGGTTTTCCGAAGGGGTCCACTAAAGATGATTCTAAGAAGATTACCTTACGTGATATAATTTGGGATTTGCAGGATATGGCAGTTCCTTCAGGAGAAAAGAATCGACATAATCCAAAAGCGATAAATAATAACGAATATTTCACAGGTGCTTATTCACCTATATTTATGAGTCGTAATCGTGTTAAAGGCTGGGATGAACAAGCGTTTACAGTTCAGGCATCTGGACGTCAATGTCAGTTACATCCACAGGCTCCTAAGATGGTAAAAGTTGGAACTAACGATTGTAGATTTGTAGAAGGAAAAGAACATCTTTACAGAAGAATGACAATTCGTGAAGTTGCAAGAGTACAGGGATTTCCGGATGATTTTAAATTTATATACAATGATACAAATACTGCATATAAAATGATTGGTAATGCTGTTCCAGTGAATTTAGCATATGAGATTGCTACAGCAATAAAATTGTATCTTGAGGGAAAGGGTACGGCTGTTGAAATTGATAGAGATGCTATTGATGCTAAGGAGGTTAATGAGAAAAAAGTGAGTACAAAGAGTAATGATCAGGGTAGAGCATATGAATATGCATGGATTCAAACTTTATATAAGGCAATAGCTGAGTTAAGGAAAACAAGAATTGTTGAAAATTCAAGTTTGATAGCAAATGAAAAAGCATGGTCTTTAATGGATGAAGATATGCAAGAAACATTTATGATATCTGCTGGAGCTGCAGTTAATACAGTATTAGAACTTGAGCCAAGAATGGCTGAAATGGATAATGATGAGCTTACTCTTGAATTCCAAAAGGATGGTCAAGGCATAAAAGGTGATGTTAGAGATATTGTAATAAAGAGAAAAGATATTGAATGGGAGATTGGCTTAAGTATTAAGCACAATCACAGACTGTAGACAAAGCCCTGCTTTTGCAGGGTTTTGCTATTGTTGGAACCGCTTTTC
>NZ_QUIH01000008.1:0-400 GCF_003479985.1 Clostridium sp. AM43-3BH
GAGGAGCTGCCCTTAGTACGAGAGGACCGGGGTGGACTGGCCTCTGGTGTATCTGTTGAACTATCAAGTTCATGGCAGAGTAGCCAAGCCGGGACGGGATAAACGCTGAAGGCATCTAAGCGTGAAGCCCCCCTCAAGATGAGATATCCCATACGCAAGTAGTAAGACCCCTTGAAGACGACGAGGTAGATAGGGCAGAGGTGGAAGCGTAGTAATACGTGAAGCTGACTGTTACTAATCGGTCGAGGGCTTAACCAAAAGGTTATGGTTAAGGATAGGTAAGAGGAAGTTATTTCCTGAAGGATGAAAGATAGAGAGTAGAAGAAATTCAGTGTGCAGTTTTGAAGGTATATAAACATTCAAGAAAATCAAATATAAACGTGGATGACGGGGTGTGGCT
>NZ_QUIH01000008.1:410-179645 GCF_003479985.1 Clostridium sp. AM43-3BH
GGCCCGGTGGCTCAGCTGGTTAGAGCGCCGCCCTGTCACGGCGGAGGTCGTGGGTTCGAACCCCATCCGGGTCGTTTAGATACGACTATTTCAATTCTTTGAAAAATGAATATGGACTGGTGCAGTATCGTAGATGGGGTCTTAGCTCAGCTGGGAGAGCATCTGCCTTACAAGCAGAGGGTCACAGGTTCGAGCCCTGTAGGCCCCATTGTTACCAATGTTTTATGCCGATGTGGCTCAATTGGCAGAGCAGCTGATTTGTAATCAGCAGGTTATCGGTTCGAGTCCGATCATCGGCTTTTTAAAATGGATGGGTTCCCGAGTGGCCAAAGGGGGCAGACTGTAAATCTGTTGCGTCTCGCTTCGGTGGTTCGAATCCACCTCCATCCATTATTATTTTTACAATAATGGTTGTATTTTTCCAGAAATTGTATATAATAAATAATAGAGTAAGAATTAGCGCGGGGTGGAGCAGTCTGGAAGCTCGTCGGGCTCATAACCCGAAGGTCGCAGGTTCAAATCCTGCCCCCGCAATTTTTTTATGCAATGAGAAGTGCACAGATAAAAATATAGAAGTTAAAAACATGCTTGCATGTTTTTTAACAGATATATTTTTAGATGTATACGGCGAATGCCGTAAGCGAAAGACCGCAGGTCTTGAGCTGAGCCACTTCGGACTAAAAAGATGCGACAAGCAAACTTTTAATCCGCATAAAACCAAATAACCATTACGCCCAGATAGCTCAGTTGGTAGAGCAGAGGACTGAAAATCCTCGTGTCACTGGTTCGATTCCGGTTCTGGGCATATGGGGTATTAGCTCAGTCGGTAGAGCACTTGACTTTTAATCAAGTTGTCCGGGGTTCGAATCCCCGATGCCTCATGAAGATGAGAAGCCGTCACACTGGAGACAGTGTGGCGGTTTTTTTTGTAATAGGAAATTCCTTGGAATTCCCTATTACAAAAAAAGGCACTAACGTGCCAATGATGCGCACTCGCGCGAAGAAGAAATAGGAAACTTCGTTTAACATTCATGTTAAGTAAAAAAGCCATTCAGACAGGAGTCTTTCTTGAATATATAATTTCTTGTTTTCGGATATGGCAACTGTTATAATTGATTGAAAACAGAAGCAAATAGAAAACCAAAATGGAAGTAAGAATAGAACTAGGCAAATGCAGAAATTTTAAAATGGAGAAGAAAAATGGAGCCAAACAAGATGAAACAGAAACGCCGGAAATATTTATATGCAGCGGCGCTTGGCATGACGTTCCTTTTGAACTTGAGCGGATGCAGCCGCCGGTTCACGAACTATCCGGAGACAGCCGGAACGGTAGCAATCGTGGACAGTACAGAGCGGGAGACTGTCCGAGATGAAAATGGAGAAAATCCAGATCAGCCGATTGATTTAGATAACCTGGGGGAACAGCAGTCGGCGGCAGAAATGGAAGCATTAGCTGCGGCGGAGGCGGCGGAGCCGGGCGTGGAGGAGCCGTATCTGGACGGGGGAGAGCTTCGGCTTTTAGCGTGTGCGGATATCTGGCAGAACCTCTCCTGCGTTATGAAGACGAAGGAAGGCGCGGTGATCGTGGTAGACGGCGGTCGTGATGTCGATGCACCGCATTTGATTGAGGTTATTCAGGAGTTGGGCGGTCATGTGGATGCATGGCTTTTAACCCATCCGCACAGCGATCATGTGGGGGCGATCACGGAGATTTTAAACATGGATCCGATGCCGATCTCGATCGGTAAGGTGTACTATTCATTTCTGAATAAAGAATTTTTAGGTCAGGAGCAGGTTTCAAGACGGGATTCAGATTTGGAGTGTTATGATCAGATCACGGAAGCGATTGCGAAACTGCCGGAAGCAGAAAAATGCGGGACGCTTACGAAAGGGCAGAAGATTTCAGTGGCGGGCGCGGAGATCACAGTGATGAACGAGCCATTTGCCTGCACGGAAAATAGTTTTAATAACAGCTCGGTCGCGTACCGCGTGGAGATGGGCGGAAAACGGATCCTGTTTTTGGGTGATATGGGCTGGCAGGCAGGGGAAGATTTTCTTGCCAATCATACGCAGGAGGAACTGAAATCGGATGTGCTACAGATGGCGCACCATGGGCAGAGAGGCGTAGAAGAGGAGCTCTATCAGGAGATTTCACCGGAGGTCTGCTTATGGCCGACGCCGGACTGGCTCTGGGATAATGTGCAGGATGGCGTCGCGGGCGCTGGTTCGTATAAGACGCCGATTGTCCGTGGATGGATGGTAACATTAGGTGTGAAGAAAAATCTTTGTGTCAAGGATGGCGATCAGATACTGCGGTAGTTTTTTATAAAAGATTAAAATAAAATTTTAAAAAGTTGTTTTCAGGGAAATGAAATGCTTTTGGGATGCGGTGCAGCGGATAGAAATAAGACATGAACGAAAAAAGAGAGAAACAGAAGGAAGAAGAAAAAGTGAATAAAGACAGGAAAATGCGGTCGGAAACAATCATCCTACGTCCGGAAGTGCCGCTTTTAGAACGTTTATCCACCTATGCGGCGTCGGATGCCTACCCGTTCCACATGCCGGGCCACAAACGCCAGGTGAAAATGGGGATAACTTCCGTCCCGAATCCATTTTCGGTGGATATCACGGAGATTGATGGATTTGACAACCTGCATCATGCGGAAGATATTTTGAAAGAGTCGATGAATTCGGCGGCTGCAGTGTACGGAGCAGACCGGAGCTGGTATCTGGTGAATGGCAGTACGTGCGGGATTCTGGCGGCGATCGCGGCGGCGGTGAAGCCGGGGGAAAAAATCCTCATGGCTCGAAATTCCCACAAATCGGCGTATCACGCGGTGGTTTTAAACCAGCTGGAACCGGTATATTTATATCCGGAGGAGGTGCCGGAGTTTCAGATTCCGGGAGGGATCGAGCCAGAGCAGGTGGAACGAGCACTTTTGGAGCATCCGGAGATCCGGGCTGTGTTTGTGACTTCCCCGACCTATGAGGGGATCGTGTCGGATATCCAGGGGATTGCAGCGACGGCGCACCGGCATGGAGCGGCGCTGATTGTGGATGAGGCGCACGGCGCGCATCTGCCGTTTGGGGATGGGAACTATTTCCCGGATGGGGCGTTACAGGAGGGGGCGGACCTGGTGATCCAGAGTCTTCACAAGACGCTTCCATCTCTGACACAGACGGCGATTCTGCATCTGAAAAGCCAGATTCTGGATGCGAAGAAGGTGGAACAGTATTTATCGGTTTACCAGAGTTCCAGCCCGTCGTATATTCTGATTGCGTCGATGGAGAACTGCGTCCGGTATATGGCAGAAAAAGGAGCCGGGGAGATGGCGCGGTATGGTGCCCGATTGCGGGAACTCCGGGAAAAATTGGCGAAGCTAAAACATTTCCGGCTTCTGAAAGAGGAAATCTGTGGTGCGGCAGGTGTGTATGGATATGATCCGTCAAAACTGGTGCTATTTCCAGATTTTATGACGGGAACCAGACTGGCAGAGGTTTTGCGGACAGAGTACCATCTGGAGGCGGAGATGTCGAGCGGGCGGTATGTGCTTCTGATGACTTCGTTTATGGATACGGAGGAAGGATTTTCGCGTCTGGAGCGGGCACTTTTGGAGCTGGATGCGCGGGTGGAAAAGCTGGAGGCGGAAAGTGTTGGGCTGAAAGATGCAAAACAAGGCAGGCAGGAACCGTTTTCGGGAGCACAATTGAATCAGAAACCGAACCAAGAAAATGATTCAGAAAACTATCCGCAGCAGATGTGTCTCCCCTGGCAGGCATGGCATGGGGATGGCATGCTGGTGCCGCTTGAGGAGGCGGAAGGAAGGGCGGCGCGGACATGCGTTACCATTTATCCGCCGGGGGTGCCGATGCTGATGCCGGGAGAGCGGATTGGAACAAGGGAGATCGCGCGGATCCGTGAGGATTGGAAGCTGGGACTTACGGTGGAAGGAATTTGTGAAAAATCAGACAAATTGGATTTGTGGATAGAGGTTGTTATTTAGCAGGTTCGCACATTTGCCATAAGAAACAGAGAAAAATCGGATTTATATATACGATGGAATGCGTGTGAAAATACTGGCTGGAAAGGCATAATAGGAAGATGGGACATATATTTTATGTGATGGGAAAGAGCGCGTCCGGGAAGGACACGATCTATAAGATATTGAGAGAGCGGCTGCCGCAGATCCGGACGGTGGTGCCGTATACGACCAGACCGATCCGGGCAGGCGAGCGGGACGGTGTGGAGTATTATTTTGTGACCGGAAAAAGGCTTGCGGATTTGGAGAAACAGGGAAAGATCATTGAAAAGAGAACCTACCAGACTGTTTATGGACCGTGGAGTTATGCAACGGTGGACGATGGGCAGATCGATCTGGGATCGCATGATTATTTCATGATCGGGACGCTGGAATCGTATGAGGGGACGCGGAATTATTTCGGTGCGGATGTGCTGGTGCCGCTTTACATTGAGGTGGAGGACGGTGAACGCCTTCAGCGTGCGCTTGACCGGGAACGGCAGCAGACAGAGCCAAAGTATGCGGAGCTGTGCCGCCGTTTCCTGGCGGATGAGGCAGATTTCAGTGCCGAAAATATGGAAAAATGTGGGATCCGGGCGGAAAACCGGTTTGAAAACCGCGAGCTGGAAGCGTGTGTGGATACGTTGGTAAGGGAAATTCGGGCTCAGGGATTGGCACTTTTGGAACCGAAAGTGCCGTAAGAAAACGTGGTGGCAGCAGGAATTTGCCGTATTTAAATGCGAAGCCACGGCAAATTCCGTTACTGGGCACGTATGCGTGAACAGTAACAAATTCGGAATTTCATCGCACTAGGCAGAGGTTAAATCTTGTGTTATACTAAGATGATAGAGATTTACAAATAATAAAAGAAGGGCATGATAGAAGGGATCCCAACCGATCCATACAATTGAAATGATTTTAGAATTAAAATTCAGAGTCCAGCCCTGAAAGGAGCATCAAGATGGCAGGTTTTCACGATATTATTGGACATGAGAAGATAAAAGAGCACCTTCAGAAGGCGATCGGGTATCAGAGAGTTTCACATGCTTACATATTGTCGGGCGAGGAAGGAATGGGACGCAAGACGATCGCGAAGGCATTTGCCATGACGCTTTTGTGCGAGAAACATGGGACGGAGCCGTGCATGGAATGCCATTCCTGTAAGCAGTTTTTGTCGGGCAATCATCCGGATGTGATCTGGGTGACACATGAGAAACCTGTGAGCATTGGTGTCGATGATGTCCGGATTCAGATCAATGATACGGTTTCGATCCGCCCGTACAGCAGTCCATATAAGATATATCTGGTCGATGAGGCGGAGAAACTGACGGTGCAGGCGCAGAACGCTCTTTTAAAGACGATTGAGGAGCCGCCGGCCTATGCGGTGTTGGTGCTTATCACGACGAACCCGGAGGTATTTCTGCCGACGATCCTGTCCCGCTGTATCCAGTTGAAACTTCGTCCGCTCAAGGATTCGGTGGTAAGCGATTACCTGACGGGGAAAATGGGCGTTTCGGATGGTCAGGCGGATATTTATGCGGCGTTTGCGAGAGGAAATTTAGGAAAAGCGATTCATCTCGCCTCTTCGGAGGAGTTTGCACTTTTGTACCGAGAGGTGCTGACGCTGCTTAAAAATATCAAGGACATGGATATTCCGATGCTTCTGGATTATATCCGCAAGCTGCAGGAGGACAATCTGGATCTGTATGAGTGCCTGGATTTCATGCAGCTCTGGTACAGGGATATTCTGATGTTTAAGGTCACAAAGGACATGAATTCGCTGATCTTTAAGGATGAGTATTCGGCGGTCAGCAGTTGCTGCCAGAAGAGTTCCTATGAGGGGCTGGAAGAGATATTGAGTGCGATTGAAAAGGCAAAAGTCCGGCTGAATGCTAACGTCAACACCGATTTGGCGCTGGAGCTGATGCTTTTGACGATGAAGGAGAATTAAATTTATGATAAAGGTAATCGGAGTCCGGTTCCGCAAGGCCGGAAAGGTATATTACTTCGATCCGGCGCAGATGGAAATCAAGATGGGCGATCATGTGATCGTGGAGACCGCCCGCGGAATCGAGTTCGGAGAGGTGGTTCTTGGCGTCCGCGAGGTGGATGAGAAGAAGGTGATCCAGCCGCTGAAATCGGTCATTCGTATGGCGACGAAGAATGACGAGGAGCTGGAACGGAAGAATAAAGAAAAAGAGCATGAGGCATTCCAGATCTGTCAGGAAAAGATCCGCAAGCATGAATTGCAGATGAAGCTGATCGATGCAGAATACACCTTTGATAACAATAAGCTGCTGTTTTATTTTACGGCGGATGGAAGAATCGATTTCCGTGAGCTTGTCAAGGATCTGGCGGCGGTCTTTAAGACACGGATCGAGCTGCGCCAGATTGGCGTCCGGGATGAGACGAAGATTTTGGGTGGCGTCGGTATCTGTGGTCGTCCGCTCTGTTGTCATTCATATTTATCGGAGTTTATTCCGGTTTCAATTAAGATGGCAAAAGAGCAGAACCTGTCCTTAAATCCGACGAAGATTTCGGGTGTGTGCGGTCGTCTGATGTGCTGCCTGAAATACGAGGAAGAGACGTATGAGGATCTGAACAGCCATCTGCCGAGTGTCGGCGATTACGTCACAACGGATGACGGGCTGAAAGGCGAGGTTCACAGCGTCAGCGTCCTGCGCCAGCAGGTAAAGGTGGTTGTGACGGTAGGACGGGATGAGAAGGAGATCCGTGATTACCGTGTGGATCAGCTCAAGTTTAAGCCGAAGCGCCGCCGTGACAGGGGAAATGTCAACGATGCGGAGCTGAAAGCGCTGGAGGCACTGGAGAAAAAGGAAGGAAAGTCGAAGCTGGATGATAATTAAAGAGGGCGAGCGGATCGATGAACTGCAGCGGAACGGATACCGGATCATCCAGAAGACGAACGGGTTCTGTTTTGGCATGGACGCGGTGCTTTTGTCCGGGTTTGCATCGGTGAAGCCGGGCGAGAAAGCGCTTGATCTGGGAACGGGAACTGGTATTATCCCGATTCTTCTGGAGGCAAAGACGGAAGGAAGCCATTTTACAGGTCTGGAGATCCAGGCGGAGATGGCGGAGATGGCATCCCGGAGTGTGGCGCTCAACAGGCTGGAAGAGAAGGTTTCGATCGTGCAGGGCGATATCAAGGAGGTTCCGACGCTGTTTGAGAAGGCATCCTTTGATGTGGTAACGACGAACCCGCCGTACATGAACGACAGCCACGGGCTGAAAAATCCCGATCTTCCCAAGGCGATTGCCCGCCATGAGGTTCTCTGCAATCTGGAGGATGTCGTGCGCGCGGCGGCTTCGGCACTTCGTCCCGGCGGACGACTCTATATGGTGCACCGTCCGAGACGGCTCATTGAGATTCTGATGGCGATGAAAAGTCAGAAATTGGAGCCGAAGCGGATGAAATTTGTCCATCCGTTTGCAGATAAAGAGGCAAATATGGTTCTCATCGAGGCGGTGCGCGGCGGCGGCGCGCTGATGACAGTGGAAAAGCCGATCATTGTGTACAAAGAGCCGGGCGTGTATACGGATGAGATTTATGATATTTACGGGTATTAATGGAATAGGAGAACGATGGAAGGAACATTATATTTGTGTGCCACGCCGATCGGCAACCTGGATGACATCACATTCCGGGTGCTGGAGACGTTAAAGCAGGTGGATCTGATTGCGGCGGAGGACACGCGGCACAGTATTAAGCTTCTGAATCATTTTGATATTCATACACCGATGACGAGCTACCATGAGTACAATAAGGTCGAGAAGGCGCGTGTGCTGGTGGAGAAGCTGAAATCGGGCATGAATATTGCCTGCATCACGGACGCCGGGACGCCGGGTATTTCGGATCCGGGCGAGGAGCTGGTGCGCCAGTGCTGCGAGGCGGGAATTAAAGTAACCGCGCTTCCGGGAGCGGTGGCGTGTGTTACGGCGCTGATTATTTCGGGACTTCCGACGAGACGGTTCTGTTTTGAGGCATTTCTTCCGACGGACAAGAAGGAGCACCAGCGGGTGCTTGCAGAGCTTCAGAATGAGACGCGCACGATTGTGCTTTACGAGGCGCCGCACCACCTTCTGCGGACGCTCACGGAGCTTTACGAGGCGCTGGGGGATAGAAAGGCGTCTATCTGCCGGGAGCTGACGAAGAAATACGAGACGGCGTTTCGGACGACACTTTCGCAGGCGGTGGCGTATTATACGGAAAATGAGCCGAAGGGCGAGTGCGTGATCGTCATCGAGGGCAAATCCGTCCAGGAGATCGAGGCGGAGGATCAGGCGCGCTGGCAGCAGATGTCCCTGGAAGAGCATATGGAACATTATGAATCACAGGGAAATAGCCGCAAGGAAGCGATGAAGCTGGTGGCGAAGGACCGCGGGATTTCGAAGCGGGATGTGTACCAGGCGCTGCTGGAGGCGGAAGAAGCGTAGACACAAACGGAAAGCTGAAAAATGGGTAAGTGGAGTGGCGTTGGTGGAATGCCGGGGCGCTCCGGTTTGTGCAGATAAAAGAAAAATAGAATAAGATTTGAGAAAAGAACAAACTGTACTGATTAAAATATTTAAAAGTGTATATTTTAATCAGTACAGTTTTTGCTATAATTCCTACTAAGTTGATGCGGAAATGAATGTAAAAATACAGAATGTCAGTGAATTGTTTTTCGCAAGGCAGAATAGAAAGGCAGAAGAGGCGCTTGCCTGTGAATGATTCAGTGGATTCGGGTATTGATTGCAAGGATCGTAAGGACGCTTGGCTTACAAAGAAAAATCATATTCAACTACGGGAGGAATAAAAATGGCAGAGAATCGTTATGAACTGAATAAACAGCTGGCACAGATGTTAAAGGGCGGCGTTATCATGGATGTCACAACCCCGGAGCAGGCGAAGATCGCGGAGGCGGCAGGCGCGTGTGCGGTTATGGCGCTGGAGCGGATTCCGGCGGATATCCGGGCAGCGGGCGGTGTGTCCCGTATGAGTGACCCGAAGATGATTCGCGGCATTCAGGAGGCAGTTTCGATTCCGGTTATGGCGAAGTGCCGGATCGGTCATTTTGTGGAGGCGCAGATTCTGGAAGCGATCGAGATTGATTATATCGATGAGAGCGAGGTATTATCTCCGGCGGATGATGTGTACCATATTGACAAGACACAGTTCAAGGTTCCGTTTGTCTGCGGTGCGAGAGACCTGGGAGAGGCGCTGCGCCGGATCGAGGAAGGTGCTTCGATGATCCGTACCAAGGGCGAGCCGGGAACGGGCGATGTCGTACAGGCAGTCCGCCATATGCGTGCGGTGAATTCGGAGATCCGCCGGGTTCAGAACCTGCGTGAGGATGAGCTTTACGAGGCAGCAAAACAGTTAAAAGTTCCGGTTCATCTGCTCCGCTATGTACATGACAATGGACGTCTCCCGGTTGTCAATTTCGCGGCAGGCGGCGTGGCTACCCCGGCGGATGCGGCTCTGATGATGCAGCTGGGCGCAGAGGGAGTCTTTGTTGGATCTGGTATCTTCAAGTCAGGCAATCCGGAGAAACGTGCGTCGGCGATCGTGCAGGCAGTAACGAATTACAAGGATGCAAAATTACTTGCTGCGATTTCTGAGGATCTGGGCGAGGCGATGGTTGGTATCAATGAGAATGAGATTGCGATTTTGATGGCAGAGCGGGGACAGTAAGATGGAGAAAAAACAGATAGGCGTGCTGGCGGTGCAGGGCGCGTTTGCCGAACACATTGCCATGGTACGGAGACTGGGCGCAGAGGCGTTTGAGATCCGGCAGCTTCCGGATCTGGAGCGGCCGATGGACGGACTGATTTTGCCGGGCGGCGAGAGTACCGCGATGCGTAAGCTCCTGGATGAGCTGGGGCTTTATGAGCCGCTTCGGGCAAAGATTGCGGCAGGGCTTCCGGTGTATGGAACGTGCGCGGGGCTTCTGCTTCTGGCCAAGGAGATCGAGGGCGGAACGCCGTGCTTTGCGACGATGGATGTGTTGGCGGTGCGGAATGCCTACGGGCGTCAGCTCGGAAGTTTTTACACGGAGGCTGAATTTGCCGGTCTGGGGACGATTCCGATGACTTTTATCCGCGCGCCGTACATCGCTTCGCTTCAGGAAAATGTTAAGGTGCTGGCGACAGTGGACGGAAAGATAGTCGCAGCCAGACAGGGAAACCAGTTTGCGACGGCATTTCATCCGGAATTGAATGAGGATGTGACGGTGCACCGGTATTTTCTAGAGGAAGTCTGCAAAGGAAATTAAGAGTGTAATTTGGTAGAAATTAGTGTGTGGTTGATGAAAAGTGAAACCTACTGGTAAGGGGAGCGAGAACTGCAGCCATTTAAAGCGGTCAGAATGGATGATATATTTCTGAAATGTGGGAAGATGTCATTGATTCTGACCGTTTTTTTATCTCAGTCGAGAAGACTCCCACCTCTTCAGGTGGTGAGTAATAGCAAATTTGTCTCAGTGGGAGTCCATTCTCCGACTGAGATAAACGCTCCGCGAGGATGCGCAGTGATTCTGTAAAGAATATGTCAGCTTCGCTGACCAGAATCACGCGCCAAGTCTCACGGACGTTCGACTTGAATTGTTTGGAAGGTGCGGTCTGTGAAAAAACAAAAAATGTACCTTGATAGGTTTTTGCGCTGAGAAAGGAAAACGCCCGGTAAAATGGCGGACTGCATGGAATTCCTATTGACAAAGTAGGAATTCCGCATTACAATCACTGATAAACCAATTAAAACAATATGAAATAAGAAAATTATATAAAAAACGAATTTGCTGATATAGCAAATAGACACAGGAGGATGACATCGTGGCTTATCAGATAGAGACAACTTGTATTTGCGGAGATCCGGAAACTTCTAAAAACCATTCTTTTGGCGCTGTTTCAGTGCCGATTTACCAGACGGCGACTTTTGCCCACCCGGGTATTGGGGAATCAACCGGTCATAATTATACGCGTGAGAGCAACCCGACCAGAGACGAGCTGGAAAAGACTGTTTCGGCGCTGGAAGGAGCGGTTGATACCGTTGCCTGCACATCCGGTATGGCGGCGATTTCGCTGATGATGGAGCTGTTTGACAGTGGCAGCCATTTTGTATGTACCGAGGATCTGTATGGCGGTTCCGTCCGTATTTTTGAGGCACTGGAAAAGAAGCGCGGTTTTTCATTTTCCTATATAAATACAGCCGATGTGGAGGCGGTTGAGAAGGCGATCACGGATCAGACGAAGGCACTCTACATCGAGACACCGAGCAACCCGACGATGCAGGTGACCGATCTGGCGGAAATGAGCCGTCTGGCGACGAAGCACGGACTGCTTCTGATCGTGGACAATACCTTCCTGTCCCCGTATCTGCAGAATCCGATCGCGCAGGGCGCGGATCTGGTTGTCCACAGCGGCACGAAGTTTTTAGGCGGTCACAATGATACGCTGGCTGGATTTTTATGTACGCCGATCAAGGCGCTGGCAGAGCAGATCCGGTATCTGTTTAAGACGATCGGAAGCGGACTTTCTCCGTTTGATTCTTTCTTAGTCCTGCGCGGCATCAAGACTCTGTCAGTGCGTGTGGAACGGCAGCAGGAGAATGCGATGAAGATCGCGAGCTGGCTGAAAGAGCAGAAAAAAGTAACGGATGTCTACTATGTAGGACTTCCGGAACATCCTGGTTATGAGATCAACCAAAAACAGAGCCGCGGCGCTGGCAGCATGATTTCGTTCCGTACAGATACGGAGGAGACGGCGAGAAAGGTGCTGGAGCGCGTGAAGCTTATTTCCTATGCGGAGAGTCTGGGCGGCGTGGAGTCCCTGATTACCTATCCGATGCTGCAGACACACGGCGATGTACCGGTTGAGATCCGGGAACGTCTTGGAATTACGGAGACATTTTTACGTCTGTCTGTCGGTATTGAAAATGTGGATGATCTGATTGCGGATCTGGAGCAGGCGTTAGCGTAAAAAGAGGGTAACTGTTCAGTAGGTCTGCGCATTTACTGCGCTGACCGTACGAAAACATGGGCCAGCAGGCAAAAATCCCATTGCCGTAGGCAATTTTTAATGGATTTTTGCGCGTGACTGTGAAGGTACTGAACAGTTACAAAAGAGGATAGATATGTTTGGTATCGGTTTTGCATGGGCAGTGGGATATGGGCATGGATGACAGGATGCCAGAGTGAAAACCGTTCATTGACAGGAACGATGGATTGGGAGGAAAATGCATGAAATACGATTTTGACAAAGTGGTGGACCGGCATGGTACCAACTGTTTAAAATATGATTTTGCCATCGAGCGAGGAAAACCAGCGGATATTTTACCGCTTTGGGTGGCTGATATGGATTTTCAGACGGCTCCGGCGATTTTAGAGCGGCTGGAAGAGACAGTAAAACATGGTATTTTCGGCTACAGTGATGGAAAAGAGGGCTATTTTGCGGCAGTCCAGAACTGGTACCGGGAGCGCTTTGGCTGGGAGACGAAACCGGAGTGGCTGGTGAAGACACCGGGCGTTGTATTCGCGCTGGCGGCGGCTGTCCGGGCGTATACAAAGGAAGGTGACGGCGTACTGCTTCAGCAGCCGGTGTACTATCCGTTTTCGGAAGTAATTACGGACAATGGGCGTAAGATTGTCAACAGCCCGCTGAAAATCACGGATGGCTATTACACGATGGATTTTGACGACCTGGAAACGAAGATCGTCGAAAATAAGGTAAAATTGTTCCTGCTTTGCAGTCCGCACAACCCGGTCGGACGTGTCTGGAGCGAGGAAGAACTGCGCCGGGTTGGCGAGATTTGCCTGCGTCACGGTGTGCTCGTGGTCAGCGATGAGATCCATAGTGATTTTACCCGCGAGGGACATCCGCACACAGTATTTGCGAAGCTGGGTGCAGAGTTTGAGCAGAACTGCCTGATCTGCACGGCACCATCCAAGACGTTCAATCTGGCGGGACTGCAGATTTCCAATATCTTTGTGCCAAACCCAGAGCTTCGGAAGAAACTCTTAAAGGAGATCGCGGCGGCAGGCTACAGCCAGGTCGGTCTGATGGGACTGGTAGCATGCCAGGCGGCGTATGAAGAGGGAGCGGAGTGGCTTGCACAGCTAAAAGCGTATCTGGAGGAGAACCGGAAGTTTGTGAAGGCGTATCTGGAAGAGCATCTGCCGGAAATCCGTCTGATCGAGCCGGAGGGAACCTACCTTCTGTGGCTGGATTTTAAGGCGATTCATTTGAATGAAAAAGAGCTGGAACATCTGATCGTGGACAAGGCACATCTGTGGCTGGACAGCGGCGCGATGTTCGGACCGGACGGCGAGGGCTTCGAGCGGATCAATATCGCATGCCCGCGGGTGACGGTGGAGAAAGCGCTGAAGCAGCTGGAAGCGGCGATCCGCGGATAAAATTGATTGGGTCACGAATCAGAACCCGTATAAATAAAACCTGCCGCAGGCAGACTGTATCCCCCATATAAACAGTCTGTCTGCGGCAGGTTTTTTGACTTCATAGGAACATTATTTTATGAGAACCGGAACACCGCAGTTCCATACGCCGGAAGCGGGTACGCGAAGGAGTATGGCTGTCCGTCACATTCGCTCTTGATGGAGCGGTAATGGCTGATCTTATCGCCGCGCTTGTAGTAGCCGTGTTCCTGGTCAAGCAGCAGCGTGTAGGTGCCGCGTTTCGGAACACCGACGCGGTAATCGTCGCGGTCTACCGGGGTGAAGTTGCAGATGAAGAGAAGATTCTTTTTCTGTGTTTCATCGCGGCGGATAAAGCTGAAAATACTGCGGTCTCCGTCGTTGGCGTTGATCCACTGGAAGCCGTCATACTCCTCGTCCAGGCGGTAGAGCGCCGGATATTTGTGGTAGAGCGTCAAAAGCCCTTTCACATAATTCTGGAGGTCGGCATGGAACGGCTCTTTCGTAAGGTACCAGTCGAGGGAGACTTTTTCATCCCATTCATGGAACTGACCGAAATCCTGTCCCATGAAGAGAAGTTTCTTGCCCGGATGTCCGAGCATGAAAGTGTAGCCGACTTTCAGGTTGGCAAATTTATCCTCGTATTCGCCCGGCATTTTGTTGATCATCGAGCATTTGAGGTGGACGACCTCGTCGTGCGAGAGCACCAGAATGAAGTTTTCGCTGGTGCAGTAGGTGATGCCGAAGGTCATTTTGTTGTGGTTAAATTTACGGAAATACGGGTCGAGCTTCATGTATTCGAGGAAGTCATGCATCCAGCCCATATTCCATTTGAAGGTAAATCCAAGACCGTCCTCCTCCGGGCTCTTGGTAACGTTCGGCCAGGCGGTGGATTCCTCGGCAATGATGATGGCGCCGTCCTTCCGGCCGCGGATCACGCTGTTTAAATGTTTGAAAAACTCGATGGCTTCGAGGTTTTTGTTGTCGCCATATTTATTTGGTACCCACTGTCCGTCCTGGCGCCCATAGTCTAAGTAAAGCATGGAAGCGACGGCGTCCACGCGCAGACCATCGATGTGGTATTCATCGAGCCAGTAGAGCGCGTTGGCGATCAGAAAATTGGATACCTCGTTTTTGGCATAATCGAAGACCTTGGTACCCCAGTCCGGGTGCTCGCCTTTGCGCGGGTCGGCATACTCATAGAGCGCCTGTCCGTCGAAATCGGCAAGTCCATGTGCATCCTTCGGAAAATGCGCCGGAACCCAGTCTAGGATGACACCGATGCCTTTTTTATGTAAGTAATTGACGAAATACATAAATTCCGTCGGGGTTCCGTAGCGGGAGGTCGGGGCAAAATAGCCGGTTACCTGATATCCCCAGGAGCCGTCATACGGATGTTCGGCGATTCCCATGAGCTCTACATGGGTGTAGCCCATTTCCAGGACATAGTCAGCCAGCTCATGCGCGGCTTCCATGTAAGTGTAATAACCGTCCTTTTCCGGGCGGTTTTTCTTTTTCCAGGATCCTAAGTGAACCTCGTAGATAGAGATTGGCGCCTTGACCGGATCGGTGCCCGCGCGCGATTCCATCCATTTGGAATCGTTCCATTTGAAGCCGCGGATATCGGCGGTCACGGAAGCGGTTCCAGGACGGTATTCTGCCGAAAATGCATATGGATCTGCCTTAAATAAAATCGTTCCTGTGTGCGTGGTGATGGCGAATTTGTAGAGCTGTCCCACGCCAAGTCCCGGTACGAAGAGCTCGTAAATGCCGCTGTCTGCGACCGGCTTCATCGGGGTTGCATCCGGATTCCAGGCGTTGAAGTCGCCGACCAGGCTGACGGCGGCTGCGTGCGGCGCCCAGACCGCGAAATAGTAGCCGTCCTGTCCGCGATATGTATAAGGGTGTGCGCCCAGCTTGTGGTAGAGCTGGTAGTGGCGGCCTTCTCCGAAGAGATACCGGTCAAGCTCGCCGATCACGCCGAGTCCCTCTGTCTTTTGTTTTTTCGATGTGGTTCGTTTAGTAGTGGAAGCTGCTTTTTTCATAAGGTTACCCCTCCGTGATTCCGAGAATAACAGCGCTGTTACCCTCTAATTCTATCTGAATTTTGTTTGTATTCTTATCGATCAAAAACGATTTTCCGGTAATCAGATCCGTAGCTTGTTCCGCTGTCGTGTGGAATGGAAGCGGAACTTGTAAATAAGCGGCGTTGTCATCGTTGTTGGCAGCGGTAAGGATCGCCTGGTGGTCACCGTGTCTGGCAAATGCGTACTGCCGGTTTGTCAGCAGAAGTTCCTGATAACGCCCACCGTGAAGCGCCGGTTCGGCGGCGTGGATGGCGGCGAGTTTCTGGATCAGAAGTGTAAGCGGTGTCACGGTGTCTGCGCTGGTATCTGTGTTTGAGTCTGTGGTGCTTGAAGTGGTTTGGCAGCAGGTGTTTGCGCCTGCGTGTATGTTTGTGCCTGTGGCGCTCGAAAAGCTCTGGCAGTTGCCATCTGTGCGGATGCCTGTGTTTTGTCCGTCGCTGGTCTGCATTTCTTCTGCAAGCGGTCTCGGCGGCAGGATTTTCGGACGGAGTTCCGTATCAGAGTTGTGTCCGCGGCGTCCCTGAATGCCCCATTCACTTCCATAATAGATGGATGGAATTCCCGGAAGAGTGAACAGCAGCGTGTAAAGCGGCGCAAGATGTGCCGGATTTAACAGTTTGCTTGCGATCCGGTCTTCGTCGTGGTTGTCCACAAAGGTGTAGAGATCCCGCCCCACCGCTTCGAGGCGGCGGACATTGTGTGCCAGTTCGAAATAATTGTGGTCGTTGTGCGCGGAATAGATACTTTTGTGCATCTCGTAGTTGGTGACGGAATGAAGCATCTGCGGATTGACCCAGCGGGCGTATTCGCCGTGGATGACTTCGCCCATCAGCCAGAATTCCGGCTTGATTTCATTTGCCAGCCGGCGCAGTTCCTGCATAAATTCAAAGGAAAGATCGCCCGCGCAGTCGAGGCGGATACCGTCGATGTCAAATTCCTGCACCCAGAAACGGACAGTGTCAAGCAGATAGTTCCGCACTTCCGGGTTTTTGTGGTTTAAGCAGGGAAGCTCCCAGATGCCGTGCCAGGATTCGTAGCCGAAGGAATCGCCGAGCGGGCTGCCCCAGCCGAAATTGACGTTCCTGTACCATCCGGCGTAAGGGGACTGGTCACGGTGCGCCTGCAGGTCGCGGAAGGCGAAAAATTCGCGACCGGTGTGGTTGAACACGCCGTCCACGACGACGCGGATGCCATGCTCATGGCAGCAGTCCACGAAAGATCGGAACGAGACGTTGGTCCCCAGCCGCCGGTCGATGAGCCGGAAATCGCGGGTATCATAGCCGTGCGTGGATGATTCAAACAGCGGTCCGATGTAAAGCGCGGAAATATGCAGGCTCTCTAAATAGGGAATCCACTGCATCAGTTCGTCCATGCGGGAATCGGCGGAAACGTCCCTGTTTGTGCCATCCGCTGCCCCATCGGAGACGGGGTAGGGATTGGCAAACGGTGCTCCGGTCATTCCCAGAGGATACATATGGTAAAAGATAGCTTTGTCGTACCAGGCTGTCATGAGAAAGGCCCTCCTTGTGTCGGTTAAATGGTATTTTCCTGTTGTTTAATATGTCGTAAAAGGAACTGATACCGGAGATGTGCGGCTTTCAGTTCGTAGATATAGCAGTCAATCAGAGTCGGATCGACGACCTCTTCAAAATGGTTGAAAACGGTGTTGATCGTGCTCATGGTCTGTCGCAGTTCTGTCAGCAGCTCTGGGTCAGGGTGGGCGGAAAAAATGTCCGTGCTGGTGATACCGGAGCAGTGGGTGCGGTTGTGCTTCATGGTTTGATGCTCTCTTTCTGAATCCTATAAATTGGTACAACGATCAGTATATTCAGAAAATGGAAAGATATGCATCCTGGTTCAGGCGTCCATGGAAAGCACGGATTCCAGCAGATGTCCGAGCTGCATCAGTTTCCGGGTGCTGTCTTCGATTGAGAGATAATAATAATTACAGGTTCCCTCCCGGTGGACATCGATCAGCCCGGCTGTCTTTAAGATCTTCAAATGGTGGGAAACTGCCGGGCGCGACAGGCTGGTCTGTTCGGTGATCTCCCGGACGTTTAAGCCATGCGGACGGGACTGGGCGGGCAGGCTGATTGGACGGTCATTGTTCTTATCAGGCTGATTTTTGTTCACATCGTTGTTTTTTTTGCGCCCCGTGAGGGCTTCGTCCGTCAGCGCTTCGATGATCGTCAGCCGTATTTCATCGCCCAGCGCGATAAAAAGAGGCATACAGGTATGAAAATGCTGTTTGAGTTCTATTCCTTTTTTCATCGCGGCTCCTCCTTCTATAATGGTTTAAAAATTTAAACTAATAGTATTTTACCATTTTTTGTTTCGTCAGTCAATGGAAAGGAAAATGCTGGAATGGGTATTTATAGATAAAAAATAAAGAGATATTTTGGCAATTATTTTCAAATAACGAAATTGTCTAGCTAAAATAATGGGTTCAGATGCACAAAGTTTTTGAGATGTTTTTGGCGCATATTTCGGGTGTTTTGGGATTGACTTTTGATCAAAAACTGTTCATAATGGAGGAACATTCATGGATGGGTTCTTCCATCTGTCACGGGAATCCGGATTTCCCGTTGATCTATTATTAAGATTCTAAAAGTTAAGTTCAGAGAAATGTTCGATAATTTTTCAGGAATGTTTGAAGTGCATACAGGAAATGAATGGAAAAAGGTGGCGGTAAAAGCTGGCGCAGGACTGGCAGCTATCGTTTGCGGCAGGAGTTTTGAAAAGAGGACATACTGTGCAGAAATTGTTCGTTTCATGTATGCGAAAGAGAAGGAGGGGATGGATTGACCTTTTTGCTGCTGTTGTTTACTGGCGGCTGTGCGTTTTGGGATTTGAAAAAACGCCGTATTCCCAATGGGATGCTTCTGCTTGGCGGCCTGTTGTTTCTTTTGATTCGGTTTGGTCTGGGGATGAAGATGGGATATACGGCCGGATGGGACGGGCGGCTGCCGGGATATGGGGCGGCGCTTATGATGGGGATTGGCGAGACTTGTGGATATTTGATTCGTAGCGGGAGTTTACTGATTGTCCTGTTCCCTCTGTATCTGTTTCGCATGATAGGTGCGGGGGACATCAAAATGGCAGCCGTCCTGTTTGGTGCCGCCGGGCTGCGGCAGGGCGGGCGGATTTTCCTGTGCGGGCTGGCAGCTGCCGGAATATGGTCACTTGTATTACTTATCCGGCGTGGGATTGCCAGGCAGCGGCTTACATATCTTGTGTTTTATTTGTACCGGTCCGCGCTTGGGGGAAGCGTCGAGCCGTACTATCTGGAAGCGCGGGATGGAAAAGAGGCATCTTTTTGTCTGGCACCGTGCCTGTTTTTGGGAGTGATTGGGGCGGAGCTGATTCGGTATCTGTAAGGAAAATGGCTTGTGATTAGGGAGGTGGCGGTGCGATGAAGCATATTCTGGCGGTGTATGATGTGGATCCGGTCTATGCGGCGCGGTTTGCAGAGGTAGTTAACCAGAAGGAAAAAATACCGTTTGAGGTGGTGGCGTTCAGCTCGATCGAGCGGCTGCGGGCATTTGCGGCGGAACACCCGGTAAAGCTTCTGTTGTTGGGCGAGCATGTTCCGGCGGAAGAAAAGGAGTCCATCCGGGCGGAAAAGGTTATTCTTTTATCGGATAATGGGGGAAAAACGGTCAGTCCGTCAGTTCCCTGTGTTTACAAATACCAGTCCAGCGATGCGATTGTGCGCGACGTGCTGACCTGGTATGGGGAAAGCCCGGGGGAGCTGCCGGAGGTGTCCGGGCGGGGGCTGGCGAAGGTCTTGGGGGTGTATTCGCCGGTTGGACGGTGTTTAAAGACCTCGTTTGCCCTGACAATGGGAAAACTTTTGGCACAGGAGGAGCGGGTGCTGTATCTGAACCTGGAGGAATTTTCCGGTCTGTCGGTTTTGATGAAAGAAGAATATAAGAGTGATTTGTCGGATCTGCTGTATTTTTACAACGGTGGAAGCTATAATTCGCTTCGTTTGAGCAGCGTTGTCCACACGATGGGGGAGCTGGACTATATTCCGCCGGTGCGCTATCCGGAGGATCTGGATCAGGCGGGAGAGGAGGCAATCGCGGGGCTTATACGGGCAATTGCCGGGGAGAGTGCGTATGATACGCTGGTAGTGGATATAGGAAGCGGGCGCAGGACGGCGCTTTCGGTAATGAAGCTGTGCCGGGTAATCTATATGCCGATCCGGGAAGATCTGGTGTCTTTGGCAAAGCTTAAGGAGCTGGAGCAGTATTTTTCACAGACAGGAAATGGCATGCTAAGGGAACGTATTAAACGCCTGAAGCTTCCGTATCACGGCAGTTTTGGACGGGGCGATTATATTGACCAGCTTTTATGGGGAGAACTGGGTGATTATGTACGGCAGCTGCTGCGGGGAAGCAGTGTGGGCGGATAATGTTCATTGTGGGTTAAATTAGAAGGGGCAAAGTCTTTTGACAGGGATAAATGGAGCGGGATTTTGCCAGTCATTCTAAAGAGTAAACGGTTGTGAGAGAAACAACTGGCAGGGGGAAGTATGCAGGAGCAGAAAATGGTTTTGAGGCAGCGTCTGATGGAGCAGATGGAGAGCCGTATGCAGGTGGAGGATGAGGAGCTGCGCGACCTGATCGACATGGCGATTCTGGAAGCGGCAGAAGGGGCGTATCTGCCGTTAAAAGAGCGGCTTTGTTTGAGAAAAGAGCTGTTTGATTCATTCAGACGGCTGGATATTTTGCAGGAGCTGGTCGATGATCCGACGATCACGGAGATCATGGTAAATGGCGCGGAGCACATTTTTGTCGAGCGGCAGGGGCGTGTGGAAGAATTAGAAAAGCACTTTGATTCGGTAGGGCAGCTAGAGGATCTGATTCAGCAGATTGTAAGCCGTGTCAACCGGACGGTCAATCTGGCGTCTCCGATTGCGGATGCGAGACTGGAAGATGG
The DNA here is from genome assembly GCF_003479985.1 of Clostridium sp. AM43-3BH. Lineage (NCBI taxonomy): Bacteria > Bacillati > Bacillota > Clostridia > Eubacteriales > Clostridiaceae > Clostridium > Clostridium sp. AM43-3BH. The sequence goes on from NZ_QUIH01000008.1 coordinate 20,889, forward strand.
TTCGCGTGTTCACGTGGTGCTGGCACCGGTGGCGTTAAATGGTCCGATTTTAACGATCCGGAAGTTCCCGGAACCGATCACGATGGAACGTCTGATTGAGTTAAAAAGTATCAGCCGGGAGGCAGCGGCATTTTTGCAGAAAGCGGTCGAGCAGGGGCTCAATATCTTCATCAGCGGCGGAACCGGATCGGGAAAAACGACGATCTTAAACGCCATGTCCGGCTATATTCCACAGGAGGAACGCATCATCACGATCGAGGATTCGGCAGAGCTTCAAATCCGCCATGTAAAGAATCTTGTCAGCCTGGAAACAAGGGTGGATAACCGGGATGGTTCGCAGGAGATTTCCATGCGCGATCTGATCCGGGCGAGTCTCCGAATGCGTCCGGACCGCATCATCGTTGGGGAGGTCCGGGGCGGCGAGGCGCTGGAAATGCTGCAGGCGATGAATACGGGGCACGATGGCTCGCTCTCAACCGGACATGCAAACAGCGCAAAAGACATGCTCTCAAGACTGGAGACAATGGTTCTGATGGCGGCAGAGCTGCCGCTTGCGGCGGTCCGGAGCCAGATCGGTTCAGCGCTCGATCTGATGGTCCATGTCGGGCGGATGCGGGACCGGAGCCGGAAGGTACTGGAGATCACGGAGGTGATAGGCTATGAAAATGGGGAAATCCGCCTTTCTCCCATCTATCAGTTTCAGGAAAGCGGGGAGGCTGATTCCGGACAGGTGGAAGGAGCACTTATCCAGGTTGGCAGATTTGAAGGGCGGCGCAGATTCGCGGGAGGAAGTGCTTTCTGATTACCGGGTTTACCACCTGACGGGGCAGGAGTGGATACGTTACCTTCTGGAGGGAACAGCGGTGTGCGCCGTGACGGCGTATGTATTCTACCGTTCATTTCTGGCGTTCGTTCTGATGCTTCCGGCGGGGATGCTGCGGCCGTTTTTTAAGAGGCGGGAGCTCTGCCGCCGGAGAAAAGAGGAACTGCGGCTCCAGTTTAAGGAAGCGATTCAGATTGTGGCTTCGGCGCTGGCTGCAGGCTATTCGGTGGAAAATGCGTTTATCGCGAGCGTGCGCGATCTGGAAGAACAATACGGAAAAGAGGGGATGATTACCCGTGAGTTTTCATACCTGGCAAGTCAGCTTAAAATGAACCGGACCGTGGAGGTGCTGCTTTCTTCCTTTGCAAAGAGGAGTGGTCTGGATGAGGTGGAAAATTTCTCTGTTATTTTTACTGTATCCAAACGGAGCCGGGGTGAGCTGGCAAGCGTGGTTCACCATGTCGTTCACGTGATTTCGGATCGCATACAGGTGCGGGAGGAAATTCTCACGATGACGGCAGAAAAGCAGTTTGAACAGAGAATTATGAACCTGATGCCGTACCTGATTGTGCTCTACGTGGATTTGTCATCGCCGGGGTTTTTCTCACAGATGTATGAGACAGCGGTGGGGCGGGTGGTGATGACCGGGTGTCTGGTGGTCTATCTGCTGGCATGGAGGGTATCGGGGAAAATTCTTCAGATTGAGGTGTGAAACATAATGGGGAAAATGGGGAAAAAGCAGGTTTTATGCATTCTTTTGGGGATAATTCTGGCAGTTGTGGGATATCTGGTGGAAAAAAGGGATGGGGCGCTGGAAGAGGGGAACCGGCTGAACCGCTATGCATACGGAGAAGGGGAACGGCAGCAGGAAGTGTGGGTGCGCGGACTGTGGGAGAAGGAGATTCCGGTGGAGATTGCGCTCGGAGAGCGGGAATATGCGGAAGAGGATGCAAAAAAAGCATTGCTGGAGGCGGGAGGTAAACTGGCGGATTTAATTCGGGGAAACAATCCGTCCCTGCAGGAGGTAAGGGAAGATCTACATCTCGTTGGCTGGCTGGAAGAAGAGGGCATCCGGGTCCGCTGGACACCGGAGGATGCGGAATGGATTCAGACAGATGGGACAGTTTTAAATGAAGAATGCCCGGAGAAGGGGATTCAGACAGAACTGACCGCATCCCTGCAGGCGGGGGCATTCAGCCGGGAGTACCGGTTTCCGGTCATGCTATATCCGCCGCTTCGGACGAAGCAGCAGGAAAAAGAGGCAGGTTTTAAGCAGCTGTTAAAGCAGATGGATGAGGCGCAGAGAACGGAAGGTCAGCTGGTTTTGCCAAAGATGTATGAGGGGAAGAATTTATCTTACCGGGTGCGCGGAGACAGGGAATATCTGCTGTTTCCGGTGCTGGGGATTGCGGCGGCAATTCTGCTTCCTCTTTATGAAAAACAGAAGGAGAGTGAGGAGAAAAAGAAGAAAAAGCGGGAACTGATGGAAGACTACCCGGAGATTGTGTCAAAGCTGACCGTATTTTCCGGGGCGGGGCTTCCGGTCCGCCGGGCATGGGAACGGATTGTGCTGGAATACGAGGCGGCATGCCGGGCGGGAACACAGACGGAGCGGGCGGCATACCGGGAAATGGCAGCGGCATATCACCGGATGCAGCGCGGTGTCCCGGAACTGCAGGCATATGCGGAATTTGGTGCGGGCTGCCGTCTGAGACCGTACCGGAAGCTTTCCGGGCTTTTGGAGCAGAATGTCAGAAATGGGGCAGAAGGACTTCGAAAGGCGCTGGAGACAGAGATGGAGTCGGCGTTTGAAGAAGAGAAAGCACTGGCAAGACGCCGGGGGGAAGAGGCGTCCACAAAGCTGATGCTTCCATTGTTTCTGATGTTGATGATTATTATGGTGATGGTTTCAGTCCCGGCGTTTCTGGCGTTTGGGATCTGAAAAATGGGGAGAAAGGAGAAAAAGTATATGGATAAAGCGTATCTGGTAAGAGAAGTAAAATCGTTTCTGATGGACGAGGATGGCGTGGGGGTCATTGAATTAGTGCTGATTCTGGTGGGAATATTTACCCCATAATTCACGCTATATATTATGTAGATACAGTGGAAATAGTGGAAATAGAGAAACAGTATAAACAGGAGTGTGTATGAAGTACAGTGATGATTGCAAGGTGTATAGAATCAGATATTATAATGTATGGTTCTATTTATTTGCGAAAACAGAGATGGATGAGTATAAGATTAATATATTAGGCGAGCGTATAGGTATGGGAGATTCGATGATGATGAAGGATATTCATTGCTGGTGCACCAGACAAAATATAAGGTATAGAACAAAGTTCAAGTATCGAAAAGATTATCCAATATTAGCCAACATCTGGAATCTGTACTCGTATTGTCGCTTTAGGTGTGATCTTAAAAGGTAAGTCTGGACAACCTTGTGGATAAATCATAAGGAGAAAAAGATTTAAGGGGATAACTGGTATTTATATATTTAGAAGCAGATGAGCCAATCATGTTTTATTTACTAGAACATGGTTGGCTTTTTGGCGTTAAAAAGTTCAAAGAAAAGGGGAGTGTGGTAATTGAAGAAAATGGATGAAAAAAAGCTAAAAGAAGATTCGGGCTTTCCTTATGGATGGAATAAGGGAGATACCTGTGTGATGATCACAAACAAAACAAAAAAAAGTACCTGCGAATATACGGTAGAGAGTTATGACGGGAGGTATTTTGGAGTACGAAGTCATACTGGACTTTATCATCGAGTTTCACCGTGGAGAATGTTTCGTACAAGGGAGGAGGCGGTTGAAACATTATTAGAATCAAAAGAACAAGGATATGGAGGAATGACATTAGGGTAGAAGAAATTGAGATATTGAGGAGGTAGGAGACAATGATTCGATTTATGAGTGATACACGTTATGCTGGGCTGGAAAAGGAAATGCAGCATATACCAGGATTTCGTCCAAGAAGGAGCGGAATGGTTATCAGTCACCTTTCTGGTTGTCTGGAAAATCAGAGAAGCCCGTGTGAACGCCGTGTTACCGATTGTGTCCCGTTTTATGAGCTTCTGGAGGTGTTGGCAGAGGAAGTGGCTGTCAGCACCTTTGTAAGCCGCGTGTGCCGTCTGACAGGGAGAAGAAATCCGTGCTTTTTTCAAAGTGGTCATAGAGAACGGTTTTTGGCTATGGGAGAGAAGTGTAACAGAGCCATTGAAGAAGCAGCGACCTGTTCTGCGGTCTATCTTCTTTCCGCAGATCGATTTTTGTGTAGCAGAGCTTTAGCGGCAATTGACCAGGAGGGGATTCATTTTTCCAAAATTCATATCCACGGTGTTGATTTGGATGGCTACGTTTTGTTTCATATGGCAAGGGATCTGTATCAGGGAAGCAGTCATATTCGTTTATCAGAACTTACAGATCCAGAGTTGGTGAGCGACCGAGTATTTGAATGGATTATGACGGCCTGTGTGATTCGCAGGCATGGAAGCAGAGTTTTACGAGAGGAGGAAAGAAGTATTGACAGGAGTAAAATCGGACAGCATCAGTGAAAAAACAACGGAGCGTTCTGTACTTCGGTTTTTCAGTCCTTTGATAGCTACCATGTATACAAAAGATGACTGGGGAAATTTGGAGGAATACGGAGAGGAGGTATTTCCAGCTGAGTTGTGCAGCTATGAGACGGAGATCCTGAAACGGATTGCAGAGGAAAATCTTGAGGAAGAAGGAGATAGGGGGCTGGCGGTCTATCTGGATGATCCAAAGTTAGAAGAAAAAATTTACAGTATGAAGCCTACCGTGGAAGTCTGGCGGGGGGAACTATGGGGAGTTCTGGAAGTAGAAAGTCATAACCAGCTTTCTGAAAGGGAGATTGAAGCAGTAAAGGAGTACTGGGAAGGTCAGGAAAGTGATGGGTGGGGAGAAGGATTTGAACAGCGGGGAATCAAAATTCCAGAGGGAGAACTGTATGTCAGCTTTTGGAACAGTGGAGATGAATTCTTTCTGACCACAGAAGAAGGTTTGAAAGGAGAAGAGCAGGAACCAGCCGTTCAGAAAGGAGGGATTGTTTTTGGAGCATTATGATGGAGAATTTTATACCCTTCGATTGTTCAGCCCCATAGAAGGAGAGATATATTCTCTGAATAGTACAGAGGAAGGTATTCATCTGACCGCTTATGAGATGGAAAACTATTCGTCTTTTATACGCGACCATATGGAAGGTGTAGGATTGTTGGGAAAAAGAAATCAGAAATTGATGACATACTTTAATAATGCAAAGAGGCTGCATAAGCCGGTTAGCCTATCACTGGATCTGGAAGCTTATGAGGGAAGATTATGGAGTGTACTGCAGGCAGACTCACAGGATAAACTGACACATGAGGAGGTTCAGAGTTTAGCAGAAACATGGGGAATGATTGCTGCTGGAGGCTTTATCAGAGAAATGCAAGAGACAAGGATCCTGGTACCAGATGGAGAACTTATGGTTTTTCTTGGAAATGAGGGACTGGATTACTTTGTATGTCCGGAAGAGGTTTTGAAAGGGACGGCACATACATTAAAACCAGCCCTGGATGTTGCCATTTATTCAGAAGCATATTTCCCAGAGCGGAGTTATCAAGGGGCGAAGCTGAGGCTTCCAGCAGAACCCGCTTTTTTGAAGGATGCAAAGATGAGAGCCTTTATTCATGAAAATGAGCCTTACCGGATTGAACTTCTGGGGAACTGGCCATCTTTTCTTAAGAATATATTGGAAAAGGCAGCGTCTGTTACCTTAGAAGAAGTCAATGTATTAGCTTGTCTGGTTACTCATATGGACTCCAGTCAGATAGAAACTTATGAAGCCGCCATTCAGATGCGTCAGGAAGAAAATATAGATGTTCTAGTTGGGATAAAAGAGTTACTCAATCTTTGTTATAACCTGGAGTGCTTTAAATTCCTCCGAGGCATTATAGATGACAGGAAACTGGGAGAATTCTACCTAGAGGAAGACAGATTAGAGTGGATCCATATGCTTGAAGTGGATATAAGAGAATTATTGGATCCGCAAAGAGTGGGGATGGATCAGCGTAAGGAGGAAATGGGCATATTTACCTCAAAAGGTTATGTATTTGAGAATGCTCTTTCGTATCAAGATATTTATGATGGAATTCACCTTCCCGATATTGACGGAGTGGCCGGAGGGATTTTTTCTCTTCGCCTGGTCGGATCTCAATATCCAGAAGAACAGGGAACCTGGTTGGAACTTCCAACTACAGATTTGGGGTTTCAGTGGGCGCTGAACAGATTAAACGAGAGAACTTTTGATGACTGTATCATTACGGAGAGCATCAGCACAGTGCATGGATTATCCGTTAAGCAGACAGATGACATTGAGACATTGAATGAACTGGCAAGACAGCTTCAGGAATTTCCTGATGATAGAACGCTTTGCAAATTCAAGGCAGCTTTGGAACTAGAGCAATGCGATAGCTTGGAACAGGCTCTTCGGATTGCGGAAAACCTGGATTGTTATTCCTATGATCCACAGATGTATTCCATGGCTTCGTATGCAAGGTATCTGTTTCGGGAATTGGAGTTCAATATTGATGATCCAGCATTTGCTACATTTGATTTTCAAGGATATGGGGAACGTCAGCTTGGGCTGTTGGAAAGTGTGCAGACAACCTACGGAATGATTACCCGTAATGAAGATTTTCCAATACAGACACAGCAGAACACAGAACAGGGAATGAAAATGCAGTAAGGGAAGCGTTGAACGTGCTTGATGATCAAATGGAGGAAACTAATAAGAATGAGGTGTGAAGGAGAATAGAAAATGACATATGAAGAATTTTTGAAATTAACAAAAAAGAATTTAAAACGATTTTTTCCGGAATCTTTTCAGGAAAGAAAAGTGGAAATCATGGAGGTGTTAAAAAATAACAACATCAAATTGCAGGGAGTATACCTTCCAGGCACTAAAAGCTATACATCCGTTCCGCTTTTATATCTGGAATCCTATTATCAGGAACTTGAGGATGGAAAGAAACTGGAGGATGTGTGGCAGAAAATTGCTCAGGATTATCAGAAGTGCCAGGAAGCAGAGATAAGCATAGATGGCATTTCAAGCAGGGAATGGGATTATGAAACGATAAAGAAGAGTCTGACCGTCTATGTCCGCAACGCACAGGAAAATATAGATTTTCTGGCAAGCTGTCCTCATGAAATACGAGAGGATCTGGCACTGGTTTATGGATTTCATGTGTTGGTGGATGGAGAAAAGGCCGGAAGTGCCATTATTAATTATGACAGGCTGAGGTGGTTGGGAGTCAGTGAGGAGCAGTTAAAGCAGGATGCCTGGGAAAACATGAAGCAGAGCAATCCTCCTTGTTTTTTGGATTTACAGGATATGCTGGCAAAAATGTATTCTGATGAACTGGGAGATGTAAAAGCAGGTAGTTTGGAATATTTAGAGGATGTGGATCCCAATGCAATGATGTATGTTCTGACGAATTCAAATTAGGTCAATGGGGCGGTTTATATGTGTGACGAAGAAGTGATGTCTCTTATTGCAGAAAAGCTGGGATCAGATTTGATCGTGATTCCGTCATCGATTCATGAAACGATTATTCTAAAAGAAACAGAGAATGTAAGCGTAACTGAACTGAATGCGATGGTTGAAGCTGTAAATGAGGAAGCCGTGACCCCACAGGAGAAGTTGGGGAATTCAGTTTATCGATTTGATAGGGAAGCCCAAAGACTGGAAAAGGCAGTAGAACAGGCAGAGAAGCTGGACTTTGAACCTGGGATGTCACCGGTATTTTCGTAGGACTCAGTTATATGTTTCATGAGTATTGTGGATGTTAGGAGGGATGCAGAATCAACAGTTTTATTTCATGGGTTGGCGGAAAGAAAGCACTCCGCAGCCTGATTTACACGATGTTTCCTGCAAGTTATGACCGGTACATTGAGGTGTTTGGCGGAGGTGGTTGGGTACTATTTGGAAAACCACCAGATGACCGGTGTATGGAGATTTATAATGATTATAACTCTAACTTGGCAAATCTGTTTTATTGCGTCAAGAACCGCACGGGGGCATTCCTTAAGGAACTCGGATTTCTTCCGTTAAACAGCAGGGATGAATTTACAGTAATCCGTAATTTTATTGAAAAGCAGGAACCGGATACCCGATTTTTAATTGAGGAGCTGGAGCTGGCAGAGAAGCATCTGATGCCGCCGGATTATGAGGAAGTGAAAAAAATCCTGCTGGAAAATGCAGAGGTAACCGATGTAAAACGGGCGGCTGCATTTTTTAAACTAATTCGGTACAGCTATGGAAGTGGCTGCACGTCCTTTGGCTGCCGTCCGTTTGATGTGAGAAACTGCTTTGACACCATTTGGCAGGCATCCCGCAGGCTGGCAGATACCGTAATAGAAAATAAAGACTTTGAGGCACTGATTCGGCAGTATGACCGGGATAGTGCCTTTTTTTATTGCGATCCGCCCTATTATGAGACGGAAGGTCATTATGCAGTGGTATTCCGAAAAGAGGATCACAAACGGCTCCGAGACACTCTGACAGGGAGCAGGGGGAAGTGGATGGTCAGTTACAATGACTGCGATTTCATCCGGGAACTGTATGCAGGATATTTTATTACAGCTGTTACCCGCATCAATAACCTGGCTCAGAGGTATGAGGGCGGTTGTGAGTTTCCAGAGGTCATTATTACCAATTATGATCCTGGTGAGAGGGAGCGGTCAAAACCAAGACAGCTGGATCTATTTGGAATGTGGGGAGATGGAGAAACGGATCATTATGAGATCCGGGAAGAAATCTGTCCGGAAAGAGAGGTGCTATGAGAACAGAAAACAAGAGAAAAACAATGGTGCAAAAAAAGGAAAACGGTGTCCTTTCTGTGCCTAGTGAACTGTTACTGACGGCTGGGATTCCGCTTGATTGTGATTTGATGATAGAAACAGTCCCCGGAGTGATTCTGATTGGTATTGAGGCTCCGGTACAGACGGTTTGCAAACCTTATCTGAAGGTGTTCGATGAACTGGGGATTGAACCCAATGAAGTGGAGGCATTGATGGGAAAGGAGAAAAGGACCAGATGAGTAAACCGATGTATCGTTTAGTGGATGGAAAGGGACGTGTCCTGATTCCAAAATCTATGAGGGAAGCGGCAAAGCTGGAGTATGGGGATATTGTTTGTCTGGGAATGGCGGGTGGAAAAATTACAGTTCGGAAGGTAGAGGTTATCGAGGTGGGAGATCAGTCTCCGGAGGCAGTGGAGGCATATGTCCGTACTGCATTTCAGTTTATGCCGGACAGCCTCCGACTGGATCTAATCGGAGAACTGAGCAGACTGCTGCAGAAAAAGGAGGGGTAAGATCATGCAGGAATTCACAGAAAAGGATTGTATGCAGACAGAAAAGGAGGCATCTATCCAGAACCGGGTGGTGGTTCTTCCCTCAAAGGTATTACCAGAGCATTACACAGGGCAGCTTTTTTTCTGTACGAATATCCAGAAAACAGAAAATCCCAGACACTCCATTGCCCATCTGGTTTCCCTATCTACTGGGGAGGCATGGCACTGCTGGAACAGGGATGTGGTTGGTGTGCTGCGGCCAGAACTGTTGGGGGAAAAGGAACGACTCCAGCTCTCCCAGATCCGTCCATTTGGGGCGCTGGATTTACATGGACATTCCCCTGAATATTCTGGATACAGTTTTCTGCCGGATGGACGCTATGCGTCAGGGGTATGGCTGGTAAATCCAGAGGAAGTATGGAGCTATGTAATGATGCAGAAGGACTACCAGTATCGGATTTTGATCTGCGACAGGGATGATTTTGCCGTACTGGAAATGTTAGAGGGAAGGATGATCTTTCCCGATGTGCAGAGTCTGGAACAGTTTCAACAGGTACAGAAGGACGGGGGGATGGAGATGATTTAGAAATGAGGGAAGGGAAATGAAGCAGATTCAGATTGAAAATGGAGTGATCCGGTATTATGGGAACCGGGTAGGTCGTGTGACGGAAGGATGTGCAGTAGTGGATCCCATGTTTCAGAATGAAGCATTAGAAAGCTTCCTGCGTAAGCAGAGGAATATCCAAAAAATTCAGTGGCAGGACGGGATCTACGACCGGTTGGCAAATAGCCAGCAAGATATGGAATCGGCAAAGGGGCTAAAAGATGTACGCATCTGGCAACTGAGAGGAGATGTGGATGTGCATATGAAGTTCCTTGCACTTTTCCAGATGGAGCAGCAATATGGCTCCCCCAAGCCGGATTTTTATATCAAAGTCTATGAAGGGGCATCTGACACCAATGACCTGGAAGAACTCTATGATAAATTCCGGTATCATCCGCCGTCCGGTTATACAGGTCATGGGCTATCCATTAGTGATGTGCTGGAACTCTATGATGAAACAGGGAGTTCCTTTTTTTATGTGGATCGTTATGACTTTAAGAGAATTGATTTTACAGAGTCGCAACTGGCGGAGGAATTCATACACACCATGCAGTTTTAGCATGCAGTTTTGTCTGTCTGCTTGACTGAAATAGATCCAGAAAGGAACGGTTTATGAGCAGAAAAAAACAAAGGAGGAAGAATCAGTATGCCAGATTTAGACGTTCGGATTACATCTATGTATCCACCAGGAGTACAGGGCGGGATCAGAGCCTATGCATCCGCCACAATCGCCGGATGTTTTGCCGTCCGGGGAATCAAAATCGTCGAGGGAGGTAAGGATGGGCTCTTTATGTCTATGCCCAGCCGGAAAACACAGGATGGATACAAGGATATCTGTTTTCCTGTGACGGAGGAATTCCGCAACGAGCTGAAACAGGCGGTATTGGGAGCTTATGGAGAGGCACTGTCCATGGCACAGGCATCTACCTTACAGACAGCACCCCCTCAAAATCCAGGGCAGAACATGGTCTGATTTAAGGGGTACAGAGAACAAAAACAGAAAATCAATGGAGGAGATCAAATGAAGAATATTAAAAGACAGCTGGTAAATTATCGAAATGCAATGGTTATGCATATGTGGAATGTAAAAAACAAGCTTCAGGATACATCCGGTGAGGGATATGTGGACACAGCCATTAAGATCCTGATCGCAGTTGTGCTGGGAGCACTGCTTCTGGCAGGTCTTTATGCACTGTTTAATGATACCGTACTTCCTACACTGGTACGCAGGGTGCAGGAAATGTTTGACTATAGCGGTTGATATGGAGATCAGGATATCGCTGCTTCAGGCGGTACAGGCAGTGCTTTTTTTCTCGCTGCTTATTGCGGTTTCTGCCTGGGATCTTCGGTACCGGATTATTCCGGACCGATTCCAGGCAGGGATTGCCCTGCTTTCCTTTCTGAACTTTGCCCCCGGACAGCTGCTTGGAGCTTTAGGGGCAGTGCCATACCTCATAGTTGCATTATTTTGCAAGAGGGAAGGTGGAATGGGCGGCGGTGATATCAAGCTGGCAGGAGCAACCGGCTTGGTACTGGGACTTCCGGCAAGCCTGACTGCTTCCTGTTTAGGACTGACAGGATTTGTGATGTATGGTTGTATGGTCTGCCTGTGGAATCGGTTCAAGGGAAAACGAGATAAAGAAGCATTTCCTGTGGGACCGTTTCTGGCAGGAGGAGCGGCAGCTGTTTATTGTATGAGATTAGGAGGATGGATGATATGAAGAAGAAATTATGGATCATGGTTTGTGTTGCAGTGCCGCTTACAATGGTTGCGGCCATCGTATACCACAACAGAAAATAGGAAGACAGCAGTCAGTGGAACACTGGTTAAAAAGGAATCAAAATAAGGAAAAGAGTTGGAGGAGATGAAATGCGATTTTTGAAAAACAGGACTGTACTTGGTGTGCTTTGCATCGTGCTGTCTTTGATCATCTGCTTTGCAGTTACACCATTGTTTAATAAGGCTATGAGTGAAAAGACGGAAATTGTCCGTGTAGTAAAACCAATTTCAGTGGGAGAAGAAATTACTTCTGACATGGTAAAGACCATAGAGGTTGGCAGTTATAACCTGCCGGATGATGTAGTAAAGCATTCGGATACTGTAGTTGGGGCATTTGCATCTGCAGATTTGGCGCCAGGAGATTACATCCTGACATCCAAGATTGCAGAAGAGCCGGCGGCAGAAAATGCCTATCTCTATCATCTGACAGGAGAAAAGCAGGCAATCTCTGTTACGGTTAAGGCATTTGCCAATGGATTGTCCGGAAAGCTAAAGAGCGGCGATATTGTGTCAGTCATAGCTCCAGATTATAGAAAGCAGGGAAAAACAGTAATTCCTGCGGAACTTCAGTATGTGGAGGTCATTGCTGTGACTGCAAACAGTGGATATGACGCAAATACGGGAGAAGAACTGGAAGATGGAGCGGATCGTGAGCTGCCTGGAACCGTTACCTTGCTGGTAACACCAGAGCAGTCAATGGTTTTGGCAGAACTGGAGGCAGATGGAAAACTGCATTTATCTCTGGTGTATCGCGGGGATGAAAAGAGTGCAGGGCAGTTTTTGGAAGCGCAAAACCAGATGTTAACGGAACTGTATCCTCCAGAAGATATGGAAGGAGAAGCGGAAGAAAACGAGGCACTGGATCATTCTGATAAGGAGCCAGAGGAAACCAAAGCAGAGGAGCAGGAGGAAACCAGACAGGGCGAAACAGAGGAAAGCGGGGTGGAGTAAGCCTTGAATTTTCTAAAAAACAGTATTTTCAGCAGGGGAGCCGGGGACAGCTCTCCTGACTGGGAACCGGAAAATGAGAATCAAATGCTGGCAGTCTGGGGAAGTCCTGGATCTGGTAAAACCACGACAGCAGTGAAGCTGGCGGCGCGTCTTGCCATGCAGAAGAAGGATGTAGCTCTCCTTCTGTGTGATATGAATACACCGATGCTTCCCTGTATCTGTCCTCCTGGAGACCTGGAAGAGGAGCATTCTCTGGGGAGTGTTCTGGCAGCAACCCATGTGTCGGAATCGTTGGTACGCCATAACTGTATTACTCATAAAAAAATACGCCATCTAACAATCCTTGGAATGAGGAAGGGGGAAAATGAATACACATACCCACCTTACGAGCGGCCACAGGCAGAGGAATTACTGCAGTGTTTGAGAAAGATCGCTCCCTATATCATCGTTGATTGTGGAAGCTGTATTGCCAATGACATTCTTTCGGCCATTGCCTTGATGGAGGCAGATGCAGTGCTGCGGCTGGTAAACTGTGATCTGAAATCCATCAGTTATCTTTCCAGCCAGCTTCCGCTTCTTAAGGACAGTCAGTGGGATGCAGAAAAGCAGTATAAAGTGGCGAGCAATGTATATCCCAATGAGGCCAGCGAACACATTGAACGGGTGCTCGGCAATGTGGCATTCCAGATCCCTCATTCCGAGGAAGTAAAGGCACAGGTTCTGGAAGGGAACCTTCTGAAAGAACTGGTACTAAAGGACAGTAAAGGGTTTAGAAAAACCATGGAAGCAATCACAAAGGAGGTGTTCGGATGTTAGGGGAAAGACGCAGCAAAGCCGCGTTTTCTGCGGGTTTTCCCGAAGCTGTTCGGGAAGAAACACGACAGGATTCTGGACATCTTCCGGAGGAGATCATGGAAACGGAGGCTTCTTTGGATGGCTTGGATGGAGGGGAGGAGACAGAAGAAAACCTCCAAAATGATAGCCTGTCGGAACAGACTTGTGAAGGACAGATGCATGGAAAGGAGGATATCTGGTCAGAAGAGGAGGACATAGAGGATCCTCTGCGCACTCAAAAAACGGGAGGTCGTTCTCTACGTACCCATGACCTGTTTTTTGCATCGGAGGATGAAGGGCGTGACTTTCAGTCCGTGCTGCAGGAGATACAGGCGTATCTTTCCAAAGAATATAGTAATCTGGTAACCGGAGATGGAAACGAAGAAATAAAAGCACAGATCCGCCGATTTGCCGGGAAGTATATTCAGGATAACCGTATACAAGTACCGGGAAAAACCACGGATGAGCTGATTGATGCGATTTATTCAGAAATGGCAGAGTTCGGTTTTCTCACAAAGTACATCTACGGGGAAGGAATCGAGGAGATCGATGTAAATGCCTGGGATGATGTGGAGGTCCAGTATTCTGGTGGAGTGACAGAAAAATTGAAAGAGCATTTTGAAAGCCCCGAACATGCCATCAATGTCATTCGGCGTATGTTGCATGTGTCTGGAATGGTGCTGGATGATGCGAGTCCAAGCGTTCTGGGACATTTAAGTAAAAATATCCGTATTGCTGTACTGAAGACACCTCTTGTTGATGAGGATGTCGGGGTGGCAGCTTCGATCCGAATTGTGAATCCCCAGAGCATGAAGAAACAGGACTTTATAAAGGGAGGAACGGCAACCAGTCAGATGCTGGATTTTTTATCGGAGTGCATCCGGTATGGAATCTCTGTGTGTGTGGCGGGAGCCACAAGCTCCGGAAAAACCACACTGTTAGGCTGGCTTCTGACCACAATTCCGGACGGTAAGCGTATTTACAGTATTGAGAATGGTTCAAGGGAGCTGGCGTTGGTACGCAGAAAGGATGGGAGGGTAGTCAATTCCGTGATTCATACCTTGACCCGTGACAGCGAGAATGAGAGGCAGAGAGTAGATCAGATTGCACTTCTTGATATGGCGCTACGCTTTAATCCGGATATTATTGTGGTAGGAGAAATGCGTGGACCAGAAGCGAATGCGGCACAGGAGGCAGCCAGAACCGGTGTTGCGGTTGTGACAACCATCCATTCCATGAGCTGTGAGGCAACCTACCGCCGCATGGTTTCCCTGTGTAAACGTGCTGTGGATATGAGCGATGAGACTTTGATGGGATTTGTAACGGAAGCCTATCCGATCATCGCATTTTGCAAACAGCTGGAAAACAAGGAACGCCGTTTAATGGAAATCATGGAGTGTGAGATTCTGGCAGATGGAACCAGACGATACCGTCCGCTGTTTCAATATCAGATTACGGAAAACAGAGTGGAGGATGGAAAGTTTGTAATTGTGGGGCATCATAGACAAATCAACCCAATTTCGGACAGTCTGGCAAGACGGCTGATGGAGAATGGAATGCCGCAGGAAACGCTGGCAGGACTTTTGAATGTAAAAAAGGATAGAGAGGGGGAGAACGGATGACGGCGATTCAGCTATTGGCGTGTGCAGGAATGATCGTGGGTGTATTTTTACTGCTGGAAATGAAGCCAGTGGAGTTTACGGACAGCCTGTTTGGATTTTTATTGAATCCCAAACGAAGTCTGCGGGAAGACATCAGGGAATCATCAGGAAGAAAAAAATCAGGGATTTTGCGCAGGGAACTGAAGGAAGCACAGAACATTCTTCAAATGACGGGCAGGGGGAACCGGTTTTCCTTCATCTGCGCAGTTGCTCTGGCACTGTTTTGCGCTGGGGGATCCATTGCCATTTTGTTAGGGAATTTTTTCCTGGCTCCGGTGATGGCAGTGGGTTTTTTATTTCTGCCATTCTGGTATGTGAAACTGACTGCCAATCATTATAAAAGGGATGTGTCTGCAGAACTGGAAACGGCGCTTTCGGTCATTACCACAGCATATCTGAGGACAGAAGATATTGTGACGGCGGTGGAGGAGAATACAGCATATTTAAATCCTCCAGTGTCCAGAGTATTTCAGGATTTTCTCATCCAGATTAAAATGGTAAATCCGGATGTTCAGGCCGCCCTTCGGATTTTGCGGGGAAGGATTGATAATGAGGTGTTTCGGGAGTGGTGCGATGCGGTCAGTGACTGCCAGCATGACCGGAGCTTAAAGACTACACTGCCGCCCATCGTATCAAAGCTGTCGGATATGCGGAACGTGAACGCAGAACTGGAATACATGATCGCAGAACCAAGAAAAGAGTTTATGATCATGGTTGTGTTTGTAGTAGGCAATATTCCTCTTATGTATCTGCTGAATCAGGATTGGTATGATGTACTGATGCATACGGTACTGGGACAGTGTATTCTGGCTGCTACTGCAGCGGCTATTTTTATATCCGCTGGCTTTGTAGTGAAATTGACCCGTCCCATTGAATACAGGAGGTAGCTATGGAAGGCTTGTTGTTTTTATTCGGGCTGTTTTTAGCTCTGGGACTTTTCTTTTTAACTGCGTCTGTTCTAAAGTTACCTACCATGGGTGCGGCGAAGGCCATGCTGGGTACGGTAAAACAGGAGCGGAAAGCGGCAAAGACATTGGAAACTTATTTTATGATCCTAGCAGTGCGACTGTCTGGTTTCATCCGGATGGATGCATATAAGAGAAGCAGGATGCAGAATGTGTTAAAAGCCAGTGGAATGAATATGACCCCGGAAGTGTATCAGGCGTATGCTCTGGTAAAATCAGGCGCAGTTCTTTTGGGAGCGATTCCCTGCATATTTCTTTTTCCACTTCTAGTTCCTGTCGTGGTTGTGCTGGCCTTACTTCTTTACTTTAAGGAAAATCAGAAAGCGGATGAAACCTTAAAGGCAAAGCGGGAAGAGATAGAGGGGGAGCTTCCGAGAATGGTGGCGACTATGGAACAGGAACTGAAAGCAAGCCGTAATGTGATCGGTATGTTGGAGCGGTTCAAGGGGAATGCGGGACCAGCGCTGACTGGAGAGTTAGATATTCTTCTGGCGGATATGCGTTCCTCCAATTATGAAGCGGCGCTGACACGATTCGAGGCAAGACTGAACTCGCCCATGCTGTCCGATGTGGTACGTGGATTGATTGGTGTCCTTCGAGGGGATGACAGCACAGTGTATTTTCAGATGCTGGCTCATGATTTTAAGCAGATCGAACTGCAGAGATTAAAAGCACAGGCACAGAAAATCCCTCCTAAGATCCGTGTTTTTTCCTTTGTCATGCTGGTATGTTTTCTGCTGACTTACCTGGCGATTATCTGCTATGTGGCATTGGAGAGCCTCGGAGGAATGTTTTAGACAGGAAGGAGGAGAGGATGAGGAGTCATCGTTTATGGAGAGCACTGTCAGAAAGACGGGGCGAAGGATATGTGGATGTGATCGTGTTGGTTTTGTGTGCGGTCATGGTGCTTGCCCTTGCCATGCGTGTGCTTCCGATTTTTATTCAGAAACAGCAGTTGGATACCTTCGCTACAGAACTGGTGCGTGAAGCAGAGGTAAGCGGGCGCGTAGGTACAGAGACAAGCCGCCGTGCCGCTGTGCTGTCAGAAAAAACAGGGCTTTATCCGGACATTTTATGGTCCAGTCATGGAAGAATCCAGTTAAATGAAGAGGTTACCGTTACCCTGACGATGGATACAAATATCGGTCTGTTTGGCGAGTTTGCTTCTTTTCCGGTTACGCTTCGCGCACAGGCAGCTGGAAAATCAGAAGTTTACTGGAAATGAGGTGGAGGGATTGCGGAAACGGATGAAAGAGATACTGAGAGACAGGCGAGCCTCCTCATTTCCCATGACCATCGGGATTGTTCTTTCGTTGATTATTCTGATGTGTGGGATTAGTGAGTATTTCCGGCTTCAAATTATTGCGGCAGGTGTGCGGGAAGCCGTGGAGGATGCTGTCATCTCCACAGTCAATGATAATTATGCAGGTGTGTATCATGGAGTCAGGGAGGGATATTCTGGCAGTTATGTTCCTTTTGGAGAGGGAAGTTGGGAAGAAGATCTGAATGAAGGGGACATTTATGATTATCTGGATGAAACCATAGGGACCCGATTGTCTGGCGGCAGGCATATAAAGTATGCGGATACTGGAACTGCAATGGAGTTTGCCATAGACAGCCTGCAAGTGACGCTTCGGAATGCACCTCTGGCCCCATCAGATCCAGCCCATGCGCAGCGGTTTGAGGCAGATGCTATTGTTAGACTGGAGGTTCCGGTTCGGTTTGGCGGCCGGATTCTTCCATCCATGTGGATCACATTGAAGGTACAGGCTGGATATACAGAGGTGTTCTAGGGAATGACCTGGACTTTGAGAGGATTGTATAGTATGTTGTGCATAACAAAACAGGATAAAGGAGGAGCAGAATTATGAAACTGACAGAGAAGATGAAAAAGAATCTGGCAATTTTGGGTGGCGTGCTCATAGGAATCGGCCTGATCGCTGCCATAGGAATGCAGTTTGGTTCGAAACCGTCAGGTAAAGATGTTCTGCCAGGAACAGGGGAAACGGAAACAGAATTGATTGTAGATCCTGGAGATTTTGAAAAGAAGGAAGAGGAAAGTAAAGTAGTGTCCAGAGAAGAAGAGAGCCTTGTGATTCATCAGGGAATCGGAGAAAATCAGGAAACAGACACTCAGGCGGTGGACAGTCGGGCGCCACAGACTGATCAGACAACGCAGAGTATCCAACCGAAACCAACCAAACCAGAACCGCCAAGCAAGGAGATCCTGACAGATCCAACACAAAAACCGGATGGTACAAAGCAGGATACCCCTCCGGTTCCGGTGGATCATGAAGCGGTAGAAAAACCGTCCGAACCGGTAGCAGATCCGGAACAGCCGCAGGCAGGAGATACTTCCGGGAACCAGATCTATGTTCCAGGATTCGGCTGGGTAGAAAATCATGGAGGAGGAGGCTCTGGAACTGCAGCAGAAGATATGTATGAAAACGGGAATAAGATTGGCATTATGGATTAAGACAGAAAGAGGAAGCACCGCATCAATGTGGTGTTTTTTCTTTTCCCAGAAACCAGGGAAGGAAACAAGGCTTCCCGTGGTTGGAAAGGAGGATACTTGAAACAGAAGAAATATGTGTTTTTTACAGTCTCAATCTTACTGTCTTTGATACTCTCCATCCAGGTTTATGCGGTAGGGGACGGGAACCTGGATGGAGGTGGCGGAAGTATGGGACAGGGGACCATCCAGAATTCCTGGTCACCGGGAAATGAAGGAGTGCGGGTTACCGTAATCCGGGCAGAGAGCCATGATCCGGTAACAAGACCGATTGACTTAACAAATAAGCATCCCAATATTACCTACTCCTTTGGGAAAGTCAGTAAAATGTCATATACCAAAGGAAGTGCCCTGATGATCGACACCAATCCGTATGAGTATGTGAATCCGGCACAGCCCCTACCAAGGATCATCAGCTCGAAAAGCTTGGGGCAAGCTAATATTGAGCAGATAAAAAGCTATTTTACAGATGAACAGGTGGTGCGTAGCATTGCCGGACTAACCGGAATGGACTTTGACACACTGGTGGGAGGGGAGTATAGGCTCTTATTGGAGCCGATCAGTTTCCTTAAATTTCAGGGAACCCTGATTGCGGTTACAGCAACAGAGGCAGCGCTCTATGATGAGATGTTAAGTGGTGGGCTTCGTACTGTCCTTCCAACAGTGGCATTTCAGAACCTGCCGCTTTCCATGTTTTTGGAAACACCAGATCTGGGATATCCGGCCTGGGGCGGTCCGACATCGGGAGTCCGTTCCAACAGTGAAATAAAGAGTTCCTTGGGTCTTGGTATTGTACGGTTCCGGGATGTGCCTCCAGAAGAACCGGAAATCACGACTTATGATTATGAATATCGGACGAATACGGAAGTGATTACGGCAGTAGAGGTAAGCGGCGGGCAGAGTGATCCGGATCATCCGGTATCCGTAACATTTTCCGTAGGGGGAAGAAGCTATGAGGTAGGGGAGGTATATTATCCGTCTGGCGACAGTCAGCTGGCTTGGATCCGCTGGACAACACCGGAGCAGCCTCAGACTATGACGATGACCGTCCGTGTGCGGGGCGGAGGAGGAACAAGTAAAGGAACTCTTCACATCAAGGTTGTGGATCTGGATGAAAATCCACCGCCAGATCCCAATGCGGATGACCGGAATGACGAGTTTACAAGACCTTCGGTTCCTTCCAATGCAGAAGTAACCTCTGCATCCTGGGGTGTGTGGAGACCATGGTGGAGGGAATACTGGGTATGGCACAGCGGGGATGAGGATGATGACGGGTACTGGTGTGACCATGGCTGGTGGGAGTTTGATCTGGACCGATATTCCGCAAGCCTGACTGCAGATATGAGAATTACAACCGATGAAAAGTCCCCTACTGCTACGGGAAGGACGATGAAATCCGGTTATGGATTCCAGGAAAAGGTAACAACTCATGTCAGCACCAATCAGAGTTCTGCAGTGACATCTGCGCAGAATGCGGTGACTTATTTTCCGGAATTTCAGTATGAGAGGTTTTGGAGGCTTTTGGAGCGGATGAATGTCGGCTATGATATGACCCATGAGTTTAAGAAAAATGGTTACAGTACCTATGAGAGGAGAACGCATTTTACACCAATTTGGTATCCGGACGGAAGTTATACGCCATATACTTGGCTGCTGGATTGCTGGACACCGGCTGGAATGCTCTCCATGAATCTGAATGATTCTATTACCATTGATGGGAACTTGTGGAGTGACTGGCATATCGCACCACAGAAACCAGAGTAGGAGGAAGTATGTCATATCAACAGACGGAGAAACCAAAGGGATTTTTGTATCATTACACAACCCGTGACCATTTGGAAGATATTCTGCGGGATGGCAGGATACGAAGGATGGGTGATAAGGAGTGCTGGTTTTGTACATCTTTAGAGGATACACTGGAATTAATGCAAAAGACAGTGATGATGGAAGGGAAGCCTTACTATGGAGTTGGAGGAGTATTAAGGTATTATCCTGTATTTGTTCCGGAATCCTATGTGATTTTGAGATTGCAGCCACGTTTTCAAAATGGGGAATGGGTTCGGTGGAATCAGGAACTTCCACTAGATGCACCTACTTCTTTGCAGGAGGAGGCAAAGCGGTTTAGCAGTTTAAAAGTTGGCTTTCGGGGAGATCTAAAGTTTCAGGAACATCCGGATATTATCGAATTGGCTCCTCTTCTTGAAAGACAGCAAAGAATGGGGCTGAAACTCACACAATCTTAGTAGAAAGGAAAAATAAATGAGAACAAAGAAAATTTCAGCAGTTATGTGCATGGTATTCGTACTGGTAGTTTTGTTCTGCGTTCCGGTATATGCATCGGGCGATGTAGCCGGTGCGATTGAGGGAACTTGGCAGACGGCATCCCAACAGATTAAAACAGTTGTCGATCATGTTGTATTTCCCGCTATAGATCTGATCCTTGCCGTGTTCTTTTTTGGAAAACTGGGAACGGCATACTTTGATTATCGGAAGCACGGACAGTTTGAATGGGCAGCACCTGCAATTCTGTTTGCCTGTCTGGTATTTACCCTAACTGCACCGCTTTATATCTGGCAGATTCTCGGAATTTAGGAGGGATGTCATGGGATGTTGGGGAATTACTGCGTTTGAGTCTGATACTGGGCTGGATGCCATTGGTCTTATACGGAACCATCTTCCGGAACAAGGAGATGTGAAGCTTCAGCAGATGATTGACTGGTTGAGGGCAGATTCTTGGAATGCCCCTCCGGAAGTGTCAGAAGGGGTGTCTCATACAAGCCCAATGGCAGTGGCAGAACTAATTGTAAAATTCCAGGAGAAGGATTTTTCTGCACTGGATGGAATCAGGGGGGATAAAAAGTTTTCCTCCCTGTCTTCTTTTACAGCATCAAAAGAATCCCTTCAGTGGGTAAGGGAATATCTGTCGGAAACTCTTTTTTACAGCCGTAAATGTGCAAAAGAGCAGGAGAAGTCGGGAGTTTTGTGGGGCGGTTGGTTTCAGGAACGGGATTGGAAGCACTGGCAGGCGCATATGGAAAGACTGATTGGAAGGATGGATGAACTGCTTACAAGAGAGGGAGAAACAGTTGCATTATGGACAGGAAGCGTTTGCCAGAAGGTGGAACCAGGAAAAATGGCAGGAAAGAAAGAAGGGGAAGAACGTGAGAACCCACATAGGTCGGAGGAGGAAAGCATGACGTTTTTTGAGAGAGAACTTAAAAAATTATTTGGAACGGGAGCGAACTTTTCAGAACCAAGGTTTGTCGGGAATTGTTGTTATGGAAGGCTGACGGATCAGATCCGTGTCAAAATCAACTTTCAGACAGGCATGGTTGCGGATCATTATGACCGATTGAAAGTGACCCTTTTGAATCGGAATGAAGGAATGATCGACAGCATGGTTGTGAAATTTGGAGATGTGTGGGGGCTGAAAAAAACGACTAATCCCAATTTTCGCGACGGGGTAAATCCCCACATCTGGTCCTATGGAAAGGAGATCGGCTGGTATGTATATCAGCCCGGAAAAGAGGATTATAAAGTACTCAGCGAAGCGATAAAAACCTATCTGCAAGTGTTTCAGGAACCGGAGGAAACTATGCAAATGGGACAGAAGATGTGTTAAGGGGAGGTGGTTAAAACTTGTTTATCTGGGATTTTGTTGCAGACACGGTTCTGGGACAGATCATTGACTGGCTGTATGGTCAGATTGTTGGATTTCTGGGGGATTTTTTCATGCAGATGGGAAGCATGGGGGCTGAACTGTTTGAAATGAGCTGGGTACAGTCTGTTGTGCTTCTTTTTTATTATCTGGCATGGGCACTTTATGTGACGGGAATCGTAGTGGCAGCCTTTGAATGCGGAATTGAATATCAGAATGGCAGGGGAAGCATACGCGATACTGCCCTGAATGTAATCAAAGGATTCCTGGCAGCCAGCCTTTTTACGACTGTTCCAGTGGAACTTTATAAGCTCAGTATTTCACTTCAGGGGAGTTTTACAGCCGGTATTACAGGATTGGGAGAAGATATTGGGACAGTTGCGGCAGGGATTGTGCAGTCTCTTCAGGATGCTGCTACCTGGCAAGAAGCTGCCACATCTGGAGTTTTTGGTGGAATCGGAAGTATCAGCAGCCCGATTTTTATGATTTTTCTCCTGATCCTCATGGGTTATGCGGTAATCAAAGTGTTCTTTGCGAACTTAAAACGGGGCGGGATCCTGCTGATCCAGATTGCAGTAGGGAGCCTTTATTTATTCAGTGTGCCAAGGGGATATATTGATGGATTTGTTGGCTGGTGCAAGCAGGTAATCGGTCTGTGCCTGACCGCATTTTTACAGGCGACGGTCCTGATCGCAGGTCTGATGGTCGTTAAGGATCAGGCACTGCTTGGTCTGGGACTTATGTTATCGGCAGGTGAGATTCCTCGGATTGCGGGGCAGTTTGGGTTGGAAACGGGAACCAAAGCAAATGTGATGGGAGCAGTCTATGCAGCGCAGGGAGCTATGAACCTAACAAGGACGGTTGTGCAAGTGGTTTCTAAGTAGAGAGGACGGTGAAGGATGGAACACAACAAACTGGTGTATATTGCATCTCCGTATTCTGGAGATGTTGAGCGGAATGTAGCATTTGCAAAGGCAGCCTGTCGTTATGCCATGAACCAGGGGGTTACGCCAATTGCCTCCCATCTGTTATATCCGCAGATGCTGGATGATGGAGTCCCAGAAGAGAGGAAGCTGGGAACAGATATGGGGCTTCGGATTTTGAAGGTGTGTGAGGAAGTCTGGGTGTGTGGAAGTGAACTGTCTTCAGGAATGGAGCAGGAAATCCGTGCAGCAAGGCAGCTTCAGATTCCGCTTAGACGGGTCAGCGAACAGGAGATTGGATGGGAACTATGTGAAGTACCGATACAAAAGGGAATGGAGATGGGCGGATGATGACACTGGGGAGTCTGTTTGACGGGATTGGAGGATTCCCTTTGGCGGCAGTTCACTGTGGAGGTGTACCGGTATGGGCCAGTGAGATAGAACCGTTTCCCATGAGGGTAACCAAACTCCGGTTTCCAGATATGATCCATGTAGGGGACATTACAAAACTGGATGGAGCAAAATTGCCGCCTGTGGATGTAATCTGCGGAGGCAGCCCCTGTCAGGATTTGTCAGTAGCCGGATTACGGAAAGGATTGGCAGGGGAGCGCTCCGGTCTGTTTATGGACCAGGTACGCATAGTAAAGGAGATGAGAGCAGAGGATGAAAGACGAGGGGTATCAGATGACTTTATTCGACCTCGATACCTCGTTTGGGAAAATGTCCCTGGAGCATTCAGTTCCGCAAATGGAGAAGATTTCCGGGCGGTCATCGAGGAGATTGTCCATATCAAGGACAGTACCTGTCATGTGCCTCGACCTGACACCGGGCGCTGGGAATCTGCTGGGGCTGCCATTTTGGGAGATCAATTCAGCCTGGCTTGGAGAGTCTTGGATGCTCAATACTGGGGAGTCGCCCAGCGCCGCCGTAGAATCTTCCTTGTCGCAGATTTTGGAGGACTCACCGCACCAAAGATATTATTTGAGCAGGAACGCCTGCCTGGGGATCCTGCGGAGGGCCAAGATCAGGGGAAAGGAGTTACCGCCGCAGCTGGAAACAGCTCTGCGGATTCAGGCGGGAGTAGAGTAGCAGAGGAAAAACAGGTGGATATTTTTGCGGTTCATATTGATCAGAGGGAAGAAACAATCAACCTTAATGGAATATCCGGAGCTTTGATGGCAACGACCAATTTGCGGATGCAGACCTTTGTGGCAGGGGGGATGAGGAAGTTTGAAAGTGCAGAAAAAGAAGAGTGTCTGTGCCTCAATGACCAAGGAGGAGAGCGTATGGATGTTTCGGTCGATGTAACAGCAACCCTGCGGGCAGGGATGAGTGGTCATCCGCCTTTGGTGATGGGCATCCAGCAGGGGAGTGCTGGGGCAGAGGAAACTCCGGATCTAGCCCTTACAGAGGAGGCAGAAACCGGCGGGAACAATTACCAGATTCTGTTTGAGAATCACGGGATTGATGCCAGATATACAGGTCCGCATGAGGTGGCCCCTACCATGTCAGCCCGGTATGGAACAGGAGGAAACAATGTCCCACTGGTTTCAGATATGCCGGAGAGTTATTGTATTGCCGGAAATATCATTGATCGGGAAGTACAAAATGGAGGAAATGGTCTGGGATGCCAGCCGGATATATCCTATACTCTTACGAGCGCAGACCGTCATGCAGTGTTCAGCCGCCAGAGAAGTGATGAATTTCTGCAAAATCGGGTAACAGCGACTCAGAGTGCCAGACAGCATAAGGATGCTACGGATCTGGTGTGTGAGCCGTATCAGAATACGGTAGGAACCATTGGATATACAGATCATAAGGGGATTAATAATCAATATGTCAGCGAAGATAAATGTATTGTTGAGAACCGGAAACTGATCCGGAGACTGACGCCTTTGGAGTGTGAACGGTTGCAGGGTTTTCCGGATCACTGGACAGATATCCCTGGTGCCTCGGACAGTGCCCGTTATAAAGCTCTTGGAAATAGCGTAGCGATACCGTGTGTGGATTTTGTTCTCCGTGGTATCGCTTATTTTTTGCGCAAGATGAAGGAGGAGAAAGAACCATAAGATTGGTAGTTCTGCTTCCGTTTTCAGGCAATCTTTGTTGGGTATCGTCATAGCTATCTCATCTCTTTATGGATATACTTGGTTTGTAAAAACGAGGAAAGGAGAGTCAAATGGAAGAGCGTAAGAAAAATTTATGCGCCATGATTCCAGAATCCCTGCATAAGAAAGTTCGGGAAGAACAGGAAGAATGGGGAATCAAGCTGAACGAGTATATGGAACGGATTCTAAAAGACCACTTTGAGAAGGGAGAAAGAGAGATGGCAAACGGAACCAGGACACTGGCATTTCAGGTATCAGAGGAGTTTTTTCAGAGGTTAAAAAAATACCTCAAAAAGACAGGACAGAGCCAGAAAGAATTTGTGATCGGACTGATTGAAGATGTACTTTCGCAGGAAGAACATGTAGTATCTGGAGAGATGCAGGAGACAGAGGGAAAGGCAGAACTTGAGGAAACTGAATAAGAGGAAGGATCGAACATACCGCCGGCAGAGCTTCATCATGCCGGCGGTTATTATTTGGAGGTGATCGGTTGTATATTTATCCGGACCATTTGAAATCAAAAGCAACACTTTGGTTATGGCAGCTTCGGGACATTGGGATTCTTGGTATTTGCGGATTGGTCTCCATTTTAGCAGCTACGCAGGCGGGATTTATGTTCCCTTGTGTTCTGACAGGGGTATATGGATTTCTGACGATCCGCTTTGAAGATACCAGCATTCTGGATTTTATCCGGTATGCCTGTGCGTATTTTTTTATGCGTCAGCAATTTTTTGAGTGGAGGTATGAATGAGCAGGGAGAAACGAAAAGCGAAAAAAGAGGCAGAGAAGCGCCTCTCCACACGGCAGTTCATTGGTGCAAAGGAGATTACAGACTACAGTCTGGTGACCTACGGACAGGGGGAGCTGGTGTATTTTATTGTAAAACCAACGAATATTTCTGTTTTGTCCGAATCTAGTGTCGGGGCAAGAATCTATGCTCTTATGACTGTACTAAAAGGAGTGGCAGAGATTGAGATGCTGTGTCTAAACAGCAGGGAAAGCTTTGAAGACAACAAGCGGTTTCTGAAAAGTCAGATGGAGCAGGAAGAGAATCCAGTCATACGCCGTCTTTTGGAACAGGATCAGACCCATCTGGACCGGATTCAGGTGCAGATGGCGACAGCCCGTGAATTTCTGATTATGCTGCGGTTAAAAGATGAAAAGGAATCGGATATTTTTCCGTACCTTTCCAGGATTGAAAAATCCCTGAAGGAACAGAGTTTTTCTGTTAAACGGGCAGATAAAGAGGATATCAAACGTATCCTGGCTGTTTACTATGAGCAGAACGTGACCACAGAGAAGTTTGAAGACTTTGACGGGGAGCGGTGGATCATACCAGAGATTTAGAGTGAGGAGGAGATGACTTGAAAAAAGGAAGAACAGCAGTTGATGACAGGGAAGATAATGTGCGTATCCAGGAATTTCTGGATATGATTGCCCCGTCTGTCATTAAATTTGAAACAGATCATTTTATTTGCGGTAACACCTATCGTTGTGTCTGGGCACTGCGGGAGTACCCGACTGCTACGGAAGAGCAGGCAATTCTTTCACATTTAGGGGAGAAAGATGGTGTAACCTTGCGGATCTATACCCGTCATGTGACACCCGTTGAGGAGCGGAAGATCATCAGTAATGCAGCCAACAAAAACCGGATGGATCGGAGCAATACCAGTGATTTACAGCAGACTGTTTTGGCTGAAAGTAATTTACAGGATGTAACTACCATCGTAGCCCAGATGCACCGTAACCGAGAACCCCTCCTCCATACGGCAGTATATCTGGAGTTGTGTGCCCATGATCTGGAGCATTTGAAGCTTCTTCAAACAGAAGTACTAACGGAACTGATCCGGTCAAAATTGAATGTAGACCGACTGATCCTCCGTCAACAACAGGGGTTCCGGTGTGTAATGCCAAGCGGTTATAACCTGTTTAAGGATCAGTTTGAGAGAGTGCTTCCGGCCAGCAGTGTGGCGAATCTGTATCCCTTTAACTATTCAGGAAAGACGGATCCTCATGGGTTCTATATTGGGAGAGATAAATTTGGGAGTAATGTACTGGTGGATTTTAACCGGAGAGCAGATGATAAGACGAATGCCAATATCCTGATTCTGGGAAACAGCGGACAGGGAAAAAGCTATCTGCTTAAATTGCTGCTGACGAATTTAAGGGAGTCCGGAATGCATATCTGCGCTCTGGATCCGGAAATGGAGTATGAAGATCTGACCAATAATCTGGGAGGGTGTTTTATCGACTTAATGAGTGGGGAGTTCATTATCAACCCTCTGGAACCGAAAACCTGGGACGAAGCGGGAAGCCCGGAGGATCTGGATGCACCTCAGACCTTTCGCATCCGGTCCAGATTATCCCAGCATATCAGTTTCTTAAAGGACTTTTTCCGAAGCTACAAGGATTTTTCCGACAGGGAAATCGATGTGATTGAGATCATGCTGCAGAAGTTATATACCAGATGGGGGATTACAGACGAAAGTGATTTTGAATGCCTGGCTGCGGAGGATTACCCAGTTCTCTCCGATCTTTATGCGTTCATTGAGGAAGAATATCAGGGATTTGACGAAAACAGAAGACAGCTTTATACAGCAGAAATGATTCAGAGTATTCTTCTTGGGCTGAATTCTATGTGTGTGGGAGCTGAGAGCAAGTTCTTTAATGGACATACCAATATCACCGATGATGGCTTCATTACCTTTGGGGTAAAAGGACTGTTACAGGCCAGCAGGAGCCTTAAAAATGCATTGCTTTTTAATGTGCTTTCGTTTATGAGCGATGTTCTTTTGACACAAGGCAATACGGCAGCCAGTCTGGATGAGTTTTATCTGTTCCTTTCCAACCTGACTGCAGTAGAGTATGTTAGAAATTTTATGAAGCGTGTGCGAAAAAAAGATTCTGCAGTTATCATAGCCAGCCAGAACCTAGAGGATTTTAATCTGGATGGCGTGAGGGAGTATACCAAGCCGCTGTTTTCCATCCCGACGCATCAGTTTCTGTTCAATGCGGGGAGCATTGATGCCAAGTTTTATACGGATACCCTGCAGCTGGAGGATAGTGAGTATAACCTGATCCGGTATCCACAACGGGGAGTCTGCCTGTATAAATGTGGAAATGAGCGATATAACTTAATGGTAAATGCCCCGGAACACAAAGCCAGACTGTTCGGAAAGGCAGGAGGACGCTAAAAGGGGAGACTATGAATGGAGTTAAAGGAGCAGAAATTTGGCATTGAGATTGAGATGACCGGCATTACCCGTGCGAAAGCGGCTGAGGTAACGGCAGAGTATTTTGGAACTAGAGTCAAATATCTGGGAACCTATTACGATACCTATGCAGCCATTGACACGGAGGGGCGGCAGTGGAAGTTTATGAGTGATGGGAGTATAACAGCGCAGAAAAAATCGAATGGGAGAAAGATCAATGCAGGGAGAGAATATCAGACGGAGATGGTAAGTCCCATCTGTCGCTATGAGGATATTGTGACGATTCAGGAGATCATCCGGAAGCTGAAAGAGCATGGGGCACTGACGAATGGAAGCTGCGGTATCCATGTGCATATCAATGCGGAACCGTTTGATGCCAGAACCCTTCGTAATATCACTAATATCATGGCAGCCAAGGAAGATCTGATCTATAAAGCTCTGGGGGTGTCCGTGGATCGACAGCATCGGTGGTGTCAGCCAGTAGACACACGATTTTTGGAAGAATTAAACAGAAGAAAACCAAAGAGTATGGAGGCAGTGGAACGGATCTGGTATAACGGGGAGAGCCGCAGAGACCAGCATTATGATGATAGCCGCTATCATTGTCTGAACCTTCATTCTGTTTTTCAGAAAGGAACAGTGGAATTTCGTCTGTTCAATGGGACGCTTCATGCAGGCAAGATTAAGGCCTATATCCAGTTTTGTCTGGCGATTGGCGCCCAAGCGCTGAATCAGTCCTGCGCCAGCAGAAGAAAAACTCAGACCAGCAATGAGAAGTATACATTCCGCACTTGGCTTTTACGGCTAGGATTAAATGGGGAAGAATTCGCCACAGCTCGTCAACATCTGCTGGCAAATCTGCCGGGCTGTATTGCCTGGAAGGATCCGGCTCAGGCGGAAGCACAAAAGGAAAGAATGCGACAGAAGCGGGAGAAGGAATTGGCAGAACGGATCCAGAGACAGGAAACCATTCATCCAATTGAGGAATTAGAATCAGCTGGGGAAGCACAGGAATCCCCGGCTTTTTGTATGCGAATGTGACAGGAGGAAGCAAATTGAAAGGAAAACAAAGACTTTATATTGCCTATGGGAGCAATCTGAATCTGGAGCAGATGGCATTTCGTTGTCCGACTGCGAAGGTAGTAGGAAAGAGTGAATTAAAGGATTACGAACTGTTATTTCGGGGAGGCCGCAGGGGGGCTGTGGCAACCGTAGAACCTAAAGCAGGGAGTACTGTGCCGATACTGGTCTGGGAGATTCAGAAGAAAGACGAGGCATCGCTGGATCTTTATGAAGGGTATCCGAATTTCTATGATAAGCAGATGCTGGAGATTGAACTGGATGGAAAAATTGTTCCGGCCATGGTTTATGTGATGACACCAGGGCATTCATTTGGAATTCCCTCTGACTATTATTCCAATGTAATCTGGCAAGGGTACGAAACGGCAGGGTTTGAAACCCAGTTTCTGGAGGACGCAATCGAACATGCTTATCAGCTTGTACAGAAACAGGAAAGAGAGGGAGACTTCTATCAGCAGAGCCTGTTTCATATGGGGGGCTATGATGGAATGAAATAAATCCTGATGCGTCAGATGAATATCTCGATAAAAAGTGTGGAAGGAGTGATTTTATGGCCGTCTCAGCTGCCGCTGTGACAGCAAAACTGGTAGCGCTTACCCTATCTGACCGGAATGGGCGGACTGTGGTTTTTTCTGTTATTGCAGCATTAGTAACCCCTGTTATTTTAATTGCCACCATGATTATGTGCACGCTTTCTGGGACTGTAGACCATAACATTTCTGCTGTCCAGCTGTCCTTTCATGGAGGGTATTTGTCCTCAAAGGTGCCAGCAGAGTATCGGATGTACATCGAAAATATGCAGGACAGTTTTGAAAAACTGGATGGGGTGTTAAATGAAATTAATGGTATGGCAGAAGCCGAAGAAGTAGATCCCTACCAGGTAAAAGCGATTTTTTATGCCCTGTTTTTTGGTAAGGAGTACCCTCGGATGGATGAGGGGGACTATCGGGCATTCGCAGATTGTTTTGTAGAGTATGAGGAGAGGGAGGATGAAGAGGGAGAAACCTATACAGTTGCAATTCCAATCCAAAGCCTGAATATGGTCTACGGAAATCTTGCTGCAGAATTAAACCAGGAGGTTTCTCTGGAAGATAAAACGAATGTACAGCGCATCTATATGCTGGCAAAATACGGTGTGAGTGTACCAGGTGGAAATGGTCTTCCTCCCGGACAGGCTATGGGAGATGGGAGTTTTTCCGCGCTGATGGCAGAGGCAACCCGTTATATTGGTTATCCCTATGTATGGGGCGGTAGTTCTCCAGACACCAGTTTCGACTGCAGTGGATATATCTGTTGGGTCTACACGAGATCCGGGGTGTATCACCTTTCCCGAACAACAGCTCAGGGGATTTATGACCAGTGTGCGATTGTGTCAAGAGAGGAAGCTAGACCCGGAGATCTGGTGTTTTTTACGGGAACTTATGCATCTGCAGGGGCGGTCAGCCATGTGGGGATTTATGTTGGAGGCTCTAGGATGCTGCATTGTGGTTCGCCTATTGGCTATGCGGACCTTACTTCTCCTTACTGGAACAGCCATCTGTATGCTTTTGGAAGGCTGGCAACTATTCCGGAATGAGGCAGCTAAAAATGAAATTTGTGCAGATTTGCCTGGACAGTTTATGGATATGTGATATCGACTTTTAGAAAAAAGTTCGGTATTGTGTGTGGCTGAAAGGAGGGAAGTAACCGATGGATGAGATTATGGATCAGTTAAATCAGGTAATCGAAGAACGAGTTCTGGAGCTGAAGAGAAAAAGTGAAGAGGACAAGGTTCCCGCTTATTGCACAGAGACCAAGGAACATGTCCTCCGCATGGATCGAATTCTCAATAGCCTTTCAGAGGATGACCGGCAATGGTTGGATGACCAGCTTATGGCTAAAATGGATATACCGGAACAGGAGCGTTTGAGGTATTATAAGGCGGGTCTTGCAGATGCCATTGAACTAATCCATTATTTAAGAACCTGATGAAACGAGATCGGGCGGCTGTGTGAGCAGCCGCCTGATTTGCTTTCTGAAAGAAAAAGGAGATTTGAAATGAGAAATACTACGATCAATGTCAGTTTTAACACAGAAAAATTGGATGCGTTAAAGTTCCACATGGAAAAAAGGGACACCGATCTTCAGGGGGAATTAAATGATACAGTACAGAAACTGTATGAAAAATATGTCCCGCAGGCTACCCGTGAATATATTGATGACAAGGTGGCAAGAGAAATATCCACCAGAGAACGTACCCGTAGAGCTGATCGGACTGTAAGACGGGAGGAGTCCCAGCTGGAAGAATCAGAAATCGTATGATAACCAGAATAAAGAAAACGGAATCCCCAGTCATCCATGACATCCCCGTGTAGCCCCCTGTGTGCCCCTGTGTCGGGCTTTGGACAGCTAGGTGGCATCGTGGTACCCATACGAGGATTTTAAGCGGTGTTGGGCAAATGTGAGAGAAGGTTATGGAAACAGCAAGAACACGGGGGATATGGGATTCCTGAGTGGTTGGCAGGGTCGAAACGTGTGCAGGTTAAAGGGGGTATGCTGCTTTTGGCAGCCTACCCCTGGAAAACACCGACCGGCAAAGCCGTTCGGGAAATCTGGTTTGAATACTTTTGGAAAAGGCGGTCGAAAGAATGGTGCTGGATTTTTGAAAGTGGCAGGATTTTGGAGGAAATGAGAGAGATTTTGTGAATACCTGGTAAGGAGGGAACGATGGGGAGCGAAAATGCGAAAGTCCGTGTTGGGATTTATATTGAAAAAGCTATATTAGAACAGGCAGACGGGTTGTTGGAGACTGCCAATGTGCGTTCCAGAAACGAATTTGTAGCAGAAGCACTTAAATTCTATATGGGGTATCTTCTTGCAGGAAAAGCAGAAAATTATTTTTTGCAGTCACTGGCTTCTGTGCTTACGGGAACCGTTC
Organism: Clostridium sp. AM43-3BH; assembly: GCF_003479985.1. Lineage (NCBI taxonomy): Bacteria > Bacillati > Bacillota > Clostridia > Eubacteriales > Clostridiaceae > Clostridium > Clostridium sp. AM43-3BH. The sequence continues at coordinate 53,266 of NZ_QUIH01000008.1, forward strand.
AGGATAGTGAGAACCGTCTGGCCAGGATGGACTTTAAGATAGCAGTGGAATTGTCCAAGCTCTCACAGGTAATTGCCTACACCCATGATGTGGATGAAGAATCTTTAAACAGGCTGCACGTAAAATGTGTTGATGAAGTGAGACGGATCAATGGAACTGTGAAGTTTGAAGATGCGTATCATTATCAAAAGCGGGATGTGTAGATATTGTTGGAAAGGAAACGATGGAAAGAGAATTTATTTGTACTTCCCTCTAGTTGTGTGATGAATTTTCAGAAGAGATAAAAAATAGATTTGTCCTTTACGATGCAATAACTCATCGATTATAATATACTAAGAAATGAATCGAGGTGTAGAATTTTGAATGAGAGAGAACAAATCATTCAACTATGGTTCAAAATGTGGCTTACACAACAGGATCTTGGTATGGATGACATTTTTGCGGAAGACGTGATTTATACTGAAAGCTGGAGTCCAAAATATAATAACCGTCAAGTTGTAAAACATTGGTTTAATGAATGGAATACACGTGGCAAGGTGATGGAGTGGAAGATCAAGCAGTTCTTTCATAAAGATAACCAGACGGTTGTAGAGTGGTATTTTAAAAATGAAATGAATAATGGGAATATAGAGGAATTTGACGGAATGTCCTTGATTGTATGGACAGCAGATAATAAAATAAAATCATTAAAGGAGTTTGGATGTAACTTAAACAATTATAATCCTTATGAGGATAGTGATACGCCTAAATTTAGAGATGAAAAGACTAGTTGGTTTTAATCAGAAACAGAAAAATTATATGTGTTAATCTGGCCGAGGAGGCTTGATTATAAAAGTAAAGATAAAAACGCAACGTATGCAGTGATGCATACCAGAGCCGGTAGGTAGCCCGGCCGTCCTGCATATTAGGGTAAGTAACCTGCCCCTCCGGGTTGTCCATTCTTTGCTCATTTCAATCATTAAGGAGGGATTGCCATGAGTATAAGGACAGGCAAGCTGACAGTGTTTTTTGAGGAACCATTTTGGGTAGGTATTTTTGAGAGAGTTGAAAATGGGAAACTTTCCGTTTCCAAAGTAACATTTGGAACTGAACCAAAGGACTATGAGATTTGGGAGTTTGTGCTAAAGGAATATGATCGTTTGCAATTTAGTCCATCTGTGGAGGTTACTGCAAAGGAACTAACAAAAAACCCAAAGAAGCTCCAGCGTGAAATTCATAAACAAATGTTGGATAGGGGCGTTGGAACAAAATCTCAGCAAGCACTAAAGCTGCAGCAGGAACAAAGGAAACAGCAGCGTAAGTCTAAAAGCCGGGAAGACAAATTGGCAGAAGAGAAAAAAATGTTTGATTTAAAACAAAAAAAGAAAAAAGAGAAACATCGAGGGCATTAAGAATGTAATGTATTCTTACACAAAATTTGGTTTGAGGTAAACGATGGCATCAAGTAAAAATTATTTACAATTTGTTTTAGAGCAGCTGTCCGAGTTGGATGAAATTACATATCGGACGATGATGGGAGAGTTTATTATTTATTATCGTGGCAAGATTGTAGGAGGCATTTATGATGACAGACTGCTTGTAAAACCCACAAAGTCAGCAATTGCCTATATGACAGATCCGGTATATGAAGTACCTTATGAGGGAGCAAAAGAGATGCTGCTGGTAGAGGAGGTTGATCAGAAAGAATTTTTGACAGGACTGTTCCACGCGATGTATGATGAACTGCCGCTGCCCAAACCCAAAAAGAAAAAATAGGTATTGCGAAGGGAAAACAAATAAATGGACAAGGCAATTTTGTATATACATGGTAAAGGTGGAAATCCGAAAGAGGCAGAGTATTATAAAGCGCTCTTTGAAGAATATGATGTAATTGGTTTTGACTATTCCTCACAGTCACCTTGGGAAGCGAAAAAAGAGTTCCCCAGATTGTTTGATAACCTATGCGGAACATATGAAACGGTAACAGTGATTGCGAACAGCATTGGTGCTTTCTTTGCTATGAGTGCTTTGGCAGACAGCAAAATAGAGAAGGCATACTTTATTTCTCCGGTTGTAGACATGGAAAGATTGATTCGGAATATGATGCAGTGGGCGAATGTGACCGAAGATGACTTGCAGAAACAGAAAGAAATCCCGACATCCTTTGGGGAAACACTTTCCTGGGCTTATCTTTGTTATGTGAGGGAGCATCCTGTTACCTGGACTGTTCCAACGCACATTCTGTATGGAGAAAAGGATAACCTGACATCGTATGAAACAATAGCTGAGTTTGCAGATAGAATCGGAGCAACACTTACAGTTATGGAAAACGGGGAGCACTGGTTTCATACGAAAGAGCAGATGGACTTTCTTTCTGACTGGATCAAGCAATGTACATGATATGTTCAAATATTGAAACTATGTAACGGAAGAAGATGTGATAAAAAGTAAAAGGAGCCATGGTGTGTGATAAGCCATAGGTTCCTTTTTGCTTTCTAAAAAGGAGTAACATGACAAAACTTATTTTTACTTCCCGATATTTAAAAGATGCAAAACCATCTCAGAAAGAAAATTATGTCCATTACATTGGAACGCGGAAAGGGGTAGAGAAAATTGATACAAGTAAAAAGCACCTCCCAGCAACGGTGAGTCAAAAGAAGTTAGTGCATCAGCTCCTGCAGGATTTTCCGGCGACAAAAGAAATGCTGGAGTATGAAGATTATCAAAGAAAACCAACAATCGAAAATGCCTCGGAATTTATTTTCTGTGCATTGGAACAAAATCTTGATATAGCAGCGACGCGAAAAAATTATGTGGATTATCTGGCGCATCGTCCCCGTGTAGAAAAGATTGGTGAGCATGGTCTGTTTACAGATGAGGGAGAACCGGTGGTTCTTGGACAGGTGCAGAATCAAGTGGCAGATCACAAGGGAATTGTGTGGACCCATGTGATTTCCCTTCGGCGCGAGGATGCAGCCCGGTTAGGGTATGACAGTGCTGTTCAGTGGATGGCATTGCTGCGTTCCAAACGGGCAATGCTGTGTAAGCATATGAAAATTGACAGCGCCAATCTGAAATGGTACGCTGCATTTCATAATGAAAGCCATCATCCCCATGTTCATCTATTGGTGTACTCAGTAAAAGATGGAGAAGGGTATCTGACAAAGCAGTCGATTGAGGCCATGCGTTCTGAGCTGGCGCATGATATTTTCCGTCAGGATTTTGCAAATATTTATGAGGAACAGGCGCAGTCTCGTATGGATTTAAAGGAACGGTCGGAAGTTGTAATGAAGACATGGATAGATGAAATACGGGCGGGGACGCTTAAGAGTTCGGAAATTGAAACCAGTATGATGCAGCTTTCTAAACGGCTGCAGAATACAGGTGGGAAAAAGGTTTATGGCTACCTGAAGAGAGATGTGAAGGATCTGGTCGATCACATCGTAGACGAGTTGGAGAAAGATGACCGGGTGTCTGCCCTGTACCGGGAATGGGGGCTATGGCAGGATGAGATTGTGAAGACCTACCGAAAACAGACGGAAGAATTACCGCCTTTATCAAAACAGCCTAAATTAAAAAGTATCAAAAATATGGTGATTGCAGAAGCATTGAGGCTTGGCAGTCATCATTTTTTGTTTGAAGAGAATGAAGATGGATACTCAGAACCAAAGGACGATTTTTTTATACAAGAACCAAATCCGGTAGCAGAGCTGACAGGGGAACTAGATTCGGACTATGCGGAGGAGGAACTCAAGCAAGAGCTTTTTCCTAATGGCAGAAAAGAAAAATCCAGTTCCAACTGGTGGACAGATGGATATATACAGGCTAGGAATTATTTGTATGGCAGCGATTCTACATTACAGGATTTTGAAAAGGCATATCAGAAGTTCCTTCAGGAAGCAGAGCAGGGGAATGGGTTTGCCATGCACGACCTTGGCCGGATGTTTGCGGATGGCTTGGGACGGGATGCGGATGTTGGGCTGGCACAGAAATGGTATGAGAAAGCATTGGAAGCATTTCTTGTAAGAGAAGAATCCGTAAAGAAAAAGGAGAAACCCTATCTGCAATATCGTATTGGGAAAATGTATGCTTCTGGTTTGGGAGCAGAACAAAATTATGAAAAGGCGGCACACTGGTTTTCTCAGGCGGCTGCAATGGATCATAAGTATGCCCAGTATTCGCTGGCTGGGCTTTACCGGCGGGGCCGGGGGGTGGAGCAAAATGATATACGGGCGTTTTCTCTATATATGAGTTCAGCAGAGCAGGGAAATCCTTATGCCAGCCTGGAACTGGCGAAGATGTATAGGGATGGTTTGGGTACAGAGCCGGATTTACAGCAGGCAGAGTGGAGATTTCAGAATGCGTATTCCGGTTTTGTGGTTCTGGAAGAAAAAAGTCATGATGATAAACTCCAGTACCGGATTGGTCAGATGCTTCATACTGGAACGGGAACCAGCAAAGATGATGAGGGGGCGGCCAGGTATTGGGAAAAGTCTGCAAAGCTGGGGAATATCAATGCTCAGTATGCACTTGGAACACTCTGGCTGGAAACGGGAAGTGGAGACAGCGGCCAGGCAGTGGAATGGCTTACAAAAGCAGCAAATGCAGAGCACTCAGCTGCCCAGTATGTGTTGGGGAAATTATACCAGGATGGTGTGTATTTTAATAAAGATATGGATCAGGCCATGAAATGGTTCCGCTCTGCAGCGGAACTTGGAAATGAATATGCTGCATATCGGATGGGATGTTTGTTGCTTTTGGGGGAGGAAATACCGAAGGATGTGGAAGCGGCTGTGAAGTGGCTCAGCCTGTCAGCGGAAAAAGGAAATCCGTATGCGCAGTATCGGCTTGGAATGCTATATCTCAAGGGGGAAGAGTATTCTCCTCAAGTGGAAGTGGCAATGAAATGGCTTCAACAGGCAGCGGAGCAGAAAAATGAATGGGCCTTTTATCAGTTAGGGAAGTTATATCTTTCAGGAGAACATGTAACGAAAAATGTGGAAACAGCAGTACATTACCTAGGACTATGTGCGGAAAAAGGAAACCAGTATGCCCAGTATGTATTGGGAAAGTTATATCTCTGTGGCAGAGATGTTTCCCGTGATCGGGAAAAGGCAGTGGAATATCTGACAGCATCGGCAGAACAAGGAAATCTGTATGCCAGTTTTTTACTGGAACATCTGGATGCATATCAGGATCCATCCTTGTTTCTGGCAGCAACCAGACTGCTTCATCATCTGGAAAAGCTGTTTTGCGAAGAAGTACAGAGACCAATGGAAATGAAGCGGTATCAGATTGACCGGAAACGACGCAGGAAACTGTTAGAGAAAAAGCAGGCTCAAGGACATCATAGGGAGGATCAGGAGCCGGCACAAGGTATTTATTGACGAAGGAGGATGGCATGGGAGAATTTGTTTATTTTACGGAAGAACAGAAACAGAGGGCCAATGCGGTGGATCTGGAAGATTTTCTTTCCAGGCAGGGGGAAAAGCTGCTTCGTTCTGGAAGAGAAAAGCGCCTGGCCAGTGATCACAGTATTACAGTGAGGGGAAATCGATGGTATGATCACGCGACAGAAAAGGGAGGCTGTGCCATTGACTTTGTGCGGATGTTTTATAACCAGAGCTTTCCGGACGCAGTTACAATGCTGCTTGGCGGAGAACAGGGAGTTGCATACCGGGAAAGCGTGAATCAGCAACTAGAACCGAAAAAGCCATTCGTACTTCCAGAGGCGAACCAGACCATGCACCGTGCTTTTGCGTATCTGATAAAGACAAGGTGTGTGGATCCTAAAGTAGTATCTGTATTTGCAGGAAAACACATGATTTATGAAGATGTCAAATATCATAATGTTGTGTTTGTGGGTTTTGATTCAGATGGAATTCCACGCCATGCACATAAAAGGGGAACCTGTCAGAAGGGACAACCATTTAAGGGGAATGTAGAAGGATGTGATCCAAGGTACAGTTTTCGTTGGATTGGGAAGAGTAATACCGTGTATGTATTTGAGGCACCGATTGATATGCTGTCTTTTATTTCCATGTATCAAAAGGGGTGGATGGATCATAGTTATGTGGCACTCTGTGGGGTGGCAGAACATGCGTTGATGCAGCTTTTGAATGATGCACCGCACATCTCCCAAATTGCTTTATGTCTGGATCATGATAAGGCGGGAATCCAGGCAAGGGAACGGATAAAGAAAAACCTGTCTGAGCGGGGATACCATATGGTATTCTCGCTTTTTTCAAATCTTAAGGATTGGAATGAGGATCTTCAAGAACTGAAGAAGCCACCGCCGGAATATATGAATAGACAGCAGACAGTTATACAGATGATGTGAGAGGAGGGGAGTAGGATACAGGGAGTCATTATATTTATTTGTATAGGTTTGGGGATGTTCGCTGTAATCGGCAGTCTGGTAATGATATCAAATCATTATACCTTAAACGGAATTAAATCGAGAACGGTAGGAGACGGGCAGTATGGAACTGCACGGTTTGCAACGGAAAAGGAAATACGGGAAACGTATGCACATGTACCATATGAACCGGAACAATGGAGAGCAGGAAAGCATCTACCAAAAGAGCAGGGGCTGGTAGTTGGATGCAAAAAGAAAGGAAATTCCATTTCAGCACTGGTAGACAGTGGAGATATTCACTGTCTCATGATCGGGGCAGCAGGAGTGGGTAAGACCGCAAACTTCTTATACCCCAATATCGAATATGCCTGTGCTTCAGGAATGAGTTTCCTCACCACAGACACGAAGGGCGATCTGTTTCGTAATTATGCAGGTATAGCCAAGGAATATTATGGCTATCGGATTTCCATTCTGGATTTACGAAATCCCACCCGTTCTGATGGCAACAATATCCTGACGCTGGTTAATAAATACATGGATGAGTATTTAAAGAATCCTGAAAATCTGGCAGCAAAGGCAAGAGCAGAGAAGTATGCGAAAATTACAGCTAAAACAATTATCTGCTCTGAAGGGGCTTCTGCCAGCAGTTATGGACAAAATGCTTTTTTCTATGATGCAGCAGAAGGTTTGCTGACTTCTGTGATTCTGTTGATTGCAGAGTATTGCCCGCCAGAGAAACGCCATATCATTTCTGTGTTCAAGCTGATTCAGGATCTTCTGGCGCCATCCCCCGTGAAGAACCGGAGCCTGTTCCAGTTACTTATGGATAAGCTGCCACCTACTCACAAGGCGAAGTGGTTTGCAGGAGCAGCTTTAAATTCTGCGGATCAGGCAATGGCCTCTGTGCTATCCACAACAATGTCCAGATTGAATGCGTTTCTGGATTCTGAGATGGAACAGATCCTGTGCTTTGAGAGTACTTTGGACACGGAAACATTCTGTAGGGAAAAGTCAGCAATTTTTATTGTGCTGCCGGAAGAAGATAACACGAAGTATTTTATGGTATCCCTGTTTTTACAACAGCTTTACCGGGAAATGTTGACGATTGCAGATGAACATGGAGGAAAGCTGCCCAACAGAGTCATGATGTTTGCAGATGAAATCGGAACCATACCAAAAATTGAATCCATGGAGATGATGTTTTCCGCAGGCCGTTCAAGACGGATCAGCATGGTTCCTATCATTCAAAGCTTTGCGCAGTTGGAAAAGAATTATGGAAAAGAAGGTTCCAGTATTATCATCGATAACTGCCAGGATATTTTGTTTGGAGGTTTTGCACCAAACTCAGAGAGCGCAGAAATCTTATCAAAAGCATTGGGAAACAGAACGGTGTTGTCTGGTTCTATATCCAGAGGAAAAAATGACCCCAGCCAGAGCCTGCAAATGATGAGCAGACCATTAATGGCGCCGGAGGAGTTAAAGACCTTGCCAAAAGGGAATTTCATTCTTGCTAAGACAGGGGTATGCCCTATGAAGACAAGACTTCCTTTGTTTTTAAAATGGGGTATCCGGTTTGAGGAGGTTTATGAAGTCCCGGAACAGGCAGCAAGAGAGGTTGTATATGCTGACCGATTGGAATTGGAGGAGGAAATAGTAAGGCGGTCTGATTTTGATGAGGAAGACTTATGGAGGGGATCTGTTGAAAGCGGAAAGTTGGAGGAGGCTTCTTTTTTAGGGGGAAAGGCTCATGGAGAGACAGCGAAGGAAAAACAGCATAAGGCAGCTACTCGAAGACTACCTCTTAGAACTGATTAGCAGAGAGGAGAACAGATGGCTTATTTTTCTAAAATTTATTCTTCAGATCTGCCTCATCGGGCTAAAGCTGTGTATATGTATTTGAAAGACCGGAGTAATACAGACGGACAATGCTATCCTGCGATTGGTACTATCGCAAAGGAATTAAACCTATCACGGAGAACTGTAGAGCGGGCGATTCAGGATCTGGTAAAGGCTGGGCTTATAAAAAAGGAACAGAGGTGGCGTGAAAACGGAGGAAAAAGCAGTCTTTTGTATACGCTGATAGACAGCAGCTAAAAGATACGCCACCAAGGGATCAGTTTGTTTTCTTGGTGGCATATGGGATATGGCAATATGACATATGAAGAGAAGGTATCACTTGAAGAAATATAATAATCAGAGAAAAAATTAGACAGTTATCTATAAAAAAAGAAGGTGAGTGTGAGGTTAATGCGTATCAATTTTTGGTGAATATAAAACAACTTAGGGTAAGAAAAATATTCCCGAATAAAACAATATGTGGTATAATAAAAGACAATGCTATGTGAATAAAAAGGGTGTTGCGATGAATCAATATATTGGACAGCAATTTGCTGCTTTAAGATACGAAAAAAATATTTTGGTTGTTGAAGAAACTACATCTGCTGGTGGATGCGGCTCCTTCAACGCGGCTTCTTCATGTCCTGCGTCAGCCTGTCTTTATGACAGTGCGGCGTGGGGCTTTTTTATTGCCTGAAAGGAGTATGAGAACATGAGTCTGAAATATACCTGCCCCAGCTGTGGAACCCCCTTGGGTTATGAGGGATTGTGTTGGAAATGTAAGTGCGAGCAAGAACGGCAAGCTGCTCTTGCCTGGACGCCGGAACAAATCACGAAGAAACAGAAAAACCTGATCCAGAACATCCAGAGGCTGGCTGATATGGAGGACCCGGAGTTCACCGACTTTTGGCAGTTGCTTGGCTACCATGATGCCATCACCCCGGAGATTCAGCGAGTGGCACTGGCCGCAGAGGTGTTCTGGCCGTGTGAAATCTATTATCACGCTCCCGCCGATGTGCGGGATGGTCTGATCCATGCGCTGTTGTCTGCGGAATATTCCAGCGCGGCTTCCAACCTGATGAGTTGCCTTGCTATGCAGGGAGATGACAAGGCAATGGAGACGCTGCTGGAGCTGGAGCGAAATCCCCGGCCCTGGCGCAAGGGCCTCTATGTGGACCCATCCAGCTATGCGCAGATCGGAGGCTGGACCTTCAACAAGGAGGGCCAGAAAATCCAACTCAACTTCGACACTTGCTATCCTATGGTCAAAGGAACCACCGATGAGAAATCTCCCGTCCGCATTGGCCGGGCAAGGGAGGACACATGCCCCCACTGTGGCGGGCGCATGGTGGACATGCTGGTATTGGACGGCCGGGATGAGCGGCTCCGGTTCCTGGGACTGGACGGCATCTTGACCGCCACCTGCTGCCCCAGCTGTGTGGGATTTCTCAAAGGCCCCGCCTTCAACCGGTTCACCCTGGATGGCGGCGTGGAGGTCTTCCCCTCCGAACTCTTTGACGGGGCGGAGAAGACGGATTGCTATGTCAGTTCCGAGGACTACAAGGCCCTCACGGAAAATCCCTTTGTGCTGGGCGAAGCGCCTGTGCCCCTGTTTTACGGCGCGGCCTGCCAGGATGTGAACACCATCGGCGGCTTTGCCAACTGGGTGCAGGACGCGGAATATACCACCTGCCCCCACTGCGGCAAACCCATGAAGTATCTGGCTCAGATCCAGTGGGATACGGTGTTTGATTGTGCGGAGGGCACGCTCTATGTGGAGTTCTGCTCGGACTGCCAGATCGTATCCATGCAGCACCAGCAGACCTGAGAGGAGACCTTGCCATGAGCTTACCAAAGCGTGACGGCGTACATGACCGCTACTATCTGATCCACAAGCCGGACACCTCCCCGGAGGTGCTGGCAGAGGCGGATCTCTGCATTCAGGATGTGCTGAATGGCACCGCCCGTGAAAATCACTCCGCCTACCCGACCGTAGTGCGAAATCACAACGGGACACCGTTTCTTCCCGATCAACTGCTGGAGCGGTATCTGACCGGTCTGCCGTTGAAGGAATTTCCCTGCGATGTTGCTGTTTCCCTATGCGATGCCATGCGGCGGCTGGTTGGCTGGGAAGAGATCCGCTATACATTGGAGAAGTACATAGAAAAGCAGGTGCAGGAGCGGTTCTTCCTTGTGGGAGAGCGGGATGATGGCTTTACCGTCTTCCCGCCCTGTACAGTACTGCCAGAATTGCATCCGGAGGATGTGGATGAAGGTCTGCTGCGCTTTGCCTGCTATGTGGCGATCTGCCATACGGTGTATGGGCAGAGTTTTGAATCCCTCACCACTGAACACATCCTTGGCCTGGTTTCCCAGATTCGTCCTGACATGGTAAAGGAACTGAAAACCAATGGTAGCGGCAAATTGCCGCCTAATATCCAAAAGCGGAAAACAAAGCACCTGACCGCCTCGGCTAACGACGCTTTCGCCACCATCCGCATTACCGCCAAGGACTGCGGCGAGGGGGCCTGTGAGGAGGCTCTCAGCTATCTGATTGAGATTTTGGAGCAGCCGGAGTTCCCCCGCAGCTACTCCATCGAGTTTCGCGGACCAGAGAAGATCTACCTGCCCATCCCCGGCCTGCCCAAGAAGGGTGTCCATCAGCTTTTTGCCTGTGCGGTGCGGTATCCCCGTCTCCATGTCCGGATGGAGAATTATGCTCGGCTGGCCATGCAGGAGGACGAGTGGTACAACAACCTCTCTGATGAGTCCTGCGCCATGCCTGGCACCTTTGCCGTGTTTGCCCTGGGACTGGAAGGGCCGAAGTGGTGGCGGCTGGTGTGCGATTACCTGGATCGCTGTGATGACGAGCACTCCTCTTTGCAAGAAAAGTTTATTCACACCTTTTTTAAGAAGTACGGGTTTACTGCTCAGTCCCTGCCGGTGCTGGTCCACGGTGTCCAGTCCATGCAGAATCTGAAGCCCGCAAAGGAGTTCCGCACCCTGATCGCCAATGAGGAGAGCCTGGATGCGCTACTGGAGATCAAGGGGCATCTGGAATATTACCTGTCGGAAGAATCCGGCAGCAACAAAAGGGCGCTGGCCTACCTGTGGCGTGATGTGCTCTGGGCCATCTGGGGCACAGCCTCTGAAAACGGCGGCAGCAAGGTCATCAAGACGGCGCCCAAGGAACTGAAAGAGAAATACCAGCAGGTATTTGCGTGAGGAGGAAGTAGAATGAACAGCGAACAGGTCACAGCATTTTTGCAAGAGCATTGGTATATTGCCTCGGTGCTCATCGGGGCCGTGATTTTAATTGGAGCGATCCGCAACTGGAACTGGCTCTGCAATCCCACTGGTACGCGAGATGCCCACCGCCACAGCAGAGGATACCGGCGGGTGGTGTTCTTCCTGCTGGGTGTCCTCCTGATCGTAGTGAGCATCTGGGGATTTGTACTGAAATTGAAATAGGAGGAGAAAGACTATGATGACTGAGAAATATCCCACCTGGCTCACCGGCCATGTGAAAGAGTGGGCGGAGAAGCGTTTGCCCACCGTGACACTCTGTTCCACCACCGGCAATGAACTGCTGGAGGTTTGGTATTACGGAGATCTGCTCACGGTGAAAGGAGAGCCCCAATCCTATATTGTAGATGGCTCTCCGGCTCCCGGACTGGTGGCAGCCCGTGATCCGGAGAGCGGCGAGGAGTTCGTCATCTTTGACGGTGGACGGCATGGCTACGACAATATGTTTTGCGATGAACATAATCCATCTGAATTGGAACACCGTCCCCTCAAGCGGTACGAAATCCCTGCCTCCAAACTGGTGCTGGAGCTGGGTTACAGTATCGACTATGAAGACGAAAAAGAAGACTTCGACCCGGACGAGGCAGATACTGTGGAACTAATCAACGGTGAGCGTATACCTTGGGAGCAGGTCAAGCGGGATGGCATCGACTATATCGCCCTTTACTATGTGAATGAGAAAGGAAAACCCGTCCAGATACTGGACGCGGAATTGGCATGAGTATGGTAATTCAATCCTTTGACAATCTGCACGACAACCGAGTCCTGCGCTACTGCGCTGACTTTGAAGCCCATACCCTGCACATGGATACCCAGACCGAGGCCGGAGAGAAAGTATCCGTTCGCTTCACCGGCCTGCTGGCCCACTGGTTTGAAAATGTGATTCAGGACAACATCCTCTTTGGTATGGAAGAGATTACCGTGGATGGGTTTTTCCAGCAGTACAAAGACCTGCTGGGCGGGACTATCTCTTACGGCTTTCCCGCCTGCTGCAGTATCGAGGAACTGCGGAAGCGCATGGAACGGGAGCACATCCGGGTATTTGTCATCGACTCATCCCTTGGACTGTGCGGATTTGTACTGGCTCAGGAGGTGGAACTGCAATGTCCATAACTGCCTATAAAGTAGAAGCCGTCGGTCATGACCGAACCGGAGAAGACTATGGCTATGTAAATATCATGTACCGCTATGGCAATAAGCAGTCTTGTCCTCGGCCAGATCAATGTGAAAAGCTGGAGGTCATGTGGGCGGATGAGAGCGTCTATGGGCCGCCTGCTCCCGGCAGCAAGGTGGGCGACTTTATAAAGACATGGCTGATGGGCTCCTGGGACTGCGGAGTATTCACCCACCGGGAGATTGCCCAGCGGCTCATGGATACCTTCACCGGTCTGAAGCTCAAGGAACTGGCGTGGTTTGAGAACCCCAGAGAAAAGACTCTGAAAAATGGTAAACCGCGTGCGCGCCGGGCCAAGTGGCTACCGGAGCGAGAGGTCGATCTGGTGTATCTCTACTCCGATTACTATATTGACGCAAGAGAACCTGCTTCTGCCCAAACCGACTTCTTCACCGTCACAAGGATGGACGCCTGGGGCGAGAGCACTTGATTCATGTGTACCCCGGAGGCCGCCGAGAAGCTGATCGCTATGAATTACGACAATCTGGCCGTCAAGGAAACCACCATTGTGGGATAGGAGAAAAATGAATGATGACTTTGGAACAACTGCCCCCCAAGGGCGTAAAGCGAGAACAGGCCATTTTGGAGCTGGGCAAGGATGAAGCAAACGCCGAACTGCTGTTCCAGCTTGTGAATACAGAAAAGGGCAAGTACAAAACGGCTGCTCAGAAGGCCTTGGCGCATCTGGAGTATGCCCCTGCTGCCCCACTGTGGGCCAAGTTGGTCAAGGGTAAATGGATGGGCAGCAATATCATGTCGGATGCCTGTTCCGACTGTGTATCGGAGCAGATCGCCCCAGTTATTCTGAAGACTCTCTCCAAGCTGCTGGACGAGGGGGACACAAAGCCGCTGGATATAGAACAACTGAACTTCTGTTTCCATTTGATGTTGGGGAAAGCCTCGCCTAAAATGCTGGAGGTCTACCGCTTCCTGGCGGAAAACACCCAGCGGATCGCCCAGCTGAAACGCACGCCTGTTTATTCTGATGATGATTGTACCTCCTGGTGGATCACGGACGGGCTTCGCATTTGGGATGCCACACCCAAGGAAAAAGAGAAAATTCCCGCTGTGGTGCTGACCGCCTCCCTGATCCGCAACCCGGATGAGCGACTGCAAGCATTGGCTGATGAGCTGAATGAACGCTACGGCGGCAACTGGCTGATGCCGGTCTTTATGAAGGCGATCATCACCCAGCCCAAGGAGCAGGTGTACGAGACCTATTCGCCCCTTCTGGATACGCCGCAAAAAGGCTATTTGTTCCATGCGCTGGGAATGCTCCATTACCGCTGTTATCCGGAAGGCTGGACCTATGAACGCCTGGGGCCGGATGGAATGATCGCTCTGATTTTCTGGGGGAATTATAGCTATGGAACCTATGACACAAGGTTTATGATTGAACGCTATGTGGATCTGGATGAGCGGTGGCTCTTTGATTTGGCCAAGGACCCGGAGGGCCGCAAACCTACGGTGACATGGCAGACCTACAACCGGAGCGGTGTGCTATATGGAAGCTACGACGAAATGTTCATCAGCCTGCTGCCCCGCAAGGTAGAAAACCCGGAACTGAAGAGCATTCTGCGGGACTACTTCCGTATTCGCAGCGAAAAAGTAAAAGTGGAAGAAAGTATTACTGTTTACAAAGATGCTGCTGAGCGGTTCGGGGATGAATGAGTACAAGACGAGAAAGCGGGTGCCTTATGTACCAAATTGCATATATTGGCCGCTGGGAGACCCTCCCGGAAACGGCTGCCGCCATCTGTGACCATGACACTCCCAAGTTGGAGGCGTTGCTCCAAGGCGGGCTGGATTTGGGTGCTCCTATCCAGCTCAGCGAATACATCAAGCTGATGCCATTGGAAATCGCGGTTTTTCGGAACGATGTGCCTATGATTCACTTCCTGCTGGAGCATGGAGCTGATCCCGGTCTGGCAGAGGAACAGCCCCTGCTGCTCACCGCTGCCCGCTGTTGTGGGCCGGAGGTGGTCACCCTCTTTGCTGGACAGGCCGTAAAACTCAGCCCGAAGCAGAAAGAGCGTGCCTTCCAGGAAGTACGCTGGGGCAAGCGCCCGGAGAATATCCCGGTGCTGGAGCAAGCCGGGATCACAGTGGACAAGTTTGGCGGCGAGGCATTTCGGGCCGCTGTGTCTGATGGAGAGGCCAAACTTGCCAAACTCCTGCTGGAAAAAGGTGCAGACATCAATTACCACAAGCCGGACATGGTGTTCCCTTATGCTTCCACCCCTGTCACCGAGGCCGCCCGCTCCAACGATTTCCCTATGGTGCGCTGGCTCGTGGAACAGGGGGCCGACATCACCATTGCCGACAAATACGGCGACCGGCCTTACACCGTGGCGGTGCAGAACAAAAATCAGGAGCTGGCCGACTACTTAAAAGCCCTGGAACCGGAGGACTGGCACAATGAGCAGGAAAAGATCCGGCAGCTCATGCCCTATAAACTGCCCGCCAAGCTGGTGGAATACTTGAAGACCGGCCCCCTGCGTTTGGAATTCCCGGAGCAGGAGTGGGTGAAATGGGCGGAGCTGTACGCCTACATGGATGTGCAGGAGATGACCTGGAAACGAAAAAGGCTGCTCTCCCTCATGGCGGCCATGGACAATTACAGCGACTACCTGCTGCTGTGGAGCCCCAGGGACAAAAAGCTGTGGTATCTGGACATCGAGCACAAGGAGTTCCATCCCCTGGCCAAATGGGAGGAATTTATCGCTGATCCCGGAAAATATCTCAATGGAATGATCGAGGGCGAGTTTGAGGAATAAGGAGCAAACCGATGACATCAATAGATTTTTTGAACAAAGTACATAAAATCCTGGATTCGCAGGAATACAACCTCTCTTACTCTCCGGCCAAGTCCAAGAATTATATGCTGTACTGCAATGGCAACTTCATCGGTGGCCCGTTCGATGAGGCGCTGTGCTTCGTCTACGCCGACAGTGTGAGTGAACTGCTGGGGCAGCCGGAATCCGTCTACCGCGGCTACTCCAGCACCGCCCAGCACAGGATGCTGGTGATCCCGGAGGAACATTGGGCGAAGGCGCTGAAATTGCTCTATACCGAGAAATTTGACTGGAGCCGGTTGGTGTACGACATCACCTACACCAGCATTGGAGCAGCAGTGGTGGAGGACTTCTACGACGAGAATGTGGTATTCCTGCGCTTCTGCTTTGAAAAGGAGCTGCTGAAAAAGAACCCTCTGGACCGGTATGACCGTATCCTGCGGATGGTCTATCTCAATCAGGACTTGACAAATACCGGTAAGAATTTGTTTCCTGAGTTGCTGGACAAGTTCCTTGCTTTTTATGATCGGAAAGGAAAGACCAGTCTGGAAACCATGCTGAAACGGTGGTACACCCAGCTTGAAAAGGAATACCACAATCATATAGAGGGATGAGGAGAATGATCTATGTTTGAAGAATTTTATGAGATGTACGAGCCCGAGGAGCAGGAAGTGGTCGCTCTGATCAATCGCTGCATCGGGGGCGGATATAACAACAAGGGTGGCTTTTGGCAAATGACCGTTGTGACGCTGGGCATGGTGTTCTGTGACACCGGCAAAGTTACCACCAAAGAGGAGCGGCTGGAGTGGCCAGTCACAGACGAGGAACGAAACAGCGATAAGGGCTGGGAACGCTTTCAAAACGAGCAGATCTGCCGCCTGAAGATCCGCCGGATGAAAGAAGAATGGGCAAAGGATTTGGTGGCGTGGCCCTGGTGTATCTCCCAGGTGGTCAAGGCCCATGAGGACTGCCCGGAACTTCAGACCGTTCTGGACGAGTACCACAAGCCGGTCGTGATCCAGGACCAGGTGCTGGGAGAACTGACACTGGACAAGGACCATGATGTCTTTGAGGGTGAGATCCAGTGGCGCGGAAAGGATGTGCTTCTTTCCCTTGAGGTCAATGCCGAGAGCAAGCCCTCCTGGACCCGCGCCCGCAGTGCCGCCAAGAAGCTGCTGGCCGACTGTGAAACCTGGGACAAGGCCATGCGAGAGCTTGCAGCCAAGAACCTGACCGGGCTGGCCAACAACTGGCTCTCTCAGGATGAGGAAAATCCCCGTGATCCGGAAACAGACCCCATTACGGAGGAAGAACTTGCCCGGCGAATCAGCATGACCAGCCTGTCCGTCACCTCCGGCGGCAGCTTCACCGCTTGGTTTGACTGCGACGAGATGTTCACCGACCATGCAGTGACAGTCTACGGCTCCTTGAAAAAGGGCCTCAAAACTGCCAACATTGAGGGGTAAGGAGGATAATATTATGAAACTGAACTGTAAACGCATTGATTTTACATATACACCCGGCGAGGAAATCTTCAACTTTCCCGAGGAATCGGGACTACCCTTTATCTTCGATGTAGAGGAAGAACTGACCGGCGATCCTGCTGCCATGGATGCGGTGGGAGAAATGCTGGATGAGGCGGAGAAATTGGCGGAGAAGGCCAAAACCGCCATCAAAGCGGCGCTGGCGGACGAGGACAGTCGCTACCATAGCGTTGTGACATTTTTCATGGAGTTCCACCGGGACGATGTAGGCTCAGATATTGCGGCGGAACTTTTTCCGGGAACAGCCCCATCCAAGCTGTCCTTTGCCGAGATGGTGGACTTTTTGAAACTCAAGCGGTTTGGTAGTCTGGTGGATGACGAAATGGATCAACAAGTGTTCATCATGGATCTGTCCTTCAACCCGGAGATCACAGACGAGCTGCTGGTAATCTACTTTGATTTGAACAAGGATATTTTCTGTATTACACATGAGAGCTGAGGAACGAAAAAGAGAAAAATATCTGCCCACACTTCTGATCCAGCAGATCCGCCTGCAATGGTATAAAGACTGCCGGGGAGGAAACGCCGCCGCACAGCGAAACCAGTATCCCAGAGCGATGCGGCTGCCGAAAGACTTCTTCTCTTATTATTCCTTTGGCCTGCCTACACACTTTGTATCTATCCTACAGAGGCCCGATGGATTTCAGATCAATAAGGACTGTCGCAGGCTGATGGAATGGAAGCTTAATGGCACAATGCGGGTTCACTCTTTTGAACTGATTCAGCAGGAGTCCGGAATCCAGGTGCGTTACCGCTATGATTGGCATATTGGTGCGATGCCGGAGCGATATACCTATGATAAGACCGGGCAAAAACAGCCCCTCAATGAGCTGGCACTGGATTTGATTCCTGGTGATTATGGTCGGGCTATCTGCAATGGGAGGTTTCGAGACTGGGACACAGGGATCTGGTATTATGTGCTGGACATTTTGAATGTGATGCCGCTTACAGAACCCACCGACGCATTGACCAGTTTTATGGACAGAGAACCGAATATGATATATACCCAGATCGACCGGCTGTGGTGATGAAAAACAGGAGGATAACCACATGATTTCCACAAAAGATTTATCTGGCCTTCCCAATGCGGAGCGCCTGAAAAACTTCTGCAAAGGGCTGGCGGCTTTGGACATCATCATGGTGGAGGAGGAATGGAGCTTCATCCGCCACTATACATACAACCCCGCATGGCGAAAAGGCAAGGAGGCATTCTTTGCCACCGATGGTAGCGACCAGAGTATGATTGTCCTATTCGCGCCCGAAGGCTGCGTGATTAACGGCGTGGATTCTGAACTCTACGACTGGGAGGAAAAACTTCCCCGTATCGAAGACCTGACAGATGGGATGCCCCCTGCTTTGCAAAAACTCATGAGCAGCCGTGAAGTCAAAAAGATGAAAAGCACCTTCTGCGTCTGGACGGAAGATGGCACCACCTGGAACTGCAATCCCATGGACGGCGAGGATGCATCCAAGGATTTGCTCCCCACGATTGATGGCAATCCACAGACCTATGTGAAGTATGGAAAGTGGTTTTACCCAGCAGACCTGCCTTTGGAGGCTGTGCGCCAGCTTGCTGATGGGGGGCCGGTAACAAAAGAACTGGTCGCTGCACTGAACCCCAAGCGCAATGAATGGGAAGAAATCAAGGCGGGCCTGGACAAGATCGGGTATCCAAATGAACTTTGATTCGCAGCAGACAGGAGGTGAATTGAATGATCAAAGAACGCATCCCTATCTCTGGCGACCTGGGCAGCAAGGTCAAGCAGCTGATGGAGTACGCCGGATGGCAGGAAGGCCGCAGTGTGGATATTTCCATTGCGGAGAAGTATTACGCCGATCATGGCGTCCCGATGATGAAGACCACCCAGCGGTTTTACCGCAAATATTTCGGCCTGTGCTACGAGTGGTACCTGGCGCAGAAAAAGCTGAAATGGGCGGCTGACTTTGAGTTTGCTCTGTTCCCTTACCTGGTCAACGGAATTAAAAACCATTTGGAGGACGCCTATTTCCGGGATATGTCCGGCTGTGAGCTGGCGGAGATCGAGCAGGCAGCTGGTCAGAAGTGCCAGCCCATCGGTCACATCGGCTACTACTACCCGGCAGAGGTTTGGATCTCGGAGTATGGGAAACTGTATGCGAAATATGAGTACCAGGATGAGATTGAGTGCTTTCCAGATGTGTTTGCCCTGATCGAACGGGAACTGCGGCAGTGCAAATTTGATTCCGCTGCCATGAAAACTGTGGAGGCACTGGACGAAAAACTATGAAACAGGACTTTACGATTTGGCGCAATCAAATATTGCAGAATCCACGGGACATTTTACCGCTGAAATTCGGAATGTCGCAGGATGAGGTCATAGAAATCTTCGGGAATCCCGATGCCGTTTCCACCATGAGAAGCGACGGGAAACCTTTGATTCTCAAATATTGTGACATTGAACTGCATTTCGATAGAAAGGACCCTCATGAACTCTACTTAGTTTACAGCGACGATGAGATTGAGTTGAGCATCACAGCCGAGCACGGAGAAATGCTCCAACCGCTCACCAACACAGAGCCGGTGGACAACGAATTTTTCCTTCGGGATGGAGCGGTCTATTTCTCCGGTCTATATGAAAACGGCTTGTTGAAGGGTATTGCGCCCAAAGACTTCTGCTGTTGGCATTACTGGGGAAAATCCTCTACGGCCTGCTTTCTCAGCGGGATTCGCCTGCGTGGAGCAGACCCGGCGTCGTTTCGGGTGTTAAACTATGCCTACGCGATGGATAAAACAGCTGTCTACACCACCAGCGGGAGAATACCAGATGTAGAGCTGGCAGCCTTCCAGGTATTAGACAACGGCCAGAACGATTCGGGTGCGCCCCAGGGATATGCAAAGGACAGCCGACAGGTCTACTTCCACAACGGAGACGGCAAGGTGAAGATCATCAAGGGCGCGGAAGTTTCCTCTTTCCGCTCGTTGGGTGATACCTATTTTGCCAGAGATGAGAAGCGGATCTATGCCTACGGCAAACAGCTTCCAAAAGCAGAGCTGACTTCCTGGGAGCTGCTTGGGCACTGGTATTCCCGCGATGCCAAGCGGGTGTACTACCTCAACCGGGAGATCAAGGGGGCGGATCGGGACAGTTTCACAGTCTGCACTCCTGTGGATGCGGCTCCGCTTGCCGATCATCTGGCCCGCGACAAAGACCATTTTTACCAAAATGATGAGATAATGGAAGAAACGCTGTGGCTGGAACAGCTTCGCAAAATGACCCAAGAACCGTAAACGGAGGAAAACGGCTATGGACTATTTGAAGATATTACATGAAAACCCTGATTTGGCGGATGAATTTGATTCGCTGTTTGACTTCTTCCTGCTGGATGAGTTATCCCCGCGGGATGACGCAGAAGGCCGATGCACCTTTTCCCTGCCCGGCATGGCCTTTGCCAGAGATGGCTCCGGCGGAGAATACCACCTGTTGGAAGATGGCTCCATTGGATATTACAGCAGCGAAGGGGAGGCAGGCCGTCTGGCCGAGAGCATGGACGACCTCTTTTCCCTGCTTGTGAGCTGTATCTGCTGGCACGACTGCTGTGACACAAAGCAGTATGTAGATTCCAAAACATTGGAGGAGTATGGGCAGAGACAGCGCAACTGTAACTTGGAAGATATGGATATGGACAGCTTGCAACAGGTGTCTGATGCCCTCGGCATCCCTAACGGTGAGCCGCTGGCTCCGGTTCTGGAGCGGTTCCGCAAAGCAACCCAGCGTGAGCCTCTGTATCAGTGTATATTTCACGAGGACGACGGAAGCCTGACCGAATCATACGGTTTGATGTTTGAATGAGAAAGGAGAAATCACGATGAAAGCATTTGACCCCAATTACAAACTGCTGGACGAGATGTATCAGGACAATTACTATCCTGCTTTTTTGGTAGACAAGGTAAAGGACGAGCTTCAGAAGGTCATCGACCTGCTGGAAAGCGGCGAAACCGACACCGAAGTGGTGCAGGAAACACTGGACGAGGCGGTCTGCGGCATCAATGATCTCCAGGAGGAGTTTGACGAGCACGACAGCGAGATCGAAACGGTGGCACGGGAATGTATCGCGGCAACCGTGGCCTACATTCTGGAGTGGTTTGGCATCCCTATTGACACCGAGGAGGCCATCCGGGAACGGGACTGGTGAGCCCTATGGCAGAAAAAGAACTGGCCCTTAGTGATGAGTGCGGCAGCCTGTTTTTCAAAGGCTCCTCACAGATGATGGGGCTGTGCCCGGAATGTGCCCATATTCTCTATGGCTACCCGAATTGTGGCCATCATTTTCAGGATGGCCGGTGTGTGAACTGCTACTGGGATGGCTCAAAGAGTCTGTACATCAAGAAACAGAATCAACAGGAGGAAACTGATATGCCTATAACTGAATGGCTGAACAAATACGAAGCAATCAAGGATAAACTGACCTGTAAAGATGACTTGGAGGCCCATTTCACAGAGAAAGTGATTGGGAACATGGCGGTGGATGTACTGGACATCGGCGCCGTCCATTTCCCCACCGGGCAGATCTTCGCCTGTGATCCGCTGGTGGAACTGGAGGACACTCTGCCGTTCCTTCAAACGATCCCCGCCGGAACTTATCCCGTGAAAATCTGCGTGGTACCCAGCGAACAATACGGCGACCGCTACGCCTGCGTCAAGGTGGAGGTTTCTCAGAAGAAGCCTGTCCGCTATGAGCTGGGCATGGTGGGCAACGAGGAGTTGGACACGGCGCTGGGAGATGACGACTACTTCGGTTTCGGCGTGGATGCCGGGATGGGGTGTATTGCGGACATCCAGACCCAGGCGGCCTTCAAGACATACTGGGCCAAGCGGCTGGAGGTGGACCCGGACATCGACCCCTACAACGACTTGTTCTGTGACTTACTGGAGGAAAACGCCCAAGCCCACCCAAAATATCAGGGGGACTACGGCGACTGGCTCAACTGGACGGTGCCGGACACGGACTGCAACCTGCCCATCTTCGCTTCCGGCTGGGGTGACGGTTACTATCCCGTCTACTTCGGCTATGACGCCAAGGGCGAAGTCTGCGCCGTGTATGTGCGCTTCATCGACATTGAAGCCAGTTACAAAGAGCAGGAATAAGGAGGCACGCTATGGAATTACCAAAACGGGCGCGGACAGCGGACTGGGAAAACGGTGTCCTGACCTTAGACGGAGAAAAGAAATTTGAAATTCCGGAGCTGACCATGGAACTCATGGAGCGGCTGGCCGGTTACAGCCTGGTGGGATTCCATGTGAAAGATTATCCGGCGACGGATGAACTGCTTGCCCCCTTTGCCGGGCACAAAAGCATGGTGAATTTCGGTGTGGAGGACGGCGCGCTCACTGACGCCTGTTTCCCCGTCTTTTCCGCTATGCCAAAGCTACGCTATCTGCTGTTGGACGGCAATTCCGCCATTCACGGCAGGGGCCTGTCCGCCTTGCAAGGCTGCAAGCTGGATCTTTTGACCCTTAACCGCACCGGGCTGGATGATGCCGGTCTGCTCCAGGCAGCCTCCATCTCCAAACTCTCCCACATCCAGATTGACCATACCGCTGTGACATACGAGGGCCTGCTGGCCATCGCCGGCAACAACTATATCAAGCCGGTGGCCCATGTGCAATTTGCCAAGGAGCAGATGGAACACTTCTCCCGGCTCCAGCGGGAAAAGGCCAAAAAGCCCGTCCAGCTGGATGAACAGGCGGCGGCGGAATGTCGCAGAATCTTGTCCGCTTTTTTTGCCGAAATGACAGAATGGGAGCAGTATATGGAGCAGGCCGGGTTTGAAGATGCTGAGGCGGTGCCCCGCCTGCTGGCGATCTGGGAGAAGTATGTGAACGAAAAGCCCCGTCCGGGCTATCGACCTCTGGGCCTCTCATACAGCGCCCAGGGCACCTACAACGGGGAAGAATTCCTTGACGCAGAGCAGATCACCAAAAACAAGCTCTACATCTACACCAGGGAGAAAAACATCGGCTTTGACCGCCGCTTTCTTATGAAGCGTGTGGGCGAAGGCTGGAAGATTGATGCGGTGCAGGAGCGGCTGAACGGCTGGCAGCGCACGGAATTGTGAGGCATCACATGGCTTGGGAATATGAAACCTTTGGCCCGGACGGTCAATGCAAATTGTTCGGTGTGAACATCTTTGACTACGACTGGCAAACCACCGGCAAGCGGGTAAAAATCAAAGACCCCATCTATCACCAAGACCATACCTTCGAGGTCTGGCAGGTAGAGATTGATGGGCAGATCCACCGCTTTGCTGCTGGAGAGTTCTCCAACTGCGTATGGGGATTTTATTTAGAGAAAGACGGATGAAAGGAGTGTGTGGGCGCATGAGCCGAATCGTCGATAAACCCTACTTTACATACAGTGCATACAACGCCCTGACCTCCGGCATTCAGGTGAAATGCCCCAAGTGCCACGGCGCGGGTGTGGTGACAGCGGATGAGGATAACGCCTATTTCCGCTGTTTGAGTTGCGGCCATCAGGAGACCCGTGACCGGACGATTTACCGCTACGATGTCCATAACCAGTGCAAAAACTGCGGCAGGTACTACCGGGTGGATATTGAAGATGAGGAAAGGAAGCACTTTTCCGTTCTCCATGTGGCCTGTCCCTATTGTGGAACAACCATGTCGGGAGAAGTTCATAAAACAGCAGAGGCTTTCTCCTATATTGCTGATATTCAGGACGGACGAGAACCTTATTTCGGCCTGGAACTTTGGTTTTTGACCTCCTTCCAGGGTAAGCCAGTCTGGGCCCTCAACCGGGAGCACCTTGCCTATCTGATCAACTATCTCAGTGCCGATTTGCGGGAAAAGCCGATGGGAAGAGCGAAAATGACCCAGGCTGACCATCTCCCCACCTTCATGAAAACCGCAAAGAACCGGGAGCGGATCGTGAAACTGCTGAAGAAGTTACAGGAGGGATGAGGATGGAGCAGAAAGTAATTTACAACGGCCAAATTCTTACTCTGACTCGGTTTTGGGCAACAGGAGAGCCTTGCCTGTGGATCACCGACCCACAGCAGATCGGAATGCCTAAAATGGAATTTGTGGGAGGCCACCCGGACGAATACTGCATTTTCCTGAAGAATCTGACTGAAACAGAACTGTCACAGATCACATCTCTGGACGGCGCTCCACTGGATGTGAAAGAAGAACGAAACGACATCGAATGAGGAGAACACTATGAAAGACCTTTGCCAATACGGAAACCGACCGGAGGACGAATGGGAAATCTTGCCATGGATACCTGATCCGCGCCCGCCCTTCAAAATTTGGGCGAAGCTGGAGCAGATCGCGCCATTCTTTCTCATCCCCCACCACCCCTATGCGATCTCCCTTCTGCTGAAAATCAGTGACGGGTTCCGGACAGAGGAATTCCGACGGCTGGGACTGATTGGCAACAGCGAGGACTGGGAGCGGCTTGCCCGGGGCGTGATCCAGGAGTTCGAGGAAAATAACAGCGGCGTGGATCTGTTTCACTTCGACTCCGACGAAGATGTGTTCTGCGTATACTCCCAATACATCGATGACCTGATGCTGTTGTCCAAAATGATCCGAGCGGCCTGTGACAATGAAAAAACGATGCGGACTTATCTGGGCAAAGGAGAGGTGGAACATGAGAAATAAGGAGCAGGAGTTCGTATGGCAAAAAGTAATAGAAGCCTGCATGGAGAATGTGAAACACCACTTCGATGACATCCAGCAGGCCATTGAGTTTGGCTGCTACATCCAGCCGGACAACTACTTTGTGTCCTACATCTTTGCCACCGATGCACAATTAGAGACGGCGCGGCGGAGCGGCCTGACGGAACAGATCAATTCCTATCACAGAGGGCAGCTGATAAAGCGTCATTACCCCATTGAGGGAATCAAGGACTGCACCTTTGCCTCCCAGGAGGAATGTGACCGGGAATTTGGCGGGAATTGGTATTATTATTTCAAATGATACGATGAGGGAATCGAGATGATCGAGTACATCAAACTTTTTTGGGAGGGCGCACCGGAGGGAGAACCATTGGTGATCCTCTATGAAGTGGATACCGGAAATGAGCGGCTGGCCCTCCGCTCCATTGACATCTTTAGGGACGGCTGCACCCGCAACATACCCGACCTTTACGATGGAGCTATTGAAATCACGCCCGTCCCCACTGTGGAGGAACTGAACGCCCATGTCTGGGGCGAGGAATTCCACGCCTGCGTCATAGAGAAAGCGGAATTTGAGGCCATCTGGGAAAGCCACACCTATGATGGAGCGTTAAAAGAATCAGGAGGGTTCTGATGAAACAGACAGATATTTATACCGAAGCTCTGACCTGTCTGCGCTCCATCCTTCTGGCAGACCATCCAGAATTTCAAAACTGGATTGACTGGCTGGAGAGGGATATTCAGGACTGGATCCAGCGCCATGAGGTTGCCCACCATCTTCGGGCATACGGCGGCATGGGCTCGTTCAATGACCTGCCCAGTATGCGTGGAAATCATGACTATATTTTCGGCTTTCTCAAGTCCGTGTGCTATGCCTTCGGCCATCTTTATGGCAAACGGGAAGGCATTTCTCCGGAGGCACTGATGGAGGAGTGTCTGCACGATGTAGAGGAGGCAGCCTATCACCCCCATAAGCCACTGAACCAAGCCATTGCCCAGCACTTGATGCAGGGCGATTTACAGGAAAACCTGGATGCTCTGTGAGGGAAATACAATGCATGACATGAATTTGGAAAAAAACCGCAGTAAAATTCAAACTGCTTATAAAGTAAGCCCCTTCACAAAGGGTACCTGCCCAGAACCGGAGGATGCTGTGAAACGATTTGAAAGCAGGTATACTCCCATCCCCGCAGAGTACCGCTGGCTACTTTTGAACTTCGGCGGCTGCTATTTGGCAGAGCCGTGGATTTTCACACTGAAAGAGTTGGAAAAAGCCTACCCGATTTTTCAAGAGGCTTATGAGGATTACATGAGCGAATATGACCACGGTCCCGCCTTTCCAATCGGAGGATTGGGTGACGGGAGTATCGTATTTATCGACTTGGAGAGCGGCAGAGTCCGGGGCTGTAACTGTGACTATGCCGATCTGAAGGAGATTGCCGAGAATTTTTCCAGCCTGCTCCTGGACCTTGTGGAACAGGCATTGGAACTGGGAAAACTGTGCAGAGAATTGTGAGGTAAGCGTATGGCAAAGGACATCAGGGAGTGCCTGCTAGAGCAGGCAAGAAAATTTCATCAGTGGCAGGAAATCACTTATCCCGGAAAAAACACCGAGGAGATTGGCGGTGAGTGGGAGGTCGATTACCCTGCATGGAATGATATTTTTGATGCCTTTTGCCATGTGCTGACCCAAATGGATGCAGAAACGGCAGACAGCGTCCTGCTGGATGAGATGGTCTATCTGATAGCCAGGGACAACGAAGCGGAGGGGGTTATACAGGAGACCACTTCCCATCCACAATGGTTTGAGTGCCTCTGCCGCAGGGCCGTAGCCTCCAATGAGAATGAGGCCAAGTGGCAGTTTGCCGCCTATCTGCCGGAATGCTCATGTAGTCAGGAAGTCAGGGATATAATTCTGAATTTCGCAAAGGACCCCAATGAATATGTGAGCCGTCGGGCGCTTTTGGCGATGCCCGCTCTGCGTCCTGACTGTGTGGAACAGTTCGCTCCGCTGTTTTGGGAGCGCAACTGTTACCCTCCTGAACTTCAGGAATACCAGCGGATCGCTGTTCTGGTCTCGCTGGATGTCATCCATTCCGACCTGCTTCCACAATACTTGGAACGGGCCAAGCAGGATGGCCGGAGCTATCTGCTGGAACACGCAAAACGAATCGAAGGAGGACTTGCCATGAACGAAAAACTGTCCCGTCCCCAATTCAATCAAATGGATACCACCGAGAAGCAGGCGCTGATGGAAAGCCTGGCTGCTCATTATGATATGACCTTTCTCGGTCTACATACCTTTGACCGTTGGGGTCAGAGCTGCATCACCGGCATCTTCGAGAAAGATGGCCGGGAGTTCGTCTTTGTCCCCGGCGATACCGTCACCTTGGGCTGGGAGCAGTTTGCCGTGGGACTGAATCAGGAGAGCCGGGAGGAATTGGACTATCTGTTCCAGGAGTGGGAGATGGAACCGCAGAACCCGGAGGAGATGATCCGGGAAAGCATGGCTCCTGTTCGGCAGGCGGCCATTGGACCCATGCTGGTGGGCCGGGAGCTGGAGGAAATTAACTGGGAGCCAGTCAAAATGGACGATCCCAGGCTGACTGCCCACCCTGACTGGCTGAAGGAATTCCGTGATTTTGCCTGGAGTGACAGCAGCAGTCTTACCTTGCATCAGTCGGCTCGCATAGAACGGACAGAAGATGGATTTCAGACCTGGATCTATAACCGCACAGACTACGATGCGCTTCTTGCCAGGCTGGAAAAGCAGGGGCTTTCGCTGCCCACGGCGGACGAGTGGGCCTACCTGTGTGGCGGCGGATGTCGGACCCTGTTCCCATGGGGAGATGGGTTAGACTACTCCATGCATCTGCACTGGTTTGAGGACATGGATGAGGATGAGAACCGGCCCTATGACATGGAGGAACCCAACTTCTTCGGCCTGTCCATCGCCTACGATCCCTATATGCGGGAAGTGGTGCAGGCTGATAGGCTTACCACCTGCGGCGGTGACGGCGGATGCAATATCTGTGGTGGGCTGGGCCCATTTCTCGGTTTCCTACCCTGTTCGCCTCACTGTAAGCCGGAAGTGCAGGAGGACAATGAACTAAACGGAGATTATGACTTTTATCGGCCTATCATTCGGCTGGAGAACTATGATTGACAATAGAAGCTTGATACGAAATAAAGAAAGAGAGGTGCCGACATGGGAGCATGGGGTATAAAAGCATTAGAGCGTGACGAAGGGCTGGATGTACTGAACATCCTCAAAAATGAATATGTACCGGAGCATCCGGTAATGGATCTGGGTGAGATGATCGAACTGATGAAAGAGGAAGGTATGTTGGGAGAAGATCTCTCCGACATCGACTTTCTCTATGATAACACCGCTATGGCTCTGGCTGAGCTGTATTTCCAATGGAAGGATAACAGCAAGCTGGACTACGATCATGAAGAAGCTATATGGGATAAAATCACCGGTTTCACAGCATCCAAAGAAGCCATTGCCTTCCTGCTGCGGCAGCTCACCGACATCAAAAACGAGGTGCCGGACGAGGACGGCATCCGTGAGATTGTGGATCTTTGGAAGAACGAGGATAGCGGTGAGATCGCTCCTGAGTGGTTGGAACACTTGAATCAGCTCATTGATCGACTGGATTCAGAACAGGAGGTGCGGAAAATGTATATCAAAAAATACTGGGGCAACTTTATCGGAGGTTCCGATGACAGTCTGAACCTTGTGGCATTTTTAGAGGATCAGAAAAAGGAGGAGATCCCCCTCAGCGAGATTTTCGCCAAGATCGGTCTGGACAAGCAGAACTGGGACTTTCGCCAAACCGTGGAGTACCTGGAGTTTACACATTCCGATGGCGTGGAGATGGACTTCCACTTCGCCATTGATGTGGTCACCGACCTGGCCGCCATCCTGCTGGAGTGCAGCGTCAGTGGCAGTGTAAACCTTCAGGATCTGGACGAGTACAACACCCCCGCCCGCCGTATCCGCATCACGGTTACGCCGGAGGAGCACGACGCCATGAATAAGGCCCTGGCGGACTTTGTCCATGCCCCGCTGGAATACGACATCAGCGAGATGATGGGCGAGGATGAGATCACAGATATGGCTTATCAGGTGGAGATGCTGCGGAAAGAGCTGTACGAAGCCTCCGGCCGTAATCGGAACTACCATGTAAAGGCGGAAGATGTGAAACATCTGCTGCCCGACTGGGAGGGCGCCGATGGCTGTATCGCCACCAACCGCATCACAGTAGAGGGCCGCAAGGTGGGCTACTGCTACAGGGAGGAGCCGGACGGCGGCTGGGACAGCGGCTGGCGCTTTACCGCTGGTGACGAGAGCGAGGCGTACATGGATGATCCCAACAATGCCGGGATTTACAAGCTGAATACGATCTGCAACGACGATCCCGACATCATTTCGCTGTTGCATACGCCCGCCCCCTGCGCTTTTGAGCGGGACGAGAGTGGTGTGTTTCAGCAGATTCAAGGCTGGAAACCGGAACAGGATGAGGAGGAGCCTGATATGGATATTTTGAAGCAGTGCCAGAAGTGGCATGAAAACGACGAACACCAGAAGATCATTAACGCGCTGGAGGCTATTCCTGCCGAAGAGCGTACCCCGGAAATCGATATGGAACTGGCCCGGGCCTACAACAATCTGGCGAACCCCAGCGAGCCGGAGGGAAGAAAGCTGCTTCACCGGGCACTGGAACTGATGCAGTCCCAAGAGGAGAAATTTGGAGACACTTATTCCTGGAATTTCCGCATGGGATATGCCTATTATTATCTGGATCAGGAAGGCCGGGCTCTTCGGTATTTTGAAAAAGCTCTGGAACTGCATCCCGGTGATGATCCTAAGCTCAACACCCAACAGGACATTGAGGAACTGATTGACTGGTGCCAGAAGGGCATTTCCCTGCCGCAGTTCTCGGAGTGCTTCCGGGAGCGGACAGAGGACTGGTGGGAAACCTTTGCGGAAATGGAAGCAGAATTGCGCCAGATGATGGATGAGGACAAAGATCACACCCGCGGTGCCGAACTCGTGGCCCAAATGCAGGAAACCCTGAATCTGGTCTTTGATGAAATCTCCTTTGAAATGGGATTTAACGGCGAGAAGTACGAGCTGATCCTCACCCCGGAGGGTGATAAGGTCAAACTGTTTGAGCTGATCTACTTCCAGAAGCATGCCCCCAAGGAGGTGCTGGAGCACTGGAACATCCTTGTGGGCCGTCAGCCCATCCGAAACATCGGACTGCGCACCGACGATGGCTGGGATATCTCCGGGGAGGATGTGCAGATCTGGCTGGAGAAGCAGGGCGAAAACAGCTTTTCCATCTCCGCCTACTGTGAAAAGCTGCTGCCTATGCTCCGGGAGGAGGAAAGTAGGGCCTGGTGGATGCTCACCACCCTCACCGACCAGGTGCTGGGCGAGATCCCCCACATGAGATACATAGATAGCTTTGATGTGCTGGAGGAACCCAAGACAGAGCCGTCCTTCCTCCTGTCTCAGCTTCCCGACGCTCTGAAGGAGCGGGGGCTGGAACTCTCCACCGACCCGGAAGCCTATCTGGAGAGCTACCTTGGCTACAAAATGGAACCCAATGAAGATCCCGACGCCGATTGGCGGTTGGATACCATGGTGGGCTCCACTTGCTGTGTGCCGCTCATCAACGGCTATCTGAATGCCGACAATGATTTTATGGACGATCTCCATGCCGATGGCACGGTGGCGGGCTTCTTCTGCTATCCCCTGGATACCCTGCGGGAGGAGGAAGGCAGTCAGAAGATCTTCGACTTCCGAGACAAGCTGGAAGAAGTGTTTGCCACTGATGAAGGATCGGAAGTGCTCACTCTCACCGGCGGGGCCACCGGCCGCTACTGCGGCTATGTGGACTTCATCGCCTGGGACATCCAAGAGGCGCTGAACATGGCGAAAGAGTTCTTTGAAGGCACGGACATCCCATGGGCCATCTTCCACACCTTCCGCCGTGAAGCCGGTTCTGTACCCCTAAAGCAACAAGATGATGGGCCAGAAACTGAGAATCAGGATGACGAGTTGGATGAAACGCTTACGGGCATGGACTATATTCCTTATACCCAACAGAACGCCGAAGCATTCTTCGCTCAGCTGGAGCAGTGGAACGACGAGGACGAGTACACCCGCTGTATCCAGGCACTGAATGCCATCCCGGAGGACTGGAGGAACTACCGCACCGCCTACGCCCTGGCCCGTGCACTGGAGAACTACGCCATCATCGGGGACCATGACGAAGGTACTTTGAAATCCAAGGGAGACAAAGCCCTCCTGAGGGCCATTGAGGTGTTGGAGTCCGTCCGGGAGGAAGGCCAGGACAAGGCGGAGTGGAATATGCGGATGGCCTACGGCTATCAGTATCTCTATGGCCAGGAGGCAAAGGCCATTCCCTACGCCCAGCGTTGGGCAGAACTGGACCCGGAAGACGAGGACGCTCCGGCGGTGATTCGGGAGTGTAAGGCGGAGATCCGGAAACGCCAGCGCGGCCGGAAGAAGGCCAAATTCGTGCCTGGTAATACCCCTTTTGAGGGCTTCGACCTCACCAACTTCTGGGATGATAATTGGTATGCACTGAAAGAATATGTCAGTGAGCCGCCTTCCGATGAGCTGATTGCCAGCGTGGAGGAGGAACTGGGCTACAAGCTGCCCGCCGCCTACATCTGGCTGATGAAGCAGCACAACGGCGGCATTCCGGTGAATACCTGCTATCCCTGCGATGAGCCTACCTGTTGGGCAGAGGACCATGTGGCCATCACCGGAATTTTCGGCATCGGGCGAGAAAAGAGCTGCTCCCTCTGCGGAGAGCTGGGCAGCCAGTTTATGATCGATGAGTGGGAGTATCCCGCCATCGGCGTGGCCATCTGCGACTGTCCCAGCGCCGGACACGATATGGTTTTCCTGGACTACCGGGCTTGCGGTCCCCAGGGAGAGCCTGCGGTGGTCCATGTGGATCAGGAAAATAACTATAAAATTTCCCATCTGGCAGACAGCTTTGAGGAATTTATCCGGGGACTGGAGCATGAATCCCTGTATGATCCGGATGAAGAAGATACAGACGATCTCGACGAGGAAGATGACGCTGACGGGGAGGAAAACAGCCACACAGGCGTCTTCACCGGCTTTGTCCTCCTGTCCAAGGCAGAATGGGATAAAGAGCAGTTCATCCGGGACATGAAGGAAAAATGGGACATCACCGTGGATGAATACGACGCCAGCGAGGAAAAGGACGATGACGCCCTGGTGTTTGAAGTAGGCGATATGCTGGCCGCCGTCAGCCTGGCCTCCTCCCCTATCCCCGGTGGTGAGGCCGAGGTAAATGCGGAAAACAACTATATGTGGCCGGATGCGGTGAAAATCGCCAGGGAGCACTGTGCCCATATCATGGTGGCGGTGCTGGGCAAAGAGGAAAAGGTTCTGGAGAAGGGCAAGCTCTTCACCAAGCTGATGGCCGCTTGCTGCCGCCAGAGCTATGCCACCGGCGTCTACACCAGCGGCGTGGTGTTTGAGCCCCGGTTCTACGAGGGCTTTGCCGATATGCTCAAAGAGGACGAGCTGCCCATCTTCAACTGGGTCTGGTTCGGCCTGTACCGGAGCGAGGATGGCTTGAACGGCTACACCTACGGCATGGATGTATTTGGCAAGGAGGAGATGGAGGTGCTGAACACCGACGCCGAGCCGGAGGAACTGCGGGACTTTTTGGCAAGCCTTGCCTCCTATGTGCTGGCGTGTGATGTGACGCTACAAGACGGCGAGACTATCGGCTTTTCCGCGGACGATAAGCACACCATCACCCGCAGCCCCGGCGTCTCTCTGCCGGAGGAGCAGATGACCCTGAAAATCAGTTACGAGCCTATAAAGGGAGATCCGGAGGATGACAGCTGCGACCACTCAGACAATGATGACACGCAGGATGAGGAAGAATTCAGTAATCCCGAAGTCTACACCGAGGAGGAGATGGAGGCCGTCGAGGGGCACATTGAGCAGTATTTCGGCAAGGTCGAGAATGTGTTCCACGAGCTGGTTTCTCCCGACATCCATGTGGACATCTGCATGGTGCCGCCCACTGAGGAGCGGGACTATTACACCCTGGTCACCATGGGTATGGGTGCCCACCGGATGAATGTGCCGGTGGAACTGGCGGAATACAAGCTGGAGCGGGCGGAGCTGGCTATCGCGCTGCCTGCGGACTGGAAGTTGGATCAGGAGTCCATGAAAGACGAAAAGTGGTACTGGCCCATCCGCCTGCTGAAATCCTTGGCCCGTCTGCCCATCAACTGTGACAGCTGGTTGGGGCATGGTCATACGGTGGAGAACCGGGAACCATTTGCAGACAACACCAAACTGTGTACTGCTACCCTGATCGGTCTCCAGGATACGGAGGATGGCAGCGAGGTCTGCACTCTGCCGGGCGGCGAGGAGGTCAACTTCTATCAGGTCATTCCGCTTTATGAGGACGAGTTGGACTATAAACTGGAACATGATGTAGACGCTCTGCTGAACAAGATGAGGGGGATCAGTTTTGTCGTAAACCCCACTCGCCAGAATGCTATCACCCGTGGCACCCTTTCCAATGATGATTTTGACGGTGAGATGGACGACGCTTCCTATCACCTTGAGAGCATTGAGGAGAAGGAACTGCCTATTGACCCCATCAATGCTTATAACCACATGGCCATCTACCTGCGCTGGTGCATGGAGCACGACCTGATGGGTGAGGACTTCCTGAAAGAATACAGCGAAGTGGCCAAACAGGTCAAAGCTGACCCTGCCAGTGTGGATCTGCGGGAGTTTATCCGGGATGAGCTGGACGGCTGTCTGTTCTCTGTGCTATTCAATCAGCAAGGCCGTGCCTTTGCAGGCTATTACTACGGAGAGGGCGACAGCCCCTACTATCCTGCCGATGTTGACGACAACGCCCTCCGCTTCTTCGGCCCGGAGCGGTATCACTCCGCTGAGTTCCAGGACGAAGCCTACCTGTTCATCCCCTTTGACGAGGACTACTATCAGGTTATGGCAGAGGTGATCGGGGAACGTTTTGAAAACTGGCAGGGACAGGACTTCGACGGGGACACGCTGGAGCCTTCCGAGGTGGCCCAGGCCATCATGGAGTATCTGGACTGCGAGTGTACCTATTTCCCCTCCATGAAGGATGATGACCCCATCAGGTCGGCATACAGCTACGCCCAGCGGCTGGGGGTACGGGAGGGCTTTGTTCCCGTGCTTATCCAGGCGGATGATGAAACGCTGTTGGAGTGTCTGGTAATGAACGCCGATCCGGAGCATGATGCGGACTTCTATGAATTTGACCTCAAAACGGTAATGGAGTACCGGAAGAAGATGCTGGCCGCTCCCGTCAAGGACGGAAAGGCGGTTTTGGAGGAATTGACCGGCCAGCGTAAGGAAGAAGCCGAGGACGATGACATGGACTGGGAGGAGGAAGTCCTGGGCGAGATGGAGGGCGGCTATGACAATGACCGCTTCTCCTGCTATTGGGATTCGGATAGCCACATGACCTATCCGCTCATTCTGGCCAAAATTCCGGTCAAGAACCCCTGGGAGATCTTCGCCTACCTGCCCTTTGGGAACTGGAACGAGTGTCCCGATACGCCGGAACTGATGGCGGTGGCAAAATACTGGTTTGAGCAGCATGGTGCCATCCCCGCCGCTATGAGCCACGATGAGTTGGAGTTCCTGCTCCCGGCCCCTGTTTCCCAGGAGCAGGCTATGGAAGTTGCCACAGAGCAGTACGGCTTCTGCCCGGACATCGTGGATCAGGAGCAGGATGACCCCACTGTGGGCAATCTGGCGGATGTGCTGCGGCAGTCCACCGTCTGGTACTTCTGGTGGGATTGATGGGAGATTGTGACCATGAACGAATACCTGAAGCAATATATTGAACTCCAAAAGCAGTTTCGGGAGACAGAAGGAGATCCAGACAGTGTCCGTGCTCTCTATACCTTCAAGGAGAAACTGGAGCTGTCGGAAGACAAGCAGGCCAAGGAAGTGCTGGTGGATGTGTATGATCTGCTGGACTTCAAGAAGGATGCCTACGAACTGCTCTGCCAAATTGGAAATCGTTCCGACAAGAAGACCCTCAAGCGGTTGGGAGTCTTGAAGGACTATGCGGAAAATTGGGGCAATCACTACGCCATCCCCAAGCCCCAAACACCAGAGGAAAAGCAGAATGAGAAGGAGCGGCGGGCCCAGCTGGGTCTGCCCGCCTTCCGGTATCACCCCTACCCTTTGGAAACCGGCGCTTTTGAGGAGTCCGCGGATGGCGTTGTCTGCGACTGCTGTGGCAAGACGACCCATGTTTTCTATACAAATCCGTTCTTTTCAGTGGAGGATATTGCATATCTGTGCCCAGAGTGCATCGCCAGCGGCGAAGCGGTCCGGAAATATGACGGTAGTTTTCAAGATGATTTCTCTCTGGATGATGGTGTAGACGATCCGGAGAAGCTGGACGAATTGATCCACCGCACCCCCGGCTACTCCGGCTGGCAGCAGGAATATTGGCGTGCTCACTGCGGCGACTACTGTGCCTTTTTGGGCTATGTGGGTGCCAGAGAACTGCGGGCACTGGGTGTGCTGGAGGAGGTGCTGGACGATCCCATGTGGGACGAGGAGCAGAAAGATATGATCCGGGAATCCGTCAATGGCGGGCACCTGCAATGCTATCTGTTCCAGTGCCTCCACTGCGGAAAGCACCTGGTCTGGATGGATTTTGATTGAGGTGGCAACATGGAGAAGAAGGATTTTCCCAAGGGAACCAAGCCCCGCGAGATCTTCGTCTATACCTGTGAGCGGATCGCGGAGCCTTTGATCCCGCTGGGCTACAAATACCGTAAGAGCAAAAATGACATCTACAAAAAAGACGGCATCTTTGTGTTCTCCTTTTACTTTTCCCCCTCTATCTGCTTTGGCTCCACCACTTTTACTG
Organism: Clostridium sp. AM43-3BH; assembly: GCF_003479985.1. Lineage (NCBI taxonomy): Bacteria > Bacillati > Bacillota > Clostridia > Eubacteriales > Clostridiaceae > Clostridium > Clostridium sp. AM43-3BH. The sequence goes on from NZ_QUIH01000008.1 coordinate 88,928, forward strand.
CCTTCTTCGATGTGAGTTCCCCGGTGATTGCCCAGTGGCGCAGTGAGCAGGAAGGGACGGAGGAAACCTATGATGGTATCGTTGGTACCTCCATCGCCCGGCTGACCCACCGGTATGATGACTTCCCCCGCTATGAGGTATCTACTCTGCTGGAGCGGGAACGCTCCATCCAGGAGATTTCCGGGCAGATCCGGGACTATGCCCTGCCGTTCTTCGCCCGGTTTTCCGACTTGCCGAAGCTGCTGGACGATGTGGAACGAGAGGGGTTCTTCCCCTATCGGAGGGGGTTCGATGTCCCTAAGCGGAATCGGGAGTTCATCGAATGCTTCCCGGGAGTATCTGAAAAAGATATAATAAATTACAGTAAGAAAACAAAACGGAGGAAAGCGGTATGGAAGAAATCAGAAAGTTTTTATCGGAACCTGAGGAACATCAGGACGAATTTTGGGAAAGCGATGCTCTGATCTGGGTGGACTGGAGAGATTTTGATGAATCTATCATCGAATACTTCAATAAAAAACTGCCTGATGAAGATAAAATTCAGTTTGAATGTGTGGAAACAGAAAAAGAACGCGGTGTTGATATTTTTATGAAAAAGAATGGTGTCAGCGCACCGATCCCCTACGCAGATGATTGTACCGACCGTGACACTACACTGAGAAGTATTCAGGAGTATCTGTCGCCGCAGTATCAGCTCCGCTGGTATATGGGCTCGCTCGGTAGCGATACCCTCGCTTTCTGTATTTATCCCACTTCAGAATGGGAGCAGATAGAGCAGGAATTTGGCGCAGAAAAAGTTGCCTACTACTTTGCACCGGTGCAGGCAAACAGTGTCATGTTCGAAATGGATATGAATGAAGTTTTTGCTTTGCTGGAGCAAAGAGGAGACGCGTAAGATTAACTTGCAGGAGGAATCACCATGTCACAGATTGCATCCTTTTATCTTCTCAAAGACGGCCAGCGGCAGGAACTGTCCAACGGAGACTGCTCCGGCGTGGTCTATATGGCCATCTGGGACTGGTGTGAGAGCGAGCTGGATCTGGATGTCCGTTTTCCTGCTCCCCAGACGGAGGACACCCTGGACTGCGCTCTGCTGGAGCGAGATCTGGCGTATAATATGCTGGCAGCTCTGCGGGAGTGGGACCTCCCGGAGCTGGCCGCTGAAATTGCCCCTGACTGGGACCTGCCCACCGAGGCGGTGCAAAGCGGGCTTGAAACGCTGCGCTCCCATCTGGAACTGGTGCGGGGCGACGTTGCCCTGCTGTATGAAATGTTATAAGGCGGAGGGATACTATGCTGGCAAAGCGGTTTGAAGATATTTTACATAAGCTGGGCATGGCTGAACTGGAACACCCTCTGTTCTACCATGCGCCGGTAGGCATTCGGTTTGAGATCGGCGGGGAGGAACCAATCTATCTGGACAGGAGTGCGGCGAAGCTGAGAACCAACCCCGCCTATGTTCAGGGGGCGCTGGACCGGGCCGCCGCGATCTATCGGGCACTTCCGGAGGTGCCGGACCTTCTGCGGATCGACGGATATCCCGATGAAGAACCTGCCGAGTCCCTGCTGACCGTTATCCGGCAGCGAATGGGACTCCCGGTTCCCAATGAGCAACTTCCGGTCATAGAGCTGGACGAAGATGGGGATACCCATGCACAAGTGCAGTTTTACTGGGATCTCAGCGGGATTACCTTTCAGCCGGAGCAACTTTTGCAGGAGATCATTCTGGGAGATATCGGAGGCTGGGCCGGCTTTGTGTCCAGCGTCTATCTGACAGGGCCTGGACCGTTCCTCTACCACCTGTACGATGACCGGGGGCTGGATGTGCTGGGCAGTTCCAGAGAACTGCTTTTGCCGCTTTACCATCAGTTTCATGGCTGGATCTTGGAGTATAATCTGGAGCAGATTGACCGGGTGTTTACAGCGGAGCAACCACAGCGGCAGAAGTTCACCATCGACGGTCGCCGCTTTTCTAACATGGCTGGTTTTTATGACGAGGTGGAGCGGGTGTTTACCTTTGGTTTGGACCGGAAGAACGGTCGGAACCTGAACGCTTTCAACGATATTCTCCGGGGCGGTTTTGGACGGCATGAGTATGGACAGCCCATCCACATCCAGTGGTTGGCCTATGAAAAAAGCGTCCGTAATCTCGGAAAAGTGACTATGGACACCATTGTGGAAATCATTTTGGATACAGACCATTCCGGGCACGACTGTACCCTGGAACGGTTTTGACCGAACAGAAACGGAGGCAATACTATGGGACTTGACATCTACGCCGGAACATTGACCCGGTACTATTCTCACAACTGGAAAACCGTTGTCCAGCAGTGGGCGGAGGAAAACGGATACTCCTTCAACTGCATCACCCCGGATGGGGAACCTGCTGATAACGAGGAAGAAATGTCCCCGGCTGAGGTTCAGGCGGCGGTGGAGAACTGGCGGGATCAGATCTTGAGCGCCATTTCTCAGCCGGGCCAGCCCCCCTACGCTCCCTGGCTTGAAGATAATGAGAAACCTTATTACACCGACAAGCCGGATTGGGATGCCTTCGGCGCTATGCTGCTGGTGGCCGCCTGTCGTACATACGAGGAACCGGTGCCTTCCACCGTGGAGAAGGACTGGATCTTCGGGGAGCATCCTCTGGTCGCCCGTCTTGCATCGGACGAGGAGCGGGTGTGGTCCCTGCTTCGGGGCGCAACTTGGTGGCTGCCTCTGGCGGATGCCTTCTTCTTTCAGGCGCCTCTGCCCACCGATGATCAGGCGATGATCGCCACCCTGGGCGGACTGCGGAAGGAACTGGAAAAGCTGAACCAGCTGGCATGGCAGGCAGATGAGGATACCATCCTTGGTTGGGCAGACACGGAGGGATACCCGGTAGACGGGACCCTGGGCCCGGATGGACAGTACAGCAAGGCGGACATCCCGGAACACACCCAGTATGACACCCAATCCCTTGCCAAGTTTGCCTTCTCCATGTTCTGGCGGGCCATGCGGTTTGCCGAGGAACAGCAGGTGCCCATCCTGCTTGATTATTAAAGAGGATTCATCAGGAGGTGAAGTCCGTGGAACAAAAACGCCCGGCAGATATATTCCAGGAACTTCTGGACTACCTATGGAACGGCCTGGGCCTGGAGGAAAAGGGCTGGAAGCGTCTGAAAAAAGGCGACTTCAAAAAGAAAACGAAAAACGGGCTGACCTATCAGATCTGGTTTGACCGGAGCCGCTACAACTACATAGACTACGAAATCGGCCATGGAAATGTGGAGGTGGGTTTCAGCTGTATCATAAAGCAGGGAGATGACTACCTCTACTCTTTCAGAATTGAACCCACAACAGGCGGTTCATTCTTTCGGATGCTGACAGAGGACCTGCGGCTGAACACCGGGCTGCTGGACACCTTTCTGCCCCTGATCAAAGCCCACTACCTTGACTTCATCGACCGCTTCGAGGCAGACCCCGTGGAGGCATTACAGTCGGTCTGCGCCCCCTTCACCGAGGCGGAGGACTACAGATGGTTCATCTATGTGCGGGAGCAGATGGTGAAACGGTACGGAACGGCGGAGCAGATGGAGGAGTACCGCCGTCAGGCAGAATTGCGCGGAACGCCGGAGTGCAAGGCGAAGACCCATACCGGAAAGTTGCTGTTCTACCAGTCCCATGCCAAGGATGTGGATCATGCCTGGGCCTCAAGCCGCACCAGAGAGGAACTGGACCAGGTGGTGGAACCCTTTGTGCAGGCCAAGCGGCAGACAGGACAGTGGACGCAGGAGGATGAGGCGGGCTATCAGCTCTACCAGCAGGAAACAGATCCGAAGAAACGCACCTTTCGGGTATGGTATCTCATCGCCAATCCCCGGGGTCTGCCGAAAGAATTTGTCCAGAAAGAACTGGAGTTCCGGTGGAAGCTGTTCGCTAACAGAGAGGAAGAAAGAAAATGAACGGTATTATTATTCTGGTTTGTAGTCTGCTGCTTCTCATGGCTATAAAACTGCTGATAGAACGCAACTTCATCGGACTGATTCTGTTTTGTGTGGTTCTTTTTTTAGCCTTTGGAGTAACTCCACACACAAAGTAGTGATTGTCCATTGCCACATAATCTACTGCTATAAGGAGGAAACTAAATGAGCAATCAAGTTTTCCGGCAAAATCTGAACGACAAAAAAGGCCCCCAGCCCGGTGGCCCCTATCTCATTCAGATGCTGTTCAAAGAGCCGGTAGAAATGCCGGATAAAGAAAAAATGACTGCTGTAATGGAGAAGCACATCGGATCAACAGAGTGCTTCTGTTATGATAAGAAAATGGCTGGCTTTGCCGCACAGGAGCATATTGCAGAGTTCAAGGACGGAAAATGCCCGGTGCAGCTGATGGTGATGAAATGCGACAAGTTCAAGGGCAAAGGCTTTGATGCCTTCCTGATGAGCCAGATGTGGGACTGCCAGGAGGACCGGGAGCGGATCTTCCGGGAGTGCAAATATCAGGTGGTAGCCACCGATATGCTGTCTGCGGCGCTTCCGGCGCTGGAGCGTGCCAATCTGGATGCCGACTTTTTGGAGGCTCTGGCGGAGCTATACCCCACCTGTGAGGCATTCTATTTCCAGAACTGCGGCAAACTGTTTCTGGCGGAGGATGTGCGTTCTCACCAGATTGAAGGTTCGGATCGGTTCATCCGCTTTGGCGTCAATGTCCGCTTCTTTAACATTGAGGGCACCGAAGATATGCTCATCGACACGGTGGGCATGAGCACCCTGTTCCTGCCCGACCTCCAGTACCACTTCCACGACATGGACCCCAACTGGGTGGTAAACCACGCCTACAATGTGGCATCGTACATATTGGAGCATGATAACCCCATTCAGGATGGGGAAACCATAGACGGCGTGGCGGATGGCCAGATGTGCCGGGAGATTCAGTGGAAGTGCCAGTATGAGGACGCTCTGATCCAGCCGCTCAGAGGGGTGCTGGACATTAATATGGGAGAGTGTGCATCTGGAATGCGTTAATATAAAATGATGCCATATAAAAAAGATAGTTGACATTATATCGTAAAATGACAGCTATCTTTTTTATATAAGGGTTTTGGTTAAGATTTTCGTTCTACAAACCACCGGCCTATATAAGCTCCCGTTAAATTTGTACTGCGTTCAAAAAAGAGATGGCTTTGCTTTCCGTTTACCAAAATTGTATAACAGTCGCCCTGACCTCCAGCTTTCCTTGCGACAGAGGGTTTCACATTCAAAATGCGGTCAATTGTATAAGGCGTTCCGTCTTCCCAGGTAAGTTCTTCTGGAAGCATTTTTCCGTCTGGAAGGAAGGCTGCTCTTACGTTTACATAAACCTTGCAGTCTGTCTGAACACCGCTCATATAGTTCTACCTCCTTAAAAAGTTTTTTAACTTCTTCCAGTTCTTCCTCAAGTGTAGATGCATCTGAATGGAAAATGAGATGTGCTTCATCCTTTGTCCATCCGCATAGCAGATAATCACCGGTATGTGTTAGCTCAGAGGTATAGTAAAAATATTGCTGCTTATCTAATTGACAGCAGAAATAGGCACACCGGGTAAGAGGGGAGAGGACAGGAGATGGAGTAATAAGCTGATAGATGATAGTTGTCCCATTGTTGCAAAGTTCTTTTCTAAGGGAAAAATCGTTTTCCGTATATGGACAAATATAATCAGACTCTTCCTGATACATGGCATGGAACAAGTCAAGGTATAGATCGGAGCCATTTTTTTCAAGATCCTGGCAAAATGATTTTGGGGAAAGATAGAAAAAATGGGGGTTCCATTTATGTTCTACATAGTATATATCGCGGATAGTATCTTCGTTCATCAGTAGTCCTCCTATTCAATTGTTTTCAGAAAATTCCCATGTGATACGATGGGAGACTCCAGTTTATAACCTTTACGTTTCATGACACGAAATTTAAAGTCCAGTAATTCTGCTGGTACATAAAGAGCTTTGGCTGCCTGAAAGAAAAACTGGTCTTCGTTTAATGCATTTAATACGCAGTCATCGGATAACAGCAGTTCGGCAGCAAAGAGATTTGCTTCATATTCCTGCCGATCTGTATCGTCAAATAGTGTAAATTCATGAAACGCAGCTGTTATGTTTGTATGAAGCACGGAGTGAGCAATTTCATGAGCTAGTATGACCCGTTGAATCACTTCCGGTAAATCGCTGTTGATTGTGATATGTTTGATTCTGCGGTGCTGAACATAAAATCCTTTGCAGCACCCTTTATATCTTCCCATCGGTTTTAATACCACGATAATTTTCATTGCCTGTGCCAGACGGAATGGATCCGATTCACCATATTTTTTCTGGATCCGTCTGACTTCTTCAGATATGGATTGAATAGTCAAAACAGCTCCCTCCTTTCGGACTATATTACGGGAGAAGATTATTGTGGATTTTTCTTTTTGCCAAAGGTTTTTCTGGCTGCTTTTTTACAGTCATAGTATGCTTCGGCAACTGCCTGAAAATAAGCATCTTTTGCTTCTTCGCTTAGAGTGCCTCCTGCAAAAAGAGCTGTGTTCTCAGCCAGCATTTTCTGTAGATCCAACGCCTCCCTGGTTCCGCTATTTTTTCTCATATCTTCTACATATTCCATGCGGTCTAAGCCGTAAGATGGATCCTCTATGTTATCGTTCTGCAGATACTCGGTTGATACCTCCAGTGCCTTTGCCAGTTTATAAAGCTGTGCCTGGTATGGTTTTCTTTCGCCTAATTCATAAGAAGTAATTGTCCGGATACCCATTCCGGCTTTTTCTGCTAATTGTTTCTGACTTAATCCAAGATTTCCGCGTTGTTCTTTAACTTTAGCACCAAAAGATTTCATGTCAGACCTCCATTCGTTTTAGTGTGCGTAAACTTGCTAACTGTGCTATTGACAAGTGTGCATGTAGTTGCTAATATTTGAATTAGCAAGAGTTAGCAAGTATCAGTGACTATATGCAAATTATAATGGTAAGTGTGCAAACTGTCAAGAATAAGTGTGCTAATACTTGCTAGAAAAAATTGGAAGAGGGTACAGAATATGAATCGGACAATCCTTCATAGCGATATGAACTGTTTTTATGCTTCTGTAGAAATGATGCTGAACCCAGAGCTACAGGGAAAAGCAGTAGCAGTGTGCGGGTCCACAGAAAACCGTCATGGAATTGTTCTTGCAAAATCAGAGAAAGCGAAACAAGCAGGAATAAAAACAGGGATGGTTAACTGGGAGGCAAAACGACTTTGTCCGGATTTGATTTTGGTTCCACCCCAGTATGAACAGTATTTAAAATATTCCAATATGGCAAGAGAGATTTATCAGGAATATACAGACCTGGTAGAGCCTTACGGAATGGACGAGTGCTTTCTAGATGTGACAGCAAGTCAGGTTCTTTATGGTTCTGGAAAAGAAATTGCAGACCAGATTCGCTGCAGGATGAAGAATGAACTGGGATTGACTGTTAGTATAGGAATTTCATTCAATAAAATATTTGCAAAACTGGGAAGTGATATGAAGAAGCCGGATGCCATAACTAGCATTGAAGAATCAGAATGGAAACAAAAGGTTTGGCCGCTTCGGGTATCGGAATTATTATTCTGTGGCCGCTCAACTACAAAGAAGCTGGAGCAAGTTGGAATTTATACGATAGGAGATCTGGCAGAAATGGATCATGATTATGTGAACCAGCTTCTTGGTAAAAATGGGCTGATGCTGTGGTCATATGCAAATGGTCTGGATGATAGTCCGGTAATGGAGAAGGACTTTGTGTCTCCGATGAAAAGTGTGGGGCATGGAATTACTTGTACAGCAGATCTTAAAACAGAAGAGGAGGTCTGGAAGGTTATTCTGGAATTATGCCAGGACATAGGACATCGATTAAGGATTCATGGATTGAAAGCACAGGGGGTTCAGATAGCGATTCGCAGTCAGGAACTATTTATAAGGCAGTATCAAGGTCAACTTTCCCTTCCGACGATAGTGCCTTTGGAAATTGCTAAACTGGCGAGGGAACTATTTCAGAGAAATTATGATTGGAAGGAACCTGTGCGTTCGGTAACTGTTCGTGCAATCAACTTGGTATCAGCAAAAGAACCGGAGCAAATCTGTTTGTTTTCGGATCCAATCCGGCTTGAGAAAGAAGAAAAATTATTTCTGGCGATTGAGGAAATTCGGCGGCGATTTGGAAAAAGGGCTATCTATCCAGCGGCCTTGATGAAGGATCTGAAGATGCCGGAATACCGAGATCATGGTTTGATTATGCCGGGAGTTATGAACCGGTAAGATAGGAGGGGCTTATGGGACGGAAAAACTCATTGGCAAAAAACAGTATTCAGATGCTGTGTGTGATGCAGCATCTGGATGAACAAAATTTATATGAAAGGTCAAAATTGTTATTATCTATTTATCGAAATGTATGCTGGACGGCCTGTGACCGTGCTGCAATGCTTCGTGAAGAAGCAGAATATTGTTATGGCAGAGAACTGGAGGAGGGGCTTCTATATCTGAATGATTTTGCTCCTACTGTAGAGAGGGAAAAGTTTGAAGAAACAGTAAAAAGCCTGTTCCAGACCAAGTGGCTTGTGGAACTGGTAGACTCGGCCATGGTTAAAATGCGTGATTTTCCATATTCACCACAGCTTTATTTTGACATTGTGTTTAAGTGTTATTTAAGCCGGTTCCGATATACAGAACCTGAATTACTGGAAACGCTTCGGATGGAAAGAAGCACATATTATGATAGAAAAAAGGAAGCAATTAAAATATTCGGTCTATCCCTTTGGGGGAGTGCTCTTCCTCAAATCAAACAGGCTTTGGAAGAACCGTTACTTTATGAATAGAGGAGAGGTGGTTTTATGAGCAACAAAAAGAAAATGGAAGTTTTGTATTTTGTTGAGCAATACATAAAAAGGTATGGATATCCGCCTACTGTGCGGGATATCGGAAAAGGTTTAGGGTATCGTTCCCCATCAACTGTGCATGGTTATCTTCGGCAATTGAAGGAAGAACATCTGATTGAAAGTGACGGAAGCAAACCGAGAACGCTTCATATTAATTAAATAGTCCGACTAAAGTCCGACAATAGTCCTACTGAAAGTCCGACTTCTCTCATGTTATAGTCAGTACACTGGATGGTCAGTGTGCTGAGCGAGAAGATCTCATACAGAAATGTATGGGGTCTTTTTTTATAGTGTTTTGTGCGCTGCATCCAATTTCAAATTTGTTAAGAGCCAGCGGGATCTTCCCGTTGGCTTCTTTTTTTCTAAGGAGCAGCGTATGGAGAAAAGCTTTTGCTTGAGGATTGCCAGAAACCTATGTCGTAGTCCGCCACTTGTCCTTCGTTTTCACCACCCAACGAAAACTAAGGAGGACAGGAACATGGCAAAACCGTATAAGATACCGGATTTTAGAAAAATGTATCCGGAAGCCAGCGAGGAAGTAATCGCTGTATTGAGAACAAGTGAAAGAAAAATGCAGTATCAGGAATATGACTTAAAAAGAGCAAGAAATATCGTAGATCCTAAAACAGGAGAGAAAATGACCATTCCTAGCAGAGAGGATTCCTATGAACGCCTGCAGGAAATGGCTGTGCAATTTCCAGAAGAAAACAGAAGTGTTGAGGATCAGATTCTGAAAAAAATAGAGTGTGAACAGTTACATAAATTCCTTTTAGAACTCTCGAAAGAAGAACAGTGGTTGATTCAGGAACTCTATTTTGAGGAACGGACGGAACGGGAGGTAGCTTCGGTACTTGGATTGTCACAGAAGGCGATAAACAAACGGAGACAGAAGATTTTAGAGAAACTGAGAAAATTATTTTAATTATTTTTCTGTTTTTGGTTCTCAAACTTCTCTGCCAGCGTGGAAAGAAGTGAAGGGGACTGATTTCTCTTTCTGTTCTTTGGCAAAAACTGTGTGAAACAGTCATATCCGGCAATACAGATACCTTAGTTGTTCAGCCCAAAAGGAAAAGCACAAAGGAAAATCCGCCACGACCACCTGCAGATAGTCAGAGTGTCTGTCAATAAGATGACATCAAAGGTGCAGAGCGAAAAAAATTTGTCCTTAAAGCAGTTTTGGCAGACTGCCTGCAATGACCTGAACAGCCTATAATGATACTTCCGTCCAGTCACAGCCCCGCAAAACGGGAACACGCAATGAGGGCGGCTCGGAGAGACCCTCGGAGGGGAACAATCCCATGACAGCCTTAAGCCATGGCTGGTCAGTGTTGCCGCCCAAAGATATCGGTTGTAACAGGAATATCAGTATTTCCGATATCTGGTTCCGGGAAGTTGTGTCGAATAGGAACTTTTGAAAATGAAGAACAAGTGATTTTTAACAGAAACTATGGCGGCAGCTTTATATTTATCCAGCGGAAAAGGAAAGATAGATCAGCTGGATAAGGCTGCCGCTATCCTTGTGTTCTAAATCACAAAATGATAAGGAGGAAGATGTATATGCGTGTCAAAGAATTTATGGAATTATATTCTGACAGCAATTTTCATTTTATGACATCGAAAGGATATTTATTTCTGAATTCTGACCAGGTAAAATCCATACTTTTGGAAGGGCAGAAAGAAGCAGCCAAGAAGGAGCTGGGAAAGGGAATCCGAGCTGATGAACTTTTGGCAGGCGAGGTCATCAGCGTAAGCTGGAAAAAGGGCATTTGCCATATGACGGCAGAATTACATAGAGATAGAGACTTTTCATAAAGAGTAGGAACATTCGTAGTCCAAAGTAGATGGAAGGAGGGGAAGTGTTACGATAAAAAAAGGAGATATATATTATGCAGACCTGATGCCGGTAATAGGCTCTGAACAGGGGGGAATCCGGCCGGTTTTGATTATTCAGAATGATGTTGGTAATTGTTACAGTCCAACCGTCATTGTGGCAGCAATTACAAGTCGGCCTAATAAGCACTGGATACCTACACATATCGAATTGGGAAATCATGTAAGAGGACTCCATAATGATTCTGTTATTTTATTGGAGCAGGTAAGGACGATTGACCGGATAAGATTAAGAGGGTATGTAGGAAGTCTGAGTGGAGCCATGATGCGTAAAGTAGATGAGGCAATTCTCGTGAGTTTTGGTGTAACAGTACAGAGAAGAACATAAAGGGTGTTTGGAAAAGGAGCAGGAGGCAGGAATGGGTCAGGGAAAACGTGCGTGGATCTATTGTGCGATTGATGCACCGGAAGATAGAAATGGTGCATTAAAAAGTCAGTTTAAACAGCTGATTGATTATGGAGAGCAGATGGGATTTGAACTGGTTGGAAGTTCCAGTGATGTGGGGACAACTCCGCTTTGGAATCGAAATGGATTTCGTCATTTTATAGAAGCGGTTCAGAGAGAACAGGTAGATGTTCTTTTGATTGTAAACCGTGGCAGGCTGTCCAGATCATCCATGCAGCTCGCAAGATTTCAGATCCTTCAGGAAAGCTATGATGTCGATGCATATTCGCCATTGGAAGGGAAAATTGAGTTTGGCAGTTGAAAAAATAGGAGAGAAGATTTTATGAGAGCAGAAGAAAAGAATATGGTAGAACGGATCATGGACACAGAAACGATGGGATATGCCTATGAGTATCCATATGGTGGGGGAGCCAGAAAAGAATATATGTTGGCACTGACCCCGGAGAACTTGGCAAATTTTATCGGTGCGAGAGGATATGATGCTAAAAAAATAGTGATTACCGATGTGTTGGATCGCCTGATTGTGAATACCTGTATGGGGATGCTGGATGTTTGTCCGGACCAGAAATTATGTGGGAGAATTATTGAGTATTTGGCGCCGATCCAGCTGGGAGAGAAGGAGGCTGGAGAGATTTTGGCGGTGGAACGCAATGTGGCAGATGAATATTTTGCTATGGAAGATGAAGAGGTTACGATGGCAGAATGTCAGATGTTATAGAGATTGTTGAGGAGGTAGAACGATCATGATTGGGATATTGATTGTTGCGGCAGTTGGAATTATTGGATTTTTGTTAACTGCAGGTATTGCATTTGGAATAGCAGGGAGTTATCAAATCGATTGACGTTGTTTATTGATAATGCTTCGTTTGAAAAGGAAAGATTGTTACATTGTGTGATAGCTATGAGAAGAGTAACACGGTATACTGTGTATAGCGTTAGAGGAAAGGAGTAAAGTAATATGGCAAGGTATATTGTGGATTCCCAGATAGATAATCACGAAAAATATTATTTCATTCGTGAACAGGAGAGCCAGGATATAGTATTACTGCCCTCCAAGTATCTAATGCATAAAAAAAGATCAAAATTGTCACCTAACACTATCAGAAGAAGTGCAGGAGCCATTTCATACTATCTGAATTATATAGATGAGACTGGCATTCAGTTAGATGATGTATGGGAGATGCCATATAATAAGCAGCAGGAACACTTTACAGACTATTTGATATGGTTACAGGCAGGATTGCATAGTGGAGATAGTTACAAAAAGAAACCATATAATGAGACCTGTAATGCGTATTTAAAAGAGGTGTTCCGATTTTATAGATTTTCTGGACAGCAGGATGAATCTACAAAGCAATTGAAAGTCCTCTCTGATATGAGAATTATTGTACATAATTCAGTGGGAGTAAAAAGAACATTATATCGGAATACATTTCATGGATATCTACAGGAAAAAGGACATATAGGGAAGACCATAGAGCAGGATAAGATCGTGATTTTATTAAAGGCATGTGCCAATTGTCGCGATCAAATCCTGCTTTTATTATTAGCAGAAACGGGATTTCGCATCGGGGAACTTTTGGGAGTCCGGTATGCGACAGACATTGATTATGAAAGACACTTACTGTATGTCAATTTTAGAGAAGATAATGAAAATGGAGCCAGGGCTAAGAATGCAGAATACAGAAAGGCAAAAATCAGCGATGCCACCTTTGAAATTCTGCAGTTTTATATAGAGGAATATAAAGACCTTATTTTCCAGCAGGAATACTTGATTATTAACATTTCGGGAGATTATGCAGGAAAACCGATGCAGGACTCAGGCGTCTATGCATTGATGGAACGGCTGCAGAAGAAGACTGGGATTAAAGTAACACCACATATGCTGCGGCATTATTTTGCAAATGCTCGCCGGAAGGCTGGATGGAAGCTGGAACTTATCAGTCAAGCGCTTGGGCATCGAAATATAGAAACAACAATGAGATATTTAAATATATCGGATCAGGAGTTGATGGATGTCAGTGATGAATTTTATAGAAAACATCAGTCCATTTATGAAATTGACAAATTACTTTAGGGAAGGAGGAGAAGTATGTGATTGCATTAAGATTATTGAATACGGAATCACAGGATAAAGCGGATTATCTTCACAACCAGTTGATAACAGATATAAATGTACCGAGTACATACTGGGAGTGTGCAGAGTCCTACCTAAAAGGTGTAGGGATATATGATGTTTTCCTTATAGAAGAACAGGATTTCCGTAATTATAAAATCTTTTTGCGTGAAACAGGGAATTTTACAAAGAAACAGGTATTTGAGCGAACTGGGTTCCTGCGAAACTTGAAGAAGACTCTCATCCAAGAAGAGTATAAAGAGTTGTTGGATGAAATTGAGCAGTGCAATACAGTGCAAGAACGCTTGAAAGGAAATGTCAGGAATTTCTTGATACGGCAGGGAATTCATCATGTAAAGGAAATTGATTATAGAATCAGAGAACTGTATGAAAGTGAGTTGCGCAGGACAAAAACTTCCTCTAAAGGTCTTGAATATTTGAAGACATTGGATCGGATCAAACAGTTTGATATCCGAAAAGAAATGGAAACCCTTTCTGGAAGAAATAAAGAGCGGCTCAAGTATGAAGGGCAAGTGATTTTTCTTCCCTATATACCGGATCAGGACATAGCATCAGATTTTGATTATATCCAAGATAAAAGCGAACTGGTATGGGATTTTAGTCAAAAGGTGCCAGAAACTTTAAAAAAACAAATTTTTCAGATTTTATGCTATGCCTTGAGAAATATAAAAGACAGCAAGGATCGCAGAGTGCGCTATCTACTTCCTTTAAGGTGGATGTATGAGTTTTGCGTAGAGGAAGGAATTGATGATATCGAGCGGCTTGAACTGGAGCAAATAAAGAAATTGGAAACAATTGTAGCCAGGAAAGTTGCAAATGTGAAGAATAGTATGCAGATTGTGGATAACAGCCGCAAAATACTATTTATGAGTGGAAAAGAAATTCACTGGCATGCAAATGTCTGGTATATGGAAAGATTTAATTTTGCACCAGAGCGTGTAAATCCAAGCAATCCTGTGCAGCGACTCAGTTTTTACGAAGTGACGAATGAGAGAAACAGAGAATTGCTGCAAGAGTATATGAAATATCAAGTAGGTATCGGTGATTTAGCACTTGGAAATATACGAAATCAATTGTGTTATATTAAAAAATTTCTAGTTTACTTTAACACATTGGAATCCATATGTGAAATTACGGAAGAACAGATAGCAGAGTATTTCAAACTTCTGCAGGAAGAGGAAATTAAAGCAGAAACAGTAAACAGACAGATATTTGATATTCACAGATTTTTTGTGTACTTAAATGCTAAAGGACATATCAAGAGAATAATTTTTGATCCGAATTATTACATCCAGAAAGTTTTTCCATATCACCATGATCGAAGTGTTCAGGAAGATGAGTATATGGAAATATTACAAAAGCTAAAGTTTTTTCCGGAAGTACAAAGACTTATTTTCCTAAATTTATGGGCAACAGGACTACGGATCAGTGAGGTATGTACATTAAAAGGAGGTGCGTATTATTGGGATGGGGAAGATGCATGGATTAAGGTTTATCAAATTAAAATGAAAACGGAGAAAATGATACCAATTTCATTGGTGCTTTATCAAATTATGAAAATTTATATAAAAAAGCATCATATTAAACCTACCGATTTCCTGTTTAAATCAAAGGATGGCGGGGCATATAGGACTGGTACCTTTGTTAAGGGCTTCAAAGCAAATTGTAAGAAGTATGGAATACATATTTCGGGCGAAACATTCAAGACGCATGATTACAGGCATACATTGGCAAGTAGTTTCTATGATGAAGGAGTGTCCATTCAGACGATTCGGGATTATTTAGGGCATAACAATGAAAATATGACAAAGCAGTATATAGACTACATGCCTAAACGGATCGAACAGGCGAATAAGGAATATTTCAATCAGGCAGAAAATCTTCTTGCAACTGGAATTATTCCAAAGAAACGGGGTGAAAAAACTGGAAAATAAGATACATATCTATGAATTAGACTGCTATAAGAATGCGACTGAAGAACAAAAAAAGAGAATGAGGGTTCGGAAAGACCGTTACTTCGACTTGGAGGGACTTCCGTCAGAAGAAGTAAGAAAGCTCCTAGAAGATTTTGTCTGGGAAAGGGGAAAGAAACTTGCTCCAAGTAGTTTGGCATCTGAAATATTATATTTTAATAATATCCGGAATTTTCTTATAGAAAAGAATATTAAAATCCTGAGATATGAAGACGAGAATAAGATTATTTTGCAGCTAAAGAGTTGGATGATGGAAAAGGGATATGCCCTTACAAGTAAGAAGTATCGAAGCGTTTATGAAATTGTAGCAACAGAAACACCTGGCATAATAAAGCATATGAAGAAGATTCTGAGGTATTCTCAGAAAGATGGGGGGTGCTTAGAACAGGAGAGAGATGTGTGGGAATTGGACAAGTTTGAATTTCCTCTCCGCAGCAACCCGATAAAGAATGTAAAGACTATAAATTTTAAAGGAATTAGTCAAATAACAATCCGAAAAGAAGTTAAAACAGTAATTTTTATGCATTTGAAATATATGGCAATAGGAAGTATTATGGCTGAGATGGTAGCGACTAAAAGATTTTGTAGATATCTGGCATTAAGGTATCCTAAGATTATATCATTACTAGATTTGACACGGGATATTATGGAAAGCTATTTGATCTATCTTCAGACAGAGGCAAAGGAGAGGAAAAATTATCGCTCTGATTTATATGGTCTACGAAGGGTAATTGAAGATGTGGGAAATCATTATGATAGGCAGGATATTAAAAACCTATTTATAAGTACAGATTTTCCTAGCACGCCAAGATATCTATTTAAGTTTTACTCGGACGAGACCATAAAGAAGCTGAATGAAAACATTTTTCAGATGGATGAACAAATAGCGAGGGCGTTAATCCTTCATCAGCTGCTGGGAACACGAATTTCGGATACGCTTACACTAAAAACAGACTGTTTGAGTATAAGAGAAAATCGATATTTTATACGAATCGAGCAGGTAAAATCAATTACATTTGAAAAAGCAATTAGTGATGAAATAGCACAGCTTATTATAAAGTCAATTGATTATACCGAGGAACATTATGGAAAGACAAAATATATTTTTGTAAAAAAAGAGGATCCATTGAGACCATTTCAGTATAGCATGCTTCAACATCGAGTCATGCAGATGATTAGGAAAAATGATATTCGGGATGAGAATGGAGAGTTGCTGAATTTTGGAACACATACATTCCGACATTGTTATGGGAAAAAGCTGACAGAGATGCATATCGACGACTGGATGATCGCAAGGCTTTTGGGGCATAAAACATTACAAAGTGTACATCATTACCGAAAGATTGGGAACAAGATAATGGCGGATGAAACGAGGGCAGTCAGAGAGAAAATCGATATGATTTTAATGGATGTGGTAAAGGAGTGGGATGGATATGAAATATGATAAGATGATAGCCGTTAACAAAGCTGAGAGTGAGCAGAAAATAAAAAAGGCGATTCGGGCAATCGATGATATGGGTGCCAGAGGGCTGCCGATTTCTGTAACAGAATTGGTTCGTTGGACAGGTTTATCAAGAGGATTTTTTTATAAGAATGTGCAAGTCCGTCAGAAACTGGAGGAAGCTATTAAACAGCCACGGCGGATAGATGTACAGCAGCCATCTGAAGAAAGAAATGCTGCAGATTATAATTTTCAGGAATTGAAGAAGGATTTTAACAGCTGCCAGTCAGAGAATCAAAGGTTAAAGGCTGAAAATGAGCAGCTTCTCCAAAAGTGCAGTATACTTCAAAAAGAGGTGGACACATTGAAGAAACGGTTGGATCGAAAGGAAATTGCATTGTTAAAAAAACTATAAAGGTTGTGATTAAGGATGAAGGCAAATAAAATCATCGAAATGAGCCAGGAAAAAAGCAGGCAAAAAGTAAAACTAGCAATGGATGAAATTCAAAGAATGCGTAATGAGGGCGAAAGGATTACAGTTTCCGGATTATGCAAAAGAACAGGCTTATCTAACTCGTTTTTTTACAGAAATCCAAAAATCAAAGAAGAAGTACATAAAGCTGTTGATATTCAAAATCAAAGCTATAAAATGAACATAGACGAAGTGGAACTCCTTGATGAGTATAAGGAAAAATTGTTAGCTATGAGAATCGAGATTATAAAATTGAAAGCAGAAAATCAAAAGTTAGAATCAGAGTTAGATTTTTTGCGAAGACAACAGGAAGGTGTGAGTGATGTTAAATGAAGTATGATAAAATTGTAGGGCTCAAGAAACAGCAAGAAAAAGAGAATTTAGAAATTATTCAGAGAGAGATTGATGCGATGCTTCGAAGAAAGGAGCGGATATCAATTACTGCATTGGCAAAATATGCAGGGGTGGATAGGAGCTATTTTTATAGAAATTTGCAGGCCAAACAAATGGTAGAAGATGCACAATTGAAGCAGGGAGAATGTTATAACCCTAAAAAGGCAATTTTTGATAGAGCGACTGAGGAAGTTAATAAGCAGCTGAAAAGACAAATGATTTTATACAAGAGACGAATTAAAGAGCTAGAGCTGCAGATAGAATTACTAGAAGAGGAAAATCAGAGGTTGAAAGAAAATAGGTAATTTTACATAAAGTAAGAGAGCAGACTTTTGGACAAGAGGATATCCAAGAGCCTGCTTTTTTACTAAATTAAAAAGAAAAATAATTTACACATCGGAGTGATGTGAAAGATGAGACAATTATTTTCAAGCATTCCGGGGCAGGTACTGGATTTTATGGTGGTGCTGATCGGTCTGGTCATTGTCTTTAAAAAGCAGATTAATACGCTTCTTACAAATATCTTTAAACAGATCAACAGCAAGTCGAAGGAGGTATATTGATCCGGGCAGAACGGCACGTTGAAGCAGAAATGGACGTTTGCGGGGGGATCACAGTTTTCCTGAGTTTGATTCTGACCTGTATCTGTGCGCTGATGGGCGGGCTGTTTGAGTCCGCCCGGGCAGCCGGAAGCGGCTGGTATATGCAGATGGCGCTCAATTCCTCCCTGGATTCGCTGATGAGCTGTTATCACCGGGAGATTTGGGATAAATACCGGATTTTTGTGCTGGAATGTGCGGATAAAGAGCGCCTGGCGGCGGAGATGGAGCCGCAGATGGAAACATATCTGGCGGCAGCGCCCTTTTATCCGGTCAGCGGCGGCAAGGCACAGATCGAAGCGATGGATGCGATCACCGGCCATAATGGGGATTTCTTTGCGAAGGAAGTTACCGATTATATGAAAGTGGGTGTCTGGACGCTGGAAAGTGAGGAGTCTGAACTGCCTGAGATGGAAAAACGGATGACGGAAGCAAGGGCGGTTCATGGAATTGCGGAAGGATATCAGGAAAATGGCAGAAAAGTGCTGCGTCTGGAAGAGTCGATCGAGGCGATCGGAGCCTGCCTGCAAAAACAGGAGAAACATCTGGAGGAGATGGAGGCAGCGGTCAGCCAGGCGGATGGAAGCTCGTTCTTTCAATCGGCGGAAAGCTTAGAGAAAGAATTAAAGCAGATTCCGGGGCTGGTTGCGGCGTATGAAAAACAGGCGGACCGGCTTGCGAAAGAATTGCAGGGATCGGAGCAGGGGGCGCAGGAAGCCCAGCCGGATCTGGAAGAAGGCTCCTGGGGCATGGTACAGGAGGAGATGCGGGGGTATCGTTCGTATTTGGATGCGGATGGAGCGCGCCGCCAGGAGGTAAAAAAGACAGAAGAGACGGCTCAAGGAAATGAAGAGGTGGTTGCAGAAGCAGTCCGGAAAGGGAAGGAGATACAGGATTATATCGATGATTGGGAGCCTGACGATGAGGACGATGAGCTGGACGAGGAAGCGCTGTGGGCGCCGGTTCTGACGATCACAGCGGGTTTTCAGAAGGATGGACGTTTCCGGGCTCCGGCAGTCCGAGACAAGAAAAAAATGAATGTGCTGGAAGCAGTCAGCCGCCTGTCGGGGACGGATCTGCTGAGTCTTTGTGTGCCGGCGGGAACTGTGATTTCAGAAAACTGGATTTCGACCGCGGCATTTCCGTCGGCGTTGTATGCAGGCGGAGAGAGCGGAAAGCGGGGGACGACTGGGGATGTCTGGACAGCGGGGCTTGAACGGGCTCTTTTAGATGCGTATGCGGCGCATTTTTTTACCCGGTTCGGGCAGGAAAAGACGGGAAGTATCCATTATGAGCAGGAATATCTCTTACAGGGAAATGCGTCGGAGCGGGAAAATTTAAAACGCACCGTCAATGAACTTCTGGCTGTGCGCGAGGCGGTGAATCTGGCAGCTTTATATGCGGATTCTGAAAAACGGTCGGAGGCGGAAGCATTGGCGCTGGCAATCACGGGGCTGGCGGGAATCACACCGATCACGGCGGCGGCATCCTTCTTTATCATGACAGTCTGGGCGTTTGCAGAGTCGGTGGCAGATGTGAAGGTTCTGCTGGCGGGCGGAAAAATTCCTTTTTTCAAACAGCCGGGGGAGTGGCAGATTTCGCTTTCTGCTCTGACGGAAAAGGGCGCGTCCATCTTTCTGGAAACGGGGACGGATCCTTCATTGAAAAACGGGACAGACGACAGAGGGCTGGACTACCAGGACTGGCTGAAACTCTTTTTCCTGATACAGGGAAAGAGCCGTTTCTGTTACCGGATGATGGATATGATTCAGAACCGCATTTCAGAAAAAGAGCCGGGATTTCGGATGGATCAGTGCCAGTATGGGGTAAGTGTGTCCTATGCGGCACAGGGAACGTTGATACCGCTTCGTAGAACGTCCCAGAAGGAATATTAAACACAATTACAGGGGAGTGGAGGACAGTGTCCTTTTTCAGGAGATGATGCAAGTGAATGTGCCTCTCCAAGTACATAAAGAAAGCCAGTAAAAAAGATGATGACAACTAACCTAACAAAACGAATAAATGAAAGTATCTGTGCGGTCGGGATACCCGTCCTTCGGCGGCATAGAGCCCAAGTAACAAAACGACCCTGGAAAAGGGCATTGTCCTCTGCTTCCCTGTGTGCGAGCCTGACGATTGAGGCGGCGCTTAGTCTGATATTGTTTATGTTTACGGTGATTCTCCTGTCAGTTCCGATGGAAATACTGGATACTCAGAGAAAGGTGCAGACGGTGCTGGAAGTGACGGGGCGGGAACTGGGATGGCAGGTGTATCGGACATCCCATACGGTGCATCCGGCAGAAATGGAGGCGGGAAAAGCGGCAGAGGCAGAAGAAAAGGGAACGGGGGGCTGGTCAGAACTTCCGTCCGGGCTTATCCTGCAGGGATATTTAAAGGAGAAGATTCAGACAGCGGGCGGGAACAAAGTGTCCAATATCCAGTGTGGTGCCAGCCGCGTATCGGAAGATGGAGAATGGATTGACCTGCGCGCCTCCTATAAGGTGCGGCTGCCATTCTCGGTATTTGCGCTTGACCATGTGACGCTTACTTCCCGGAGTCGGAAGCGGGGATGGATTGGGGCGGAAGGCGGGTATTTCTCAGAGAAAAACGCTTCAGAACCGGAGGGAAAATGGGTCTATGTGGGGCGGGACAGTACGCGCTACCATCTCTCGCCTTCGTGCCATTATATATCGAATCAGATCACCGCGGCTGCGTATGCAGATGTAATTTCGGGGGTGCTTAGAAACAGCGGGGGATGCCGTTATAAGGCTTGCAGATACTGTGGAAAGACGGTGTCGGCGGGAGGTATGGTGTATATTCTTCCGTCCGGCGAGGTTTACCATGGAAAGCAGGACTGTTCGTCATTGGCATATTATGTGCAGAAGGTGCGGCGATCAGAGGTGGAATATATGGGTGTGTGTTCATACTGTGGAAGTGGATAGGTGCGGATGGCGGAAAGAATCAAGGAGGGGTGAGAGGGCGGAGTGATGGAAAACAGTGCAGGAATAAGTTTCATGGGATTTACGCGGATGGATTTGGAAAGTGCAGTATGTTTCCTCTGTGCGGTTGTTTTTTCCCTTTTTCTGATGGTCTTTTCCTGGCAGGATTTTCATAGAAAACGGATACGCGTAAGCTGGCTATATGGATTTGGAACGGCAGGAATGGCGCTTACGATGATACGGTGTGTGCTGTCGATTATAAAAGATGGATGGGATTGGAAAAAAAGTGTGTTGCAGATAACGGTATGGCTTTTGGGAATGCTGCCGGGGATTTTTTTGTTCTGGATGGAGCGGCAGACGAAAGGTGCGGTCGGACTGGGAGATGGCTGCTTTTTTCTGATCACTGGGTGCTATCTGGGGGGATGGCGGACGCTTGAACTTTTGATGGGAGCTGTATTTGTGAGCAGTCTGGTAGGAGGTGTCTGGATGCTTACGGCACTGCTTGGCGGAAAGGGGAATGGTCTATGGGAGAAAATGCGGAAAAAGAAGTTGCCATTTCTGACGTGTGTGCTTCCGGTGTGGATTTGGATGCTGATAGCATCTCTTGGATGAAGCGGGAGGTTTCTGCCAGTTATACGGTGGAAGCCTCGTTTGTGATGGCGGTTGCATTCTTTTTTATCGCGGCACTGTTAAATGGAGTGTTTGAGGTGCATGGCAGGATTACGGGGCGTTTTGTCCTGCAGGAGGCGATGGAATGGTGCCTGTATCGGGAGGAAAAAACGTTGCGGGGAGATGGAATGACTGTGGGGGAGATAAGCAGCAGAGCTGGACAGCGCCTGCATGGATTCTTCCGGTGCGGAGATGCAGTTTTGACGATCCGGGAAGATGGGGGAGACTTGGACGGAAGGGTAAAGAGCAGTACAGAGACGGAGATATCCCTGCGCGGACAGGAGCCGGAGCGGGCGATCCGTTTGCTGACAGTGTTGGAAAATGCAGAGTGATGGAGGATACGGGATGGAGATTCGGTACAGCCGGGAAATGAATCATAATTATATGATAATCGAAGCGCCGGAGGAAGAAACGGGCTATGCGGTACAGATGCTGTCGGCGAATGCCATCGAAGGGCTTTTGAAGTTCCGGGTCCGCCAGACGGAGGAGGCGAGAGAATATTATTATGAGATAACGTCGAGACAGCCGCTTAGACGGGTGTTGGAAAAGCGGACCTTGTCGGGACAAGAACTCCGGTCGATTCTGCTTGGTGTGCTGGCGGTTCTGAAGCGGGTGGAAGAGTACCTGTTAAAAGAGGAACAGCTTTTGCTGGATCCGGAATATCTGTATCTGGAACCCGATCATTTTACTGTGGAATTATGTCTGGTTCCGGGGCATCGGGAAGAGGCGCCGCAGGCGCTCTCAAAACTGCTGGGGTATCTTCTGGAACGTGCGGATCATCAGGATCGGGAGGCTGTTGTATTAGCTTATAATCTGTACCAGATTAGTCTTCGGGAGAATTACGGAACGGCAGATCTGCTGCGCCAGCTTTCGGGGGAAGATCGGATCTTTTCGGCAGAAAAACGAAACGAGGATGAGGGGGATCCTGAGACGGCGGGAGTGTGGGCGGATCGGCAGGAGTGGCTTGAAGCGGAGCAAAATCGGAGGGATACGTTGGAATCTGGATCTGGGAAAATGGCTTTTGACACTCAAACGCCAGCCAGGAAGGATTGGAAATATAGGCAGGAAGCGTTGTATCAGGAGAAAACGACGAAAAAGAACCTGGAGTCGGTAGAGAATTCAGATGAAGTGGGGGAAAAGTCTGAAAGGGCAGGTGGAAAACAAAAGGGACAATGGCAGAACAGGTGGATAAAGGTACTTGGAAGCGCGGTGGCAGCTGGCATTGTGTATTGGTACGTGACGGGAGAAATGGATGTATGGCTGTATGCAATCAGCGGCGGCATCGGGGGAATCGTGTTTTTGAGGGAGATGTTGGCAGCCCGCAGAAAATGGCAGGTATATGGTGGCAGGAAGAAAAATCGAGGTCAGGGAGAGGATAGAGAGGAAAGCACGGAAGTGGATCAGGCGAATGAAGCTGGACGAGGTGGAAAGAGTAGTCGTGTGCGGAATGGTGAGAGGAAAGTGATCCAGAAAAAGAAAGAACGGTCTGGGATAGAAGGGACTCTATCATATCAAGACTGGCAGCAGACAACGCCTGAAAACCGCTGGCAGGTCTATCCGGAGAGTGAAGAAGCTTATCGGCAGGAACTTCGAAGAGAAGAAGAAGCACAGATAGAGCGGGCGAGAGAAGCGGGGACTACGCTTCTGTCTGCCTCAAAGAATGGGGAAGGAACGGTGCGCTTAGAGCCGGTGGAAGCCGGAGGAACAGTGATTCAGATTTCCTATATTCCATTTACACTTGGAAAACATCCGGGGCTGTCGGACGCATGTATTGACCGTCCGACCGTCAGCCGTCTTCATGCGCGGATCGATCAGAAGGAGGGCGTATACATTCTGACAGATCTCAATTCAACCAATGGAACATCGGTCAATGGCTATCCGCTTCAGGCAAATGAAACAGTCAGTTTGGGGAATGGGGATTCCATTTATTTGGCGGATGTCGGATATAAATTTTGGGAACACCGATAAATTGTCTGAAAATATGAAATAATAACCAAAAACACGAAATTGATGTGAATTATTTTGCAAGTACATCAATTTCGCGTTTCTGCAAATTTACATAGAACAAGCCATGGGGATATGCTATAATAAAGGCACTTGACATGGAAGTTTCAAGCCAAGTGACAAAAGAAAATACCGCTTTTCCAGTGAATGGAGAAGCATAGAGAGAAGGAGAGACCGACATGACAGACAAAGAATGTATTTTTTGTAAGATCGCTGGCGGAGAGATTCCATCCTCAACGGTTTATGAAGATGAAGATTTTCGTGTGATTCTGGATTTAGGACCGGCATCGAAGGGACATGCGCTGATTCTGCCGAAGCAGCATTTCAAAGATTTATGTGAGCTGGATCCGGCGATTGCGGCCAAAGCTCTTCCATTAGCTGGAAAGATTGGTGCGGCGATGAAGAAAGCACTGGGCTGCACGGGTTTCAATGTGGTTCAGAACAATGGCATATCCGCAGGACAGACTGTTTTTCATTTCCATGTACACATTATTCCGAGATATGAAAATGGACCGGATATGGTGACATGGGCGCCAGGAAAAGCAACGCCGGAAGAGCTGGCAGAAATTAGCAGCTCCATCCGCGAAGAACTGACGCGATAGGAGTTTGGATATGCACCATGAGAATGAAAAAATGGCGCTTTTTGAAGCGCTTTACAGAGAGTACCTGGTACCGCTGAAGAAATATGCGTATAGAATTGGAGTAGGGTACGATGACATTGAGGATATGGTGCATGAAGCTTTCATTGAATATTACAAGCGCTATTCGTTAGATCTGGATCATAAAGTAAAGTTGGTTTTACTGATCCGCATTTTACGGAGCAAGTGGATCGATAACCGGAGGCAGATGCGGCGCCGCGAGATGCTGCATCTGGAAGATCCGGATGCGGAAGAAGAGATTATGAACCTTCTTTTGGAAGGGGAGATAGGAATTCAGCTTCTGGATCAGGAGGTTATCGATAGGGATATCTATTGGAACGTATGGAAGATTGTCAAATCTATGAAGAAGGACTGGCGGGATGTTTTGATTCTCCGTGTTTTGGAGGGCTTGACGGCGGAAGAAGCCTGTGCGGTTTTGAAAATCAAATCAACGGTATGCTGTACACGTCTTTACAGGGCAAAAGCAGAATTGCAGAAGCGCGTGTTGAGGGCAAAGCTGTTTGATATTTAAAAATCACATCGAAGCAGAGCCGTTTCGAATCTGTCCGATGTGATGATAAGCTTACATATTCAGTGTTTTAGTCTTGTACTATACAAACGTAGCAATGCTACTAACTGCGTGCGCAATCATGAATCAGCCCCATGATGGTTTTGACAGCATTGTTTAAGTGGCTTTCAGACATTTTATCAATGAACTGCTGGCGATTTTTATAGGTCTCTTCGATTGCCTGGCTGAGAGTATCTGCGGTTAAAACTTCTTCTTCCAGAACGGTGCTGAATCCCTGTTTTGCAAAGGAGTTGGCATTTAAGATCTGGTCGCCGCGGCTGGCAGCAGCCGACAGAGGGATCAAAATGTTCGGTTTGCGGAGTGCCAGAATTTCGCAGATGGAATTTGCGCCCGCGCGGGAGATGATCAGATCTGCCGCTGCAAAGAGATGGCGGAGTGGTTTATCCACATACTCATACTGAACATATCCTTCGGTGCCGATGAGAGACTCATCCAGATTGCCTTTTCCGCAGATATGTATTACCTGATAGGTTTTCAGAAGCTGCGGAAGAATGCCGCGGACAGCCTGATTGACCGTGACGGAGCCGAGACTTCCGCCGATGATCAGAATTACTGGGCGATCGGCAGAAAGATGGGCGTACTGGAGTCCCGCCAGACGATCCCCGTGCAGAAGCTCTTCACGGATCGGGGAACCGGTCAGAACCGCCTTATCTTCCGGAAGATATTTAAGTGTTTCCGGAAAGTTGCAGCATACCTTGGAAGCGGCTGGAATACAGATTTTATTTGCCAGTCCTGGGGTCATATCGGATTCATGGATGATGACAGGCACTTTATAATGCTTGGCAGCCAGAACGACCGGAACAGCGACAAAACCGCCTTTGGAAAAGACGATATCCGGTTTGTATTTTTTCATAAGCTTGCGAGCCTCAAAGTATCCTTTCAGAACGCGAAGCGGATCTGAAAAATTCTTAAGGTCAAAATAACGGCGCAGTTTTCCAGATGAGATTCCATCGTAAGGGATGCTGGCTGCCTCGATCAGGCGGCGCTCAATGCCGTTATAAGAACCAATATAGTGAATCTCAAAGTCTTCCTCGCGCAGTGCCGGAAGCAGGGCGAGATTCGGTGTAACATGACCTGCAGTACCACCGCCGGTCAGAATGATTTTTTTCATAGTAGTTTCCTCCACACATCAGCCGCTGGTTACGGTGTGAGGGGACAACCATAACCTGAAAACAACTGTTTTTATGCTTTATCATACCCG
Organism: Clostridium sp. AM43-3BH; assembly: GCF_003479985.1. NCBI lineage: Bacteria > Bacillati > Bacillota > Clostridia > Eubacteriales > Clostridiaceae > Clostridium > Clostridium sp. AM43-3BH. Next base: position 115,173 of record NZ_QUIH01000008.1, read on the forward strand.
CAAAGGGTTACATTTAGTATAGTAAACGGAAAAAAAGAAAAGTCAACCTAAAAGTTAGGACGAGGACAGAGAGGAGGGATAAAAAGTGAGCAGAAGCCGGCGCGGAAAAAAAGCTGGAGAAGATGCAGAGCGCCTGCTGCAGGAAGCGTTTGGAGTCAGCGAAGATCAGCTGTTGAAGGATTTTATCCTTGCACAGACGGAAGTAAAAGACAGCGACATACCTCCAGGATCAGAAGATGGCTTTGAGAGGTTGATGGCAAAGTTAGAAGCGGAGGTGGGAACAAGCCCGGAAAGTGAAAAAGAATCATCCAGCGAGAACATTGTCAAACTGCACGAAGAAGCTCGCAAACCACGCCGGTTGAAATCGATTGTAAAAGTCTCTGTAGCTGCCGCCGCTATCGCAGTGATGGTTGTGGCGATGGGGATTTCGGTTGGGGCGAAGAGGGAGTATCGGTATGTGGTGCGGGAGAAGGACAGTGTACGGAATGAGATTGTCTTAAATAATGTTGAGGCTATTCCTGGAGAGGATGAATTAGATAAAGCATATATAGAAATAACTAAAAAAACAAAGGTTCGTCCGTTGAAACTTGCGTATATGCCTAAAAAGATGAAGTATGTAAAAGCAGATATAGGAGAAACGTGGGTTATAATGTATTTTTCTTATGAAAAATATCGTGTAAAGATATTAGAAGAAGTAGGTGGTACTGGTAATTCTACAAATGTTATATCTGATAGAAAAAAAGAAGAGTATATTTATAATGATTTGTTAAAAGAAAATATTTATTTTGAAAAATCAGAGCTTTCAGATGGGAAATTTGAATATAGTGCTAATATTGTAAAAGGGGATACATACTATCAAATTTCGGGGATAATTCCTAAAAAAGAGTTTAAAAAGATTGTTGAAAATTTATTTTTAGAAAATTATTAGGGGGAAATTTTATATGAGAAAAAAATTATATACACTGATATGTGCAGGAATGATTATAGCTGCAAGTATGATGCAAGTTTATGCAGCAGACACACAGTATATTAATGGAGTTTCGGTTGAAGAGGCGGATTATAGCAATGCTTGTTTATTAAATGAAAATGTTTCGGAGGGAATTGCGAGGGGGATAGAACCAAGGGGAAGTATTATTGATACGGCATTAACAAGAATTAGTAATTTAGGAAAAGGAGATATTGGAATCCTTATTCAGACAGTAGCTCATGTAGAGTGTGATAAAATAAAAAATATTGCAGTTCTGCAAAGAGAAGAGGATGGTAAATGGGTAGAAGTTTCTAGATATATATATGATGCTAGCAAAGAGGATTTTCCAACGGAAGATTTATCAGGAATGTCGAATGATTTTACAGTGAAAAACCAGAAAACAGGATATTATTATAGAGTAGTTGGCGTTCATTATGTAGAGTCAAATGGAAAGGGACAGTCCTTTATGACAAAAACAGAGGGAATCAAAATCACCGAATACGGCGACTAATTCTAAACGGGGACAGTGTTACTAAATTTATATTTGCAACACGAAATAGTATGAAAAAAGCGATCACATAAATACCCCCACCTGCAACCATCCAGGAATTTCTGATTCAAAATTCCAGATGTTTTCAGGTGGGGGTTCTTAAACGGTTTTTCATTATGCCAACAGGCGTGAAAGAATCTCCTCAAAAATTCCTATTTCACGTTCGCTTTATACTCCTTCAACGCCTGTGCCAGCTGATCCGGGCAGGAAGTTGGGCGGAAGCCGCACTGGATGCCTTCGATGCGGGAGATTGCCTCGTCAATATCCATGCCATCGATCAGGCGGGCAACGCCCTGTGTGTTGCCGGAGCAGCCGCCGACGAACTGCACATTCTTTACTTTATTATCTTCTACTTCAAAATTAATCTCACGGGAACAGACTCCCTTTGTCTTGTATGTCATGGTAAAACCTCCTCAAAATGGTATGTGTTTTAATCTGCTGTGGCGGGAATCCACCGCAGTAAAATGATTATAGTCTGCCAGTAAAGGTGTTGTCAAGATAACAAAAATCCAGTATACTTTCTTTTGAGAAGATACGGTGTAACTGTTCATAGGTAGGCACTTTTGGAACCGAAAGTGCCGTAAGAAAACATGGTGGCAGCAGGAATTTGCACAACGTGTGAACTGTGACGATACGGTCGTGTTAAAAAGAATAGAAGGATGAATAATAGAATGTACGCTCGGAGTCTTTTCTGCACTTGCTTTTGCGGCTTATTTTCCGCCAGCTGCACCCGAATTTCAGAGGCGGACGCAACGCCAACGCTTCAGAAATTTGGGCGCAACTGACAAAAAATTATCTCACAAAATCAAGCACAGAAAGATTCCGAGAGTACATTTAGAAAAAACAGGAGGATAAACAGATGTTAGGAATCATCGGAGCGATGGATGAAGAGGTGGCTCAGATCAAGGAGAAAATGACGGATGTTACCGTGACAAGCGTAGCCGGTATGGATTTTTATCAAGGCAAACTGGGCGGAAAGGACGCAGTTGTGGTCCGCTCTGGTATTGGCAAGGTAAATGCAGGTATGTGCAGTCAGATTCTGGCGGATCGGTTCCATATCAGCGCGATTGTGAACACAGGTATCGCCGGTTCCCTGCGTGCAGAGATCAACATTGGCGATATCGTTGTATCGACGGATGCGGTGCAGCATGATATGGATGCGAGCGGATTTGGATATCGGATCGGACAGATTCCGCGTGTAGATACCTTTGCATTTGAGGCGGATGAGAAGCTGCGCGAGCTGGCGATTGAGTGCAACCAGAAGGTCAATCCGGAGATTCGGGCATTTCCGGGACGCGTGGTAAGCGGCGACCAGTTTATCTCGGATAAGGCAAAAAAGGAGTGGCTGATCGAGCAGTTTAGCGCAAGCTGTACCGAGATGGAGGGCGCAGCGATCGCACAGGCGGCATATTTAAACGGAATCCCGTTCCTGATTATCCGTGCTATTTCAGATAAGGCGGATGACAGCGCAGGTATGGATTATGCGGCATTTGAGGCGCAGGCGATCAAGCATTCGGTAAACCTACTGCTTGAAATGGCATCCCGGTATGAGGCATAATGAGTCATAAATATGATTCACAGACGGAATTTTTAACAACCAGAAATTTTGCATGATACGCATTATTAATACCTATTAAAAATCGAATTAAGGCAGAATTTGACGAACGATTTTCCCCTTTCTCATCTTCACAAAGACTCTTTCGGCGGATATAATAAAGCCACGATGCAGGCGGGATTTGACAGGGCGCAAAAAGCAGAATGTGAAAAGCAGAATGCAAAAAGCAGAATGTGAAAAGCAAATTGCAAGAGACAAACTGCGAAGCGCCTAAACCTGACCTGTGGCAAGCCACCCGGAAGTGATCCGGAAGTAGAGAAAGGGGAGCTTTTTTATGCTGGAATTTTTACAAACTGGAAAAGCGCTGTCCGTTCTTGCGGCAATCGGAATGATCGGATTTGTCAGCAAGTTGATTACACGGAGCCTCTACAAAAGATTATTAAAAGAAACTGACAACATGGCGATGACCCGGAACAAGAATCTTCAAAATCTGAAGCAGCGGTTGGAAAATACCTGCCGCCTGGGTCAGAACATCGTGAACACGCAGGCATATCTGGACAAGCAGATTGACGGATTTTCATTTTTACATATTTCGCTGGATGCGTGGAACGGCGTGTCAATGGAAATGGTGCTTTTAGGGCTTCTGACCGGAGCAGCGGAGGCATTTCTGGCATACTGGTATGAGCTGGATGCGAGCTATATTGTGCTGTATGCGTCGGCAGCTGTCATGAGCGGTCTGTTTCTGGCATTTATCGAGAGCTGTTTCCAGATTGACCAGAAACAGCAGCGGCTGGAAACGGCGCTTTTGGAGTATGTGGATAATTCGGTGTTCCTTCGGGCGGCACGTGAGAAGGAGACGCGCGGACAGGAAATGTCCGGAGCTTCTGGAGTATCCGGCGGAATTGCTGGCGTGGACTCGAATGTGCGGGAAATGCCGAAATGGCTGCAGAGTACTCTGCGGGCAGATCGTGGCGTGAGTGGTCGGGATGGTGCTGAAACGGATAACCGGGATCTGGGAGAAACGGAGTTTGAAAAAGGAAAATCGCGGACAGCGATGAGAGTGAATCCGTTCCGTGAGCGGGATGCACGGGCACAGAATCTGATGCGGGCAGTTCGCACTGCACCGCGCGAAGCGGAGGAACGGGACAAGCATGAGACAGATGGGCATCTTACGGATCGCCGGATGGTATCAGGAAATGAAACGGAAAACAATACGGGTCCCAGGCAGGAAGCGAAGGAGCGTCCCGGCGACAAGGAAATGGAGTATTTGAAGCAGAGCCTCGACCAGATTGCAGCAAGCCGGGATACGCGGAAAACACGAAATGGCGAGGCAAATGCGGGTGACTGGATGAAAGGTTTGAGCCGCGAGGAGGCGCAGGTTCTGGGGGATATTATGAGGGAGTATTTATCGGGGTTGTAAATGATGATTCCAACTGAAAACTGGTTGCACACGGGTGTCCAGATTGCTATAATAAAGATAAGTTAAGTTTTTGACAAAGTAATCACGCCGCCTGCGGACGGCTGAAATGCAAAGGAGAGGAAACATATGGGAAAAGATGTGATCTTTGATTATTCAAAAGCAGCTGCATTTATTCATGAGGAAGAGATCGCCGGTATCAAGGCGGGCGTGCAGGCGGCAAGAGAGACGCTGGTAGAAAAGACCGGCGCGGGCAATGATTTCCTTGGATGGATCGACCTTCCGGTGGACTATGATAAGGAAGAGTTCGGACGCATCAAAAAAGCGGCGGAGAAGATTCAGAAGGATTCCGATGTCCTGCTGGTAATCGGTATCGGCGGTTCGTATCTGGGCGCAAGAGCGGCGATCGAGTTCCTGTCCCATAGTTTTTACAATAATCTTCCGAAAGAAAAAAGAAAAACACCGGAGATTTACTTCGTTGGCAACAGCATCAGCAGCAAATACATCCATGATCTGATGGATTTGGTCGATGGAAAAGATTTCTCTATCAATATTATTTCCAAGTCCGGTACGACAACGGAGCCGGCGATCGCATTCCGTGTATTTAAGGAGATGCTGATTGAGAAGTATGGTAAAGAAGAGGCAAACAAGCGAATCTACGCGACGACAGACCGGGCGCGGGGCGCACTCAAGAATCTGGCAAATGAAGAGGGCTACGAGTCCTTCGTGGTTCCGGATGATGTTGGCGGTCGTTTCTCCGTCCTGACGGCAGTCGGTCTGCTTCCGATCGCGGTCAGCGGCGCGGATATAGATGCGTTGATGCAGGGCGCGGCAGACGCGAGAAAGAATGCACTGGAGACTCCGTTTGAGAAGAATTCTGCTCTGTTATATGCGGCGGTCCGCAACATTCTGCTCCGGAAGGGCAAACAGGTCGAGATTGTGGCAAACTATGAGCCGAGCCTGCACTATGTATCGGAGTGGTGGAAACAGCTCTACGGCGAGAGCGAGGGCAAGGATCAGAAAGGTATTTTCCCGGCAGCGGTTGATTTAACGACCGATCTTCATTCGATGGGTCAGTTCATCCAGGACGGCGCGAGAATCATGTTTGAGACAGTTCTGGAAGTGGCTGAATCTCCGGCGGAGATCATTTTGAAGAAAGAAGATGTTGACACGGACGGTATGAACTATCTGGCTGGCAAGAGCGTGGATTTCGTCAACAAGAGTGCGATGAACGGCACGATTCTGGCACATACCGACGGCAGTGTGCCGAACCTGAAAGTGACGATCCCGGCGATGGATGCGTACAGCTTAGGACAGCTCTTCTATTTCTTCGAATTTGCCTGCGGCGTCAGTGGATACCTTCTGGGCGTCAATCCGTTCAACCAGCCGGGCGTAGAGAGCTATAAGAAAAATATGTTTGCATTGCTTGGCAAACCGGGCTATGAGGAAGCGAGAGAGGCGCTGCTTAAGAGACTGTAAGGGGCAGGTCTGTAAAAGAATATGCGTTCTGCGGCGTTCACTCTGGCATGTTTCATGAAGGAAACTGCAGCCCGGATCTAAAAATAGAAAACGGAACATAGAATAAAAAACGCTTTTATCAGCAAAAACTGATAGAGGCGTTTTTTGTGTGTAATAGGAAATTTCTTACATCGCTTGACAAGGGCACACAGCCCTTTGTCGTGTGCGATGGATAAGTAAAAGTCAAATTTTCCACTCAATCGAAACGTGTTCGTCGGTTGCGCGGATCTGTGAGATCAGGCCGTCGGCAACCTGCCGCCTGTCCTCGAAGTCAATTTCTTCCCATTGGTTGAGGTAGACCGACAACCGCTCGATCTGCTCCGGGGACATGGTTTCCGCCGACAGCGCCGCAATCTCTTTTGTCAGGGCTTGGCGGCGTGTGTCCAGCTCCTCGATTTTGCTGTTGGCATAGGACAGCAGCACCGCATTGGCCCCGGTCAGAGTATTCAGCAGCTTTTCAATCTCGTCCTCCACGCGGGCAAGCTCCATGTTCAGCGCGGTCAATTTGGGATTGACTGTTTCCTGCTTTGCCGTCAGCGTCTGGAACTCGGACAGCTTCTTGACCATTTCACCGTACAGGAACCTTTCAAATTCCCGTGTACGGAGTGTCCCGCAGCCGTCACAGCTTTTACTGTCGGCCCGCTTAGAGCAGCGGAGATACTGAACGCCTGTAGGATTGCCGACGCTCATAAGCGCGTACCCGCAGCGGCCACACTTGACCTTTCCGGCAAGCCATGTGTTCTTTGCCTTGCGCCCGCCTTGGAACGTCTTGTTTGCCATGAGCTTTTTCCGGCAGCGCAGCCATGTATCAGACGATACCAGCCCCTCGCTGGGAGCCAGAACAAGTATCTGATCTTTCAGGTGCTTGTTTTTTCTTTCCTGCACGTCACGGCCCTGATAGAGATAGCAGCCGTTTGTCCCGGCAAAATCTGTGGCTTCATTGACTACCACCGTACCCTGGCTTTTGAAGAACTCGTACATATCGAGGTCAGCCTGTGCGTAAATGGGGTTTCTCAAAAGCTGGGAGATAAAGCCCCGTTTCATTTCCTTGCCATAGATCAGGATGCCCTCGTCGGCAAAGTAGCGGGCGATGTCCCCGAAAGAGGTTCCGGGCTGGGAGTACATTTCAAACATCAGCTTTGCAATATCTGCCGTTTCCGGGTCAGGCTTCATCATTTTTGTGCGGATGCCCTCAATAGTGGTCGGCTCCAGTTGGAAGCCGTAGGGGGCCGCACCGCTCATGTGAAAACCGTGCTGGCAGCGGGAATAGTAGGCGTCGGTCACGCGTTTCTGGATGGTTTCACGTTCAAGCTGGGCGAACACGATGCAGATATTCAGCATGGCCCGCCCCATCGGTGTGGACGTGTCAAACTTCTCCGTGGAAGATACGAACTCGACATTGTATTCCTGAAAAGTTTCCATCATGGTTGCGAAGTCCAGAATGGAACGGCTGATACGATCCAGCTTGTAGACCACCACGCGCTTAATCAGGCCCCGGCGAATATCGGCCATCATTTCTTGGAACTTGGGCCGATCGGTATTCTTGCCGGAATAGCCCTTGTCGGTGTACTTGCGGAAATTGCCTCCTCTCAATTCATACTTGCAGAACTCAATCTGGCTTTCAATGCTGATACTGTCCTTGCGGTCAACGGACTGTCTGCCATAAATGGCATCTTCGCGAATAATCATTTGGTGCTCCTTTCCGTGTAGGAGCTACCAAACCTTACACCTATATTATACCTCTGGCAGCCCCGCATCTCAAGGATGTCCCGCATTAGTGCATCTGCGCCCGTCCCGGCGCATACTTCACAAAGACCTCATACAGACAGCTTTCAATTTCACGCTTGCGCTTGTCCCGTGCTCGGGGAGAGAGCATCGGGGTCAGGTTTTCCACGGTGATGGATTTGCCCTGAAAAGACGCGGTTTTGACTTCCTTGTGATAGCCGACTCTTGCCTCCGTCATCTGAAAACCTCCTATAACAATCAGCGGTGTGAATAGATTTGATGGTTTCCCGTTGTCCGTGGGGAAACGTGAAAGGACGGCACAAAAGTGCCGTCCTTTCACCTTGCCCCACCTCTGGCCACGATGACCAGAAGCAGCGGGACAGTAGTTTTCCGTTTCAGTCCACAAAAGAGGGAGCCGCCGCGCCGGAATGGTTTGGGCTGTCATAAGACAGAAAGACCCGGTTGGGCGGCTCCCTGTATGATTGTTGTGTGCCGTATTTGCCACGCATCCCCGGCACGGGGAGTATTCCAGACCGCCGATGGCTTCGGCTGCATAGTCCCACAGCACCGCTGCCCGTGGAGGGCTGGCGCATACCGCAGGAACTCCCCCTCAAGTCTGTGGGAGGGCGTGAGCAAGTTTCATTATCCTCCGCGCTGTCCTCGCACCCGGTTTGCCAGCACCGGGTCAAAGGCTGCGTTGATCGCTCGGCCAGCTTGTCCATCACCTCCTGAACTGGCTGTCGTGGCGGCGCACCTTACGTCGCTATCACGCGGATTTCGTATCGGGAATACTGTCTATTCAGTTTTCAAGGCGAGGAAGAAAACTCCTCTCACCTATCAGGAGGTTTCGGGGGCAAATGTACTCCCTCTTACAGAGATTTTTTCAAAATATTTTTCATAGCGGCCAGACCTCGCTCAACGGAGCAGCAGATACGGCTCCGGCCAACGCCCTCGGCTGCCGCGATCTCGGCCTTGCTCATGCCGAGAAGGTAGTGCTGGTACACACGCCGGGCCTGCGTAGGCGGGAGCTGGGCCAGCGCGTCATAGAGGGCAAAGGTGGTTTCCCGTGCCTCAATGTACTCGTCCGGGGTCATGGGCTGGCGGAGCACGTCGGCCTCAAAGCCGGGATCGATGTCCAGCGAGCACTCGCCGTTTCTGCGCTTCTGCCGCTTGTAGCTGTCACACAGGCGGCCTCCCATCGAGAGGGCGGCGGCGATCTCGTCCGAAACTTCCAGCATCACATTTTCGGTCATATAGGGGTAATACCGTTTCAGGTTGATAGTCGTCATAATTGTCCTCCATTTCAAAAGGTGGTTGGTGAGTGCGGATTGAAATGGAGAACAGGCGGCCCCCGGCACCTTGGAGCCTCTGGCCACCGTGACCAGAAGCAGGGGCATATAAAAACGCCCGCACAGCATGACGCTATGCGGACGCAAGCAAATAAATATCCTGTTACATGATGTTTAATTTCACTTTCAAAGCCGGACTGCTCCGATGGAGGGGCTACGCTTTTTTTAGCTGGTGCAGATCATGAACGCTATGGAAAAGTAAAATGGACACGGCAGATTAACCTCCAATCGGCTACCGTGTCCCTGCAAGTCGTCATCAGTTTGTGCAAGCGCAAAGAAACGGCGGCTCTGAAATTCAAAGCCGCCGTTTCATATAGGCGTGTTGATGGGACTGCTGTACGACGGCTTTTTTTCTTTTGCCGTCGTGCAGCAGATTTGGCAGAGTTAGTGCAACGCTTTATTACAGGTTATAGTTAATTTATTCATACTTCTTTCCAACCACATATATTGGCAACAGCACACCGCAAAGGAACATAGCCAAGAAAACATATTTCCCTATGTTTTCCCATACATCTGCTACAATGCTGCCCGCCACGATGTTGATAATCGGGAATAGTATCATACACAGGCACAAACTCAAGCGGAGAGTTCTCACAATATGTGGCCAGTTGCGATTATTGAATTTTACTCCCGGCACATTCATGCGGAATGGGCCATCATAAAAAATGTTTACACTGTTTTCATCATAAAAGCTTGATAACTTAGTGCGGACGAAGCAGCAAAAGTACGCGCCGAATACCGCACTTAGAAGCGCAAGCGTTTCCAAGGTTTCCATGCAGGGCTGCGCCGTTGTATAGTTCAGAAATGTACCGATACAACAAATCAAAAGGGAAAATCCGTAAAAGACAATCCACTTGCTCTTTACATGATATGCCCTTTCAGGGCTTTCGTCCGCATAAGTGATTGCCGTCTTAACAATATCCTCAACTTTATCAGGTTTTAGTACATCATCGTTCGGCAATCTCTCACACATCAAAAGTTCCGTAACGGAAACATCCAACAGATTTGCCAGCGGGATCAATAGAACGGTATCGGGCAAGCTAACTCCCGTTTCCCATTTGCTTACAGCCTTATCAGATATACAGAGTTGTTCTGACAACTCTTTTTGAGTGATTCCTTTTTCTTTGCGAAGTGCGGCGACAAATGCGCCAAATTTCTTCTTGTCAATATTGAACATTGATTTTGACCTCCTGTGATTGCTAAGAGCATTATCGCTCTAACGCTGCCATTTAGCAACCGAATGGCAAGCGAGTATATCATTTTGGATGTTGAATGATAGTAGAGTTGAGATATTTCTTTCGTGAAAGGTACACTATTGTTTATTTTATCATTACAGTATCACAAGTTCAACCGTGTACATGAAATGAAAAATGAGTACGAATGAAATGTAGCACCGTTCAAATACTATCACCCGAAATGTAAAATTACATTAGGTGGTGATGACATGAAGAACGAAAAGAGCGAACGCAAATTTGATTTTCGTCCGATGGGGCTTGCGATTAAGAAAGCCCGTGAGAAGAAAGGCATGACACAGGAGCAACTGGCCGACATCATCGGGCGGGACACTCGTACTGTCATGTACCACGAAAACGACGGTCAACATCCGAGCTTAGATATTTTCTATCAACTGGCAACCATGTTCGACCTGTCAGTAGATGAATACTTCTACCCCGATATGAGCGCCGATGAAGCCGCAAAGAAGCGGATCAACATTCTGCTTAATTCCCTCAGCGAGAACGAGCTGCGGCTCGTCGAGGGGATTATCAATGCAATCATAGAAAACCGTGGAACGGAGGGAGCGTAAGAAACGGCGCTGCCTCCGTTTTTTCGCGGAGTTTCCGGGGGAGCGCGTTAGCGGCAAGCAAGGCAAGTGTATTGACACTTGCAATTTCCGCGCTGCGGAAATGCTTGTTGGGGTGCCCCCAAACCCGCTGGACTTCTGGCCACCGTGACCAGAAGAAACATTGTCTGCGTCGCCGTCCCTAACGGGCCTGCTCCTTATTGCGCTGGTTGTCCGTCAGCCCGCGCAGGTGATCCACGCTGCCCTTGACCGCTACCAGCTCCCGCATATCCTGTTGAGCCTTGCGGTATTCCAAATAAAGAGCTTTTTTCCGCGCTGCCAGTTGGCGGCGTTTTTCTTTTAGTACGTCCATTTTGGGGAGCTTCTCGCCACCCAGCAGCTCGGCCATTGTCGCCTTGGCTGCCCGGTAGTCGGCCAGCTCCGCCTCATGCTCGGCAAGGTATTTCCGGTTGTACTTGGCGGCCTTGTACCCATCGAACGCAGGGCGGGTCTTTGCGTACTGCACCACGGCGGCCATCAGATCGGACACACGGGAAAGCTCGGCCTCGGTCTGCTGAATGTCCTCGGCCAGCGTGTGAAACTGCTCCGTGGCAGCGTCAGTCTTTGCGGCCAAATCGTCATATTCAAAGAGCTGGTGCTCTTTCAGATATTGCAGCGCAGCCGCCATCTGTTTAAGGTTATACACCTTGGCCCATCGTTCATAGGCGGGGCCTTTGCCCTGACGCATCCGCTCCTGAATGTCAATCAGCAGATTGACACGGCGGGGCGTGGGCGTTCTCCGCGCCGGGGTCTTTCGCGTGGAAGCCTTGCCGTCAATGACGGCCTGCACGTCCTCGGGGCCGTAGCCGTCCCCCAGCGTGGCCGCCCGGAAACGGGCTGCCCGCTGTTGTCCTGGCACAAGGAATGAGATCACGCCGCCGCGCCCGTGCTTGACCTGTATGCCTGCCGTTTCCATGCGCCGGAGGAAATCTGCAAAGTCCTCGGGGTGCTCCGTCAGAGCCGCGTCAATGGCAAGACGGATCTGTTCTTTTTGTGAGAGCTTTTGATTTTCGCCCAGCCATTGACCGTAGTGCAGATACCGCCCCTTGCTGTGGAGCTTGGGATTTACAATCACGGATAGATCGTGCTCCAGACATACCCGGTCAGACAGCCGCCGCAGGGCGAACGAGGAGCCGATGAAGTTTCGGAACTTCCGGGAGCGGTCATAGGCGGTGGAATTGTAGTAAATGTGATTATGAATGTGCTCCTTATCTATATGGGTACAGACAAAGAATTGATACTTGCCCTTTGTCCAGCGCATCGCCGTTTCATAGCCGATGCGGTTGGCCTCCTCCGCCGTCACCTCGCCGTGAGGGAACGCCTGCCGGATCTGGTAGCACAGCGCCCCGTGTCCGGCTCTGCGGTCAGTTTCGCCCTGATACTGATTTTTGACCAGCATGAACTCGGCGTGTGCTGTGGCCGGATCGCAGAGGTGGGAGGAAACGGCCCCCAGCTTCTCCGGGTTCAGGCCATAGTCAAAGCGGTCTTTCAGGCTTTGCAGGGCCGTCCGCTTATCGGCCCGCTTGTGGGATTTGAGGTAAGTTGTGGCCGTAGGCAGTCCTCCTTTCCATACGACAAACGGCGGCTGGGATCAGCCGCCGTTTTCTGCATCTTCTGGCCACCGTGACCAGAACTCAGCCCGTGATGAAGCCCCTCAGAGAGCCGTTCAGCTCGTCCAGCTTGGCAAGCAGCCATCCGGCCAGCGCAGGCAGGCCAAAGGGCGAAATGGCAAACGCCATCAGAAGCCCCGCGATCCCTGTGGAAATGTCTTTCTCCACAAACAGCATCAGGACACTCAGCAGCCCCAGCACCGACGCGAGGATGGAGAGCAAACCAGCGGAAAGACTCAGCAGGAACGAGAGCACGGCCACAAGCAGGGTCAGCACCAGCACAAAGGGAGCGGCAAGAATTTTGAATATGATCCGCATAGGGGGTTCCTCCTTTTTCCTGTATATGTCTATTATAACTCTGAAAAAATCGGCACTCAAGGATGTCCCGGTTGTCCTTACTTCTGGTCATCGTGACCAGAAGCAGGGACAGCCGGGGAACGGCGCGGGGCCGTTCCCCCTGTGTCACATCGTTACAATGGCGGAGAGCTGGGCCAGCAGATCAGACAGTGGCCCCCACAGGTCGGCGTAGTCCTTTTGCAGACGCTTCAGCTCGTCCGGGTACAGGCCGCCGTAGCTGTTGGCATGGATTGCCGCCTGATTAAGATTGTTTGCACAGCGCCGCTGGAGGGACACAAGCTCCTTGACGGGTTCAAGGTCAACGTGGAGCACATAGCCGCCCAGCGCCATTTTTCGGATATAGGCGCTCATGTTGCGGATGCCCGCCTTGGCCATGCGCTCCCGAATGACCTCCAGCTCGTCAGGCCGTACCCACACATAGATGGGGACGCTGCGGACGCGCTTCTTTGTCAACGCTCCTCACGCTCCCGGCTGCGGCGCTTGGGCGGATGTTCCCGTACCTTGTCCAGCGGCTTATCCTCCGGGGGCGGCACAGGCAGATTGTTGATGATGCCGTCAATCTGATTATAGTTCTGCTCCATAGAAAGCTCGGCGTTCTTGTTGGGATTGCGTTCCTGATCCATAAATGTCCTCCTATCTGTCGCCCCGGTCAGGGGCATTTTTCTTTGGGGCAGTTTGGCCCCGGTCAGCCTCGGCCTGTTTTGCGGCGGTTTTCATCTGCTCCCGGATCGAACGGGGCCTGTCGGGATTGTCAGGTGCAGGCCGCAGCTCATAGTCAGATGTCTGCCGTTTAGTCAATGGCCGTGTGTAGGTCAAATGCCCCCACGCCAGAAATGCCCCATTTTCAACCGGGACGCGCTGATCGTAGTTGACGATCTCATCCGGGGCGTTGCGGGGCGGCTTGGGAAACGTCCCAATGTCCACGGGGCGCTGGGTAGAGTAATACTTGTAAAGGCCGGGAGCCTCGGTCTGCTTGACACCGACGTTGTAAAGGCGCTGGTATTCCTGTACCCGCGCCGCAAAGTCCTTTTCCAGAGCGGCGCGGTCGCTGCCGTAATGCCCCCATTCATACTGCCGCTGGCCGTCTTTGTCATCATAGTAAGCCCATGTGACATAGGGCGAGGGCGCGGCGGGATCATGCCCCAGCGCAAAGCCGCGGCCATTTTCCAGCATGACGGCCTGAATGATCTCATAGCCTTGGTTTTTGTCCATACGTCCTCCTTTCCAAAATGTTAGCAATATTTCTGCAAAACCGGGCGGGGCTATGAAATCATACGCCTCGCCCATGAAGCGGCCCCGGAAAGCCCTGCAATCAAGGGTGTTTTCCGGGGCCAAATGCTCACGGTCTACCCCCGGTATTTCCGCATATAGCCACGCTGCTTCTGCCGCCTTGCGGCATGGGCACAGGCCGGGGAGCAATATCGCTGCCGCCCGTCCGGGAGAAAGGCCCTGCCGCACACCGGGCAGGGCCGGGTTTCCGTGATACGCTCCACGGCCAGCGACCTTTCCAGCACGGGATCAAGGGGCAGCACCGCAGAACGGAAATAGCGGCAATAAGTGCCCGTCCAGCATTTCCCCAGCATATAACAGGGGCAGTCCAGCGGCAGGCAGCCAGCGTCCTTGTCATAGTTGGCGCACCACCGCTTCACAAGGGAGCGGATCGCCGCCTTTTCCTGCCGGGTCAATTCACGGCTCATGTTTGCCCCCTGTCTTTGACTGAAGCCGCTCCCGGTAGCAGAACACGCAGCCGATCCCATGCCAGTAGGGACAGCCATCACAGCGGGAGCCTTTGGGCGGCAGGTTGGGCGGGACACCCTTGAAGTAGCTCTTTTCTTTCATAAAGTCCTCATAGGGGCTGTCGGTAAACCTCATTCCTCACCGTCCTCGTCCCACGGCGGCCCGTCATCCTCGGGATCGGTTTCGTCATAGTCCTCCGCGCCGTCATATTCGCCGCCGTAGTCCGCCGCGGACTCAGCGGCCCGCTGCTTCTTGGGACGGTAGATTTTGAAGTACCAGCCAGCGCCGCCGCCAATGACCACCACGGCCAGCGCCAGCAGAAGCATACCGCCGTTGCCCGTGGCCTTGGGCTGCTCCGGCTCGGGGTCAGGCTCCGGCTCTACCACGGGCGCAGGCTCCGGGGCCTTGCCCTGGCACTCGCTCATGTTCACGGCGCAGACGGTACAATCCGTGTTGATAGCCCCCACAGCGCATTTATCGGAGCAGGAGCACTCCGGCAGCTCACCGCCCGCCGCCTGTATCGCCGCCAACAGGTCGGCCTCGTCCACCATGTTCAAGAAATAGGTTTGGTACTGCTCACCGTCCTCGTCGGTGGGCTTATCGTAGTCGATGACAATGTAAAAGGTATTGCCGCCGCTGGTCTGCACCGTGATGAACTGCTTGTTGGTGGCCTTATCGTAGAGCAGGTCACGGGTCACAAGGTTGCCGTCCTCGGTGAAGCCCTCGCCGGGGTCAACGGTTTCCGTGGGCAGCGGCTCCACCGGGTCAAGCCCATCCCATTCCTCACCGCCCCCGGCGTAGGCCGTGACCGCCATACTACCCATGAGGACGGACACACAAAGCGTCATCAGCAAAAGCCGCAGTTTTTTCATTCCGTCACCTCCGCCTGTTTCGTCGGCTTCTGGCCACTGTGACCAGAAGTGCCACCCCGGAGCTGCTGGAGCACCAGCGGCAGATCGGCAAGGGAGATACTCATGCCGCGCACGATCTCCACGATCTCGCTGTTTTCCGCTTCCAGCTTCTTCTGCTCCAATTCTTTAAGCCGTGCCTGCTGCTCGGCAATTTTGGCCTTGACCTTTTCAATCTCAGCCTCGATCTTTGCGCTTTTCGTAATTGCCATATCAAAAAACCTCCTTTACGGTAGTCGCCCGTAGGCGTAAAGATGGGACTGCCAATAGCTGCTGTTCAGGTTGGCATAGCTGATTGGGTCGCCACAATGGAGCATCCAGCCGTCGCCCACATAGATGCCCACATGAGAAACGCCCGCTGTGTCATAGGTGCCGACAAAGAACACCAGATCACCGGGCCGGGGGCTGCTCGTCCGGGAGCAGATATTATAAAGCCCCTGCGCCCCCAGCCGTCCGAGGCTCCAGCCGCATTGATTGTAAACGTAGCTGACGAAGCCGGAGCAATCAAAGGACGTGGACGGGCTGCTGCCGCCCCACACATAGGGGAAACCGAGATACTTTTCCGCTTCTTTCAGAATGGCGGCAAAGGTTTCATCGTCCAGATAGGACTCCGGGACTTCATGCTCCGGCGGGCGGTTGGTGATGTATTTCCCGATATAGCCGGACGAGGGGAACAGATCAGGCCGGTTTCCCAGCGTGGACATATACAGGGCATACATGGAAAGCTGCTCCTCGGACATCATGTAAACCGGGACGTGGGAGAGATTGAAGTTTTCCAGCGTGACATAGCAGATGTAATAGTTGTACGGCACCTCCACATCGTAGTCGTTGCCCTCGCTGTCCGTCCTTGTGACCGTGCGGTAGCGCACCTCGACAACCACATCCT
This sequence comes from Clostridium sp. AM43-3BH, assembly GCF_003479985.1. NCBI lineage: Bacteria > Bacillati > Bacillota > Clostridia > Eubacteriales > Clostridiaceae > Clostridium > Clostridium sp. AM43-3BH. The sequence continues at coordinate 131,592 of NZ_QUIH01000008.1, forward strand.
CAGTCAAAATGTACTGGCGGTCAAAGAGGTCTTGCAGCGTCCCGCGCACCTCGTCCAATGTCCACGCGCCCTCATGGAGCGCGGAGATCATGGAGATCAGCACATAGGGATCGTGTTCAATGGTGTCGAGGTCAAAATGGTATTCGTCGTAATCGTGGGTGCGGGTGTAGGTGTCGAGGTAGCGTTGCAGCTCGTCCTCCAGAGCGCAGTAGGCGGCCTCGGCTCCCAGCATATCCGCGTCCTCCGCCTTATAGGTGCTGGCGGCGATGGCCGCAAGGGTGCTGTTTCCCACGGACACCATCGAGGACATACACGATTGCAGGGTCAGCACCACCAGCAGGCAGCCCAGCGCAAGCAGCGTCCCCACGGGATGCCGCTTGACGAACGCCGCCGCTTCCCGGACAAACCGCTCTGTGGCCGATACGGTTTGTTCGGCAGCTTTGGCGGTCTGCTTGGCGGTTTCCCGCGCCTTGCGCTGATACTCCCGTTTCAGCTTGTGGCGGTGCCATAACCGGGCGGCGGCGCTCTGCGCCTCCGGCTGCTCCTGTGCGAACTTGCGGGAATGGTAGTCCGCCGTGGACTTGATGTACCGGGACTCGGCACGGGCGGCGGCCTTGGCCGGGTGCTCCCGGATGGCCCTGCGTACCTTGTGCCGCCCATAGTGCAGCGCGGCCTCGCCGGAACGCTCCACAAAATGACCGCCCTCCACGCCTACGTTGTCGCGCTCCTCCTGATACACCTTTCCGTGAAGAAAAGCGTGGGTTTCGTGTCCGGCGATCCGGGCGATCCGCTTGATGGGGCCGGGCTTTTTCGGCGGCTTCTGGTTTGCCAGCCTTTCACGGGCCTTGTTCAGCCGTTCCTCCCGGCTCTCCATGCGGAGCTTGGACTTGTGGAGCTTGGCCTGTTCGCTGTTGGTATGGAACTTCTGGCCACCGTGACCAGAAGCAGCCCCGCCCTCGGGCGGCTTATTCTGTCTGTTTTCCATTGGCAGCGTCCTCCGGCTTGGTAGTCAGCAGGTCGTAGATCTCGCCACGGGGGAAGCGGTCAACAAACGGGATGGTGACGCTGCCATAGAACAGCAGGCCCTCGCCGGAGTTGGACTGCGTGATATACGATAGCTGGTGCTCTGAAATGCCGATCTGCTTGGCAAGAATGGCGCGGTCACTTTGCGCCTGCGACAGCAGGATCATAAAATCCGTGTTGTCCAGAATGTTCTCGATCTCCCGGCTGGCCAGCAGGTCTTTCACGTTCTGCGTCAGGGCCGAGGGGACGCAGCCCTGTTTGCGAAGCATTTTCCAGACGGTCACAAAGTAGCTGGCCGTCAGCGGGTCACGGAGCAGGATATGGAACTCGTCAAAATAGCACCATGTCGCCACGCCGTTTTTGAAGTTGGTTCCCACCGCAGAAGTGACAAAATCGTTGGTGATGTGCATGGCGATCTTGCGGAGGTTTTCTCCCATGCCTTTGAGCACAAAGCACACCACACGGGAATTGAGGTTGACGTTGGTAGGATGGTTAAAGAGATTGAGGGAGCCTGTGCAGTAAAGCTCCAGCGCCGTTGCGATCCGCTTGGCCTCCGGCTCCGGCTGGCGCAGCAGCTCCTCATACAAATCTTGGAGCAGCGGCGTTTTTGCCGTTTCCAGCCCCAGCGCCATCTCCCGGTACACCTGACGCACACAACGGTCAATGACGGTTTTCTCGATAGGCTGCAAACCGTCCCGGCCTCCCACCACCAGCTCACACAGCGACAGCAGAAAATCCGCTTTCAGGGACAGGGGGCTGTCCCCGCCGCCCATGTCTATCTGAACATCCATCGGGGAAATGTGGTTGGGGCTGTCCGGCGCGATCTCGATGACCTGACCGCCCAGCCGTTCCACCAGCGGGGCATATTCGCCCATCGGGTCTACCACGATGATGCGATCCTGCGGGATGGCAAGAAAGACGTTCAGCAATTCACGCTTGGCGGCAAAGCTCTTGCCGCTGCCCGTGGAGCCGAGGTATAAGCCATTGGCGGATTTCAGCTTTTTGCGGTCAGCCATGATGACGTTATGGGACAGGGCGTTCATGCCGTAGTAGAGGGACGGGCCATCCATGCGAAGCTCCCGCGTCATAAAGGGGACGAAGATGGCCGTGGAGCTGGTGGTCATGCCGCGCTGAATTTCAATGCCGTTGTAGCCGAGGGCCAGCGAGGACATATAGCCCTGCTCCTGCTGCCAGTCCAGCCGCTTGACGGCGCAGTTATATTTCTGCGCGATGCCGTTCACGGTGAAAATGTCGTTTTCCAGCCGCTCCCGCGTGGGGGCGGTGTTGACGATCAGGAACGTCAAGAGGAACATTCGCTCGTTGCGGCTTTGCAGGTCACTCAGCAGCTCGGCGGCGTCCTTGGAAAAGGTGACAAGATCGGGCGGAAGAATGTCAGGGTCATATCCGGCGCGGGTAGCCTTGCGCTGCTCCTCCACTTTCATCTTGTCGATGTCGGAGATTTTACCCTTGACCGTTTTAATGGCCTTGACCTGGTCCACCGTCTGAATGTGCATGGTGACAGTCAGCTCGGCATCCAACTCCAAAATCTCCAACAGCAGCTTGTCCGACAGCTCCGACGCCATGATCTGCAAATAGGACGCCGCGCCCCATGTCTGGCCCACGCGGAACGAGCGGCTCTGCCGGAAGTCGAAGCTGTCCGGCACGATAAAGTCTTTCGTTCCCATGCCCGTATGGGCGATGTCCGCCCACTTGAAGCGGAACGGCTCCCGGCTGCCGGGGTGAAGCTGGCCGTGCAGCAGGGCCAGACGCTCCCGCCCGTCGAGGGGCTGGCTCTGTACCCCCAGCCGCTTAAAGTTGCCGATCACATCCGCCTCCACACGCTCCAGACGGGGACGGGCTGCGGCCACATTTTCAGCGGGGATGCAAAAGGTGACGTACTTGGCCCGTTCGATACCGTTGTTGCTTTTGGCGATCTGGTTTTTCAGCATCCCCGTGTATTCCGTGCGGACGCTGTTGAAGCGGTCATCCGCCTCGGAGATATTCACCTTGTAGCGGCTCCCGGAGCGGCTGCGGCGGTTGACAAAGGAAAGCTGGAACGGCAGCGAACTGTCAAAATAATTCAGCCACGAACTCCAGCCGCCGAAAATGGCCGTCTGATCCTCGGCGGACGCAACGGAATAGTTGATGTCCTCATATTCCAGCGTTTTTGTGTAGACACCGCCGGGGAGCTGACAAATGCCGTCCGGCAGCATCCGCACATAGGGAATGGTCTGCTGGGCCGATATGGTCGCCGGACGATTACCGGCCCGCGTCAGGCTTTTTGACTTCTTGGGGCTTTTGCTCAAGTGTGACCTCCTTTCCCGCAAACGGGGCGTAGATATTCTGCGTCTGATAGGGCCTCACACCGGGCCGCAGGAACTTGGCCCGGATGATATTCCGCGCCACCTTTTCAAAGGGCAGGCCGTCACGCTCATACATCGCCATGAAAAAGGCCGGGAGCATGAGCGCGATCATCAGGAACATCGCCCCGGTGCCGCCCAGCGCGTGACGGGTCAGCAGATACACGGGGATACCCACGGCAGCCGCGCCGCCGAAGCAGATAAGCTGGCGGCGGGTGAGGTTAAAGGCAATTTTCGTCTTGATCTTGGAAAGATCGTTGGGAACATTCACATAGGGCAAGTAACGTCCTCCTTTCCGCTATCTTCTGGCCACCGTGACCAGAGGCCCGCTGTCGGCTTCACCTCGTTGCCCCACACGTCCCAGCCGGGAGGGGTCTGCCGTGCGAACAGCTCCACGCGGGGCCTGTCGCCCATGAGGGCAACAATCTTGTCCCGCGTTTCGTCCGGCTTTTTGCTGTGGGCCTCGATGGGAGAAATGATAAATTGGTGAATATCGGCGGCCTGCCGCTTGGGGTGTCCCTTGGTCGCCAGCAGGCAGACCTCGGCATTTGACCTCGTCCAGAAGCCCAGCCCATAAAACCAGCTATCCGCCTTTTTGTTCTTTTTGAGCCAGACAAAAGCGACGCTTTTATAGGTGAAGCCCCACGCACGGATGAGCCGCAGGGCCTCCGGGAGCTGTGGGAACGTGGCCCACATGAAAAGGGCGCTGTCCTTGGCCGCAAGCTCGGCCACAGGCAGCGCGCACAATTCATCAATGCTCATGGTGGGGTAATGGTTTTCTGCCGCCCCCTGCACTTTCTTTGCGGAGTAGCGCCACGGGGGATCGGCGTAAATAATTTCGTAGGTTCCTGTCATCATTCTCCTTTCCTGCCAGATGCCACAGCCTCCCGCGCCCGCCGGATGCGCTCCGTGGCGGGGCCGTAAAAGGCCGGGGCGGTTTCAAAGCCGACGAAGCGGCGGCCCGTGTTCAGCGCGGCCACGGCAGTTGTGCCGGAGCCAGCGCAGATGTCCGCAACCACCTCACCGGGACGTGTGTAGGTGCGGATCAGGTACTCGCACAGAGCCACGGGCTTCTGCGTGGGATGTACAGTGGTTGTCACCGTGGGGAACGCCAGCACATTCCCCGGAAAGCGCCGCCCGTCGGACTCCCCGCTGGTGCGTTCAAACTTTCCGTAGTTGGGGCTGTTCCCGCTGCAACGGTGGATTTTCTTGTACGGCTTGCCCTGTTCAAACTGCGGAAAGTAGGCCGGGGACTTCTGGTAGAACACCAGAATATTCTCCGTCTTTTTCAGCGGAGCGCGGCGGGCATTGAGAAAACCCGTGCAGCGGCTTTTGTACCATACCCACTCATAACGGAGCATGGCGAGGTTGGACGCGCCCAGCACCTTGTCATAGGGACATTGTGCGAAAAACAGCACCGCGCCCTCTGGCTTGACGGCCCATTTCACCGCCTCCCACAGCTCCGGGAGCGGCAGCGGCACATCCCAAAAGTTCCGGGTCGTGCCATAGGGCGGATCAGTCAAAAGCATATCCACGCTATGCTTCGGCAGGGAACGCAGGCCCTCAATGCCGTCGGAGAGGTGCAGGCCCTCCGGGATCGGCTTCTGGCCACCGTGACCAGAAGCGGTGGTATCAGCGATAAGATCACCTTTCCTTTCTCAATGGGCGCTGAAGATGCTTTTTGAGATCGTCCCGGTTTTCATCAGCATGAAACACAAAAGCGCCGTATAGCCGATACAGCCCCAAATCGCGCCGATAGGATCTCCGCCTGTAGCGATCCCCTGAATGAGCACCGCATAGATGGCCACGCAGACGAGGATCAGCATCCCCTGAAAGCCCACGGCAAACAGGGAGCGCAGATAGTTCTGGCCCATTGTGCCAAGCTCCCGGTTGGAGAGCGTCGCCACAGGGATCGGAGCCAAACTGGTCAGCAGATATATCTCGATCATGCGGCCATAGACGATCACAAAAATAAAAATGTTCAGCGCCAGCATGGTAAACTTAATGAGGAACGATTGCAGGAACAGGCCCAGCAGGGAACCAAGCTCCATTGTTTCAAGGGTCATTTCCAGATCGGCCAGCATATCCGGCGTGATGTCAGTTGCGCCTGTGACGATGCCCGCCGCGCTTGCGATTACGCTTTGGGACACGTCAAAGACGGCCATGACGATATTGAACGTGTTGGACAGGATCAGGATGGCACAAGTGGTTTTGAATACCCATTTGTAGATATTCGCCACGTCGAACTCGTGCATATTGTTCTTTTCCAGTATCATCTGGATCAGCTCATAGGTGGCAACGAAGGTCAGGATCAATCCGGCAATCGGCAATATCACCGTTTCGGAAAGCTGCCGTATCAGGGAGAACACCCCGGCGTTCCATGCCGCCGGGGTAGTCCCCACCTGTACGGATATTTCCCCGACGCGGGTATTCACCGTGTCAAACAGCCCCTCGAGGTTTCCCATGATGCCCTCGATCAAAAGCCCTTTGAGCCATTCCGTGATCCATTCGGTGAGAATACCCATCGGCAGCTGCCCTTAAAACAGGGTAGACAGCAGAGGGATCAGGGTCGTGCCCAGCACGATGATGCCGCCGCCCGCCATGAGCTGCTTGATGCCCTGGCTTTTGGCAGCTGCGTTATCCGAGCCGTAGCCCTCCAGCAGATTGACCACGCCCCACACGGCAAGGCCAGCGCCCAGCGCCACGACGAGAGTTTGCAGGGTAGTAACGGCAGAAGCAAAAAACTGCATAAGTCCTCCATTTCTCCGGGGGGCAACGCCCCGGCCATGAAAAAAGCCGCCATTTCTGGCGGCAGCTACTCCTCTGGCCACCGTGACCAGAGGTTATACAAAGGCGTCCGGGTCGTCGAGGTCGTCATAGTTGAGGATGTCCTCGTCCTCGCCTGTGAGCGCCTCGTCCGGCACGTCCACCTTGTAAACGGTATAGGTTTCGTTGGGGTTGAGCTTGTCCATCTGCCGTGTCACAAGGCTGTTGAGGTCAAAAGCGTTTTTCACCTTGTCGGCCTCGGCGGTGTATTTGTAGTTTGGATGCTGTTTCAAATCGTACTTCTTGGAGTAGAACGGCGGCAGGCCCCGAAGCTGCAAAATGCACCGATCTCCGGGCATGGTGGCAAGCTCGCTGGGGGTCATCAGCTCCCGGCCCAGCCGCTGGGTATTTTGGCTGTAGCTTTCGGATTGGCCCCGTGAGCGTCCCTCGGTCTGCATGGAGATGGTGGCCTTACCCAGCCAGTTCTCGGATATTTCCTTGATGGTGGAGCTTTCGCGTCCACCGAGGAACAGCACACTATCCATGTTGCCGAGGATGGTTTCCGCGTTCTTGTCGTAGATGGCCTTGCACTGGGCCAACTGCTGATACAGCAGACACAGGCTGATCTCACGGGAACGGATGACGGCCACCAGCTTTTCAAGCTGGGGTACCTGTCCCGTGTTGGCCGCCTCGTCCCACAGTACCCGCACATGATGGGGCAGCCTGCCGCCGTGAACATTGTCCGCCCGTTCGCACAGGAGGTTGAACATCTGCGAAAAGGCCAGCGCCACAAGGAAATTGTAGGTGCTGTCCGTGTCGCTGATGCAGAAGAAGGTCGCCGTGCATCTGTCGCCCATGCGGTCAAGCTCCAGCTCATCATAGGACATGATCTCCCGAAGCTGGGGAATGTCAAAGGGGGCCAGACGTGCGCCGCAGGAAATGAGGATGCTTTTGGCCGTCTTGCCGCTGCTTAGCTTGAATTTGCGGTATTGCTTCACGGCAAAACAATCCGGCTTGCGTTTGGCAAGGCCGTCAAACATATAATCCACGGCGTTTTTATAGTTTTCGTCATCCTCCTTGACCTCCATGCCGGAGATCATGTCCACCAGCGTATTCATATTCCGATCCTCGGCAGGCCCCTCGAAAATGATGTAGGCAATCAGGGCGCAGTACAAAAGCGTTTCCGCTTTCGTCCAGAACGGATCGCCCTCCTTGCCCTCGCCCTTGGTGTTGGTGATCAGGGCGTTCACGAATTTCAGGATGTCGGCCTCGTTGCGGATGTACGACAAAGGGTTGTAGTGCATGGACTTGGAAAAATCTATGCTGTTGAACACCTTGATCTGATAGCCTCGGCGCTGGAGAAAGGCCCCGACCTGCCCCAGCACACCGCCCTTGGGGTCTACCACCACATAGGACGAATGAGCCTGCAAAAGCTGGGGCGTGAGCCAAAAGCGGGTCTTGCCCGAGCCGGATGAGCCGATGCCGCAAAAATTGAGGTTGCGGGCGTTAGCGGGATTTTTCGGACGGGTGTTCATGGTGAGCCGTTCCGTGGCGGTCAGCAGCATATTATTTTCAAACTTGGGATCGACAAAAGGGCGTATATCTTTTTCAGATCCCCAACGGGCTGAACCGTACTCTTCATCACGCCGAAATTTCTTTGCGTTCCTGCTTTTCACATAGATCAGCAGCCGGAAACCGACTGCGCCCACAATGCCGACAAACCAATCCAGCGGGGCAAGGCCGGGGGCAAAGCTGGCAAAGGCCGCGCCGATGGTCTGGCCCAGCCCCAGCAGCTTTTCCCCGAAGCCCGAGCCAGCGGCCAGACGGTACGCCGTACCGATTTTCAGGCAAAACCAGCCGATGAACAGGTACGGGATATTCGGAAGAACATACTTCCTGATTTTATCTGTCGCCATGCGCCGCCTCCTTTGTCAGTTCCCGCTGGGGCTGCTTTTTCACCTTTTCCTCCGCCTGCCGGAGCTGCTCCCGAATCGGCGTCTGCCGGGATTTGGCCCGTTTTAGTTCCAACCGGGAATACTCGGCAAAGCAGCCTGTGATGGCGTCGGCCTGCCGTGCCTTGAACAAAAGCAGATATTTTTCATCCCCCACGCGGCGGATGGCATAGTCCACGCCCCATTTCCGGGCCACCTTGTCAAACAGCTTAGGCGTGTCCACTTCAATGGCGTTGATGTCCCCGCCGTGGCCCATGAGCTTTCGCACACTCTGCTTGCCGTGGGGCGTCTGCGCCTTGCGGTGCTCCTTGGCGATCTTCCGTCCCACGGCGGCCACCACATAGGCCAGCGCACGGGCGGTCAGCTTGGATGCCTTGACGCTGACGGCGATGGTCTGCCGGGACACTTCATCTCCGACGATAGCTTACACCTCCTTTACCCTCTGGCCACCGTGACCAGAAGCGGCCTATCTGTCCTCGCGGCTGGCAGGGAGCCGCTGTTTTTCCTCGTTCAGCGCCGAACGGTCTATGACCTCCTGATACGCCGCCATCTGCTCCCGGATATTCAGCTTGGGATAGGCGAAGATGCGGTGCTCCGGGGGAATATCTTCCATCCCGTGATACCGCTCCACAAAGTTACCGCCATTATTGAACACATAGCCGCCGGGGGCAAAATGGCCGCCGTCATTGATCCGTGCATCCCGCCCGTAGGCTTCAAAGTCGAAGTAGGGCAGCACATTATCCGGCACATCCAGCATTTCCATTTCCTCGATGTAGACCCGGCCCAGCGCCTCCTCGCTGTCAATGCCGGGGTAGAAGTCATAGCAATCCAGATTTTGCGCGAGATTGATCAGGTCATGGACGCTGCCTGTGTATTCGCCGCTGTCAATGACGGCTTCAAACTTTTCAATATCGCTCTGGTCGAGGTCAGACAGCACATGGGCCAGATGGTTCAACTCGTCAATGCTTTCATACTCGCCCAAATGGTCATACAGGCCCAGCACATCACCGTCAAATGAGGTAATAAAGATTTCCTCATACCGTACCCCATCCACGCCGATGCGCTTCAAAAGGGCCTGCACCTCCTCCGTGGTGGCCGGGAATTTCAGCGTTTCGCCCACAAGCCGCCCCTCGTTGTATTTGCCGAGGTTGGTAATGTAGGCTTCAAACAGGGATGACATATCAGCGGCGGCCCTGACGCTTTACGGTCAGGATGCCGTCCAGCGTGGTTGCCGTGATCCCCAGCCGCTGGGCCACAGCCACATCGTTTTTCATGCTTTCCGTGGAGATACTGCCGCACACCACCAGCACATGAGAGCGGCGGAGCAGGTCACGGCCCATGTCGATGCCGCTCTTGTGCTCCTCGGGAACGGCGTCGTTCAGGAAAAGGGGCTGATAGAGCGTGGGGCAGATGGGCGAAAAGCCCGCCTCATAGACAGCGCGGCAATACTTGGCGGCCTGCTCTGTCGCCTCACAGGGATCGCCGCTCCACGCGGCGGTGATATACGCAAGGGGTCGTTTCATTGTGAAAACCTCCGTTTTTATATAATGTGGTGGGTCAACCTTTTCCCCCCGCCCTTTTCCAATCTTGGAAAAGGGGGCGGCTCTGGAGGATATACCCCCGCCGCTTGCCGGAGAAAAAGCACAGCCGGGGCAGGCGGTCAAGGGCAAAGCCGCCGCACACGGCGGGGCGAAGCCCCCTTGACAGCCCACTCCCGCCTGTGCTCGATTACGGGCGGCGACGGGGGATATAACCCAAAGAGCCTGTCCTATCGGGGCAGCAAAAAGCCTCTGGTCATGGTGGCCAGAGGTCGTTACTTTTCCATATCCATTTTCTTATCGGGCTTGGCAAGCTCGGGCGGCTGCCGCTCTTTCCAGTCCTCCAGCAGCGTCATGATCTGGTCTTTCATCTGCCGGGGCGTGGCCTCCTTGCCAAAAAACTTTTCCAGTTCAGCGCCAGTAATGATCACGTCACGATCCTCCTTTTTCTTTTCTTCACACAAAATACCGTCGATCACATCCGGGGAGAGCTTGTTTTCCTTGTCCAGCTCGCGGAGCCGCTTTGCCTGACCCTTGGAGGGCGAAGCCTGCTGGCCCTCAATGGACACGGCGATATACTTCTGGTGCTTGGGGCGCACACGGGAAATTTCCACAGCCGGGGTGAAAGACAGCTTTCCGTCATCCATCGTCTGCTTCAATTCCGGCACAAGATCATTGAGCCAGATATACCGCTGCACGGTTTTCACGCTCATGCCGTTGCGTTGGCCCACGCTTTCAAGTGAGAGCTTTCCGGCCTCGGCGCTGTCGCCGCGCGCCCCCTGATGCTTGATGGCCTCATACTGCATTTTCAGGGACATAGCCTTTTCGCTGGGCAAAATCGTTTCGCGCTGACGGAGGTTGTCATCCGTCATAGCGAGAATGGCCTCGTCATCCGTCATATTGCGGACGATACAGGGCATATTGCGATACCCGGCAAGCTGGCTGGCCATCTGGCGGCGGTGGCCCGCGATGATCTCATAGCCGCCGCCCTCACGGGGACGTACCAGCGCGGGCTGGTTGACGCCGCCGTTGCGGACACTCTCCACCAGAGATTTCATTTCCGCATCGTCACGGACACCGAAAGGATGATCCTTGAAAGGGTGCAGGTCGGAAAGGTCAAGATAGACGATTTCCTCTTTTTCGGCGCGGGTAGCGTCGCGGGGTGTAGGCGGCACTTCCGGGGCCGGAGGTGCTCCCTTTTCCTCGGGGGCTGCATGGGTTTTGCCAGCCTTGGGCGGCTTGGTCTGCTCCGGGGCCACTTTTTCCGCCTTGGACGGGCGGCCACGGCGGGGCTTTTCCGCCTGTGTCTCTTTCTTGGCCCCCGGCTCGGTAGGCGCAGCTTTTTCGGATTTTGCGGGGCGGCCCCGTTTGGGCTTGGTTTTCTCCGGCTCCGGCATGGGCTTTTTCCATTCCTGCTTGCTGTACTCGGTGACGGAAACAGGCGGGGCCTCCGGCTCCTTTGGGGTGTCCGGCGGAACGTCCCTTTCCGGCGCGGGACGCACAGCGGAAAGGTCAATCACCTTTGCGGACGGAGCGGGGCCGGCACCCACATCAGGGATCTCGGCCTGCTCCTTTTCCGGGGCTTTTCCCGGCATTTCAGGCGGGGCCTGTTCCTCCGTGGTAGGGGAATGCTTGTTTTCTTCTGCCATGACACGAATAACCTCCTTGACAAGAATTTAGGGCATGCCGCACAGCTGGCCCATATCGGCACACAGAGAAAACGCTGTCTGCATACAAAAACACCGCCTATGTCCTGTTAGGCGGTGCATTGTGTAAGGCTTGGCAGCTCATTTTCAGTTGTTTTTCTCTGTGTGCCCTTGTCAAGCGATGTTTGGAATTCCCCATTACACAAAAAGGCACATTCTTTTATGCCGCAGAACCTCGAAAAAACAATTTTCAAAAATTATAGATAATTTTTACATAAATCGCCTCCTGCATTTTACAGACCATCTTTAAGATAGAATCTGGACACAGCACAAGTGATTTGACAGAAGAGAAGCGCGGCAAAGGACTCCCGATCACGATTTTGACATAGATGGCTGGTTCCAAGGTAAGAGAGACTGGGAGATGGGACACCGCAGCAGGAGGAGAACGAATGAAGGTAAGTATGAGACGTCTGATGGCGCTTGCGATGGCAGGCACGATGACATTGATGGCAGGATGCAGCCAGGCATCCAGCTCGGCGACAGGAAGCAGCGACACACAGATCGCGTCCGGAGAGAGCGGGGCAGAGAAGACGGCATCCGGCGATAAAACGGTGATTGAATACTGGCACTGTAACGCAGAAACCCAGGGAGGTCTGGTCGTAGACGATCTGGTAAAGAAATTTAATGAGGAAAATGACCACATCGAGGTAGTAGCGAAATACAACCCGGATATGTACAAAGGTCTGATGCAGAACCTGCAGGCGGAAGCGGCGACCGGAAATACACCGGCGCTTGTTCAGATTGGCTGGGCATTTCTGGATTATTTCTCCAATAACTTTGACTATGTGGCGCCGCAGGATGCGATTGATAAATTCGACAGCGAGGATGCAAATTTCTTAACCGACAATTTCCTTCCAAATGTCTTAGACCTGGCAGTCAACAGCAACGGCGAGCAGGTCGGAATCCCGTACTCCTTAAGCAGCCCGGTTCTCTACATTAATAAAGATCTCTTAAAAGAAGCGGGCCTTTCCGAAGATGGACCGGAGACCTGGCAGGAAGTACAGGAATTTGCCGAGGCAGTCAAAGAGAAGACAGGAAAATATGGTTTCTATATGCAGGAACCGGCAGACTTCTGGGCGCAGCAGGCATTGGTTGAGAGCGCGGGAGCGGATATGTTGACTGCGGATGCATCCGGCAAGAAAAAAGCAAGCTTTGCAACCGAGGACGGCATTGCGGCAATGCAAATGATGCAGGATATGGTAAAAGATGGTTCTGCCCTTCATGTTTCATGGGAAGAGGGCTGCCAGAGCTTTATCGACGGCAACTGCGCGATGCTTTACACCACCATTGCGAGACGCGCTTCCGTACAGAAGGGGGCACAGTTTGACGTAGCAACTGTGAAATCCCCGCTGTGGAACGACAAGGAGCGCAAGGTTCCGGCAGGCGGCTGTTTCTTAGCCATCACCGCGCAGAGCGACGAGCAGATTCAGGCGGCATGGGAGTTTGAAAAGTATCTTTACAGCGTAGAATCAATGGCAGCATGGACCGAGGGAACCGGTTATGTACCGCCGAGAAAAGATGTGGCAGAGGCAGAAAATGGATTGAAAGATTTTCTGGCTGAGAACACAATGATGAATGCAGCGATTGAGCAGATGGACGGCGTTGTATCATGGACCGCATTCCCGGGCGATGCAGGCCTTGAGGCAGAGCAGCTTCTTCTGGATATGAGAGACCAGATTCTGGGCGGTCAGGTATCTGCGAAAGATGGTATGACGAGCACACAGGATGCGATCAACCAGCTGCTGGATGCACAGTAGGGACAGGCAGCCTGACGCTTGGAACAGCTTTCGGGTGGCAGAAAAATCATTACAAAATTTAGGACAGAAATGAGAATGGGGTTGTTGCGGAATAGCAGAACGTGTTTTGGCAGAATGGACTGCGTGCAGATAAGACGCAGGAAGCGGCCGGAGCGCGAAAGAGCTGTTTGGCGGCAGCCCCTTCATAAAATGCAGGCTCAGGGTCTTTCCAACACCTGCTGTTGTGGCTGGGCAGGCGCCGAAAGATTCCGATAGTACATTAGAATGGAGGAAATAGTTTGAATCGGGAGGACAAAAAACAGGCAGCGCTTGGATATGTTTTTTTGCTGCCGTCGCTCGTCATGTTTGCGGTATTTATGTTTTATCCGCTTTTTTACACGCTGTATTTGAGTTTTTTTGAGTGGAACATGGTAAAGCCGGTCAAGAAGTTTGTGGGACTGGGGAATTATATTTCCGTTTTGAAGGATCCGAATACATGGAAAATCTTTGGCAATACATTCTGGTACATCGTGATTCTTCTGGTGTTTAACTTTGTGATGCCGTACATTTTATCATTCATTCTTTCGTGCGTCATCAAAAAGGGACAGAGTTTTTACAAGGCGGTTTTTTTCCTGCCGAGTGTGATTTCGCTGGTCGTCGGCTCGATTCTGTATACATGGATTCTGAATCCGATTTCGGGTCCGGTCGCGATTGTGGCAGGCTGGTTTGGGCTGAAACTGCCGTTTTGGTCGAAAACGGAGGGCTGGGTCATCGCGGTACTGTGCATTATCACGACCTGGAAGACGTTTGGCTACAATTTCATCAACATTCTGGCGGGCGTCTCCGGTGTCTCAATGGAGGTCATCGAGGCGGCGCGTCTGGAAAATGTGCCGATGTGGAAGATTTTTAAGGATATCGTCGTGCCGATGAGTTCTGCAACTGGGATCTATGTGTTTATTACGACGATCGTGCAGGGACTCCAGTATGTGTTCACGCCGATCAAGGTCGTCACACAGGGAGGACCGAACTATGCCAGCTCGAACCTGATTTATATGTCGTACCATGAGGCGTTTACACTCTATAAAACAGGAACTTCCTCGGCGGTATCGGTCATGACGATGGCACTCTTTATCATTCTTTTGGTGCTGGAATTCCGGTTTGTAGAAAAGGGGGTTTACTATGAAAACTAAAGACAGACAGATCGGCTGGCATCTGTTTCTGGTGGTGGTCGTTTTCCTCCTTCTTATGCCGATCGTATTTGCAATTTCCAACTCTTTCAAGACGATGCAGGAGGCGTTCAACACAGTTTTTCAGGTGATTCCGCTGCATCCGACGCTGGAAAATTACCGGCATGTATTTGACAAACTGCCGTTTGTGAAAATCACGCTGAATACGTTTCTGATTGCATCGACGGTCACGATTTTTAAGACAATCACGGGACTTCTGGCGGCGTATGCGTTCGTCTATTTCCGGTTTAAGGGAAAAGGATTTTTGTATTTTATTATGTTAAGCACGCTGTTCATCCCGTTTACGGTCACGATGATTCCAAATTATCTTCTGATCTCTAAGATCGGTCTGCGCGATCGCATCTGGGGCGTCGCACTGCCGCAGCTGGCGGATGTGCTGGGAATTTTCCTGCTGCGCCAGGCAATGCGTGGAATCCCGCTGGCACTCATTGAGGCGGCGCGGATGGAAAATATCCGGCACATGAAAATCATGCGCGACATTGTGATTCCGCTGGTGCGTCCGTCCATCATTTCCACCGGCATCATTTTCTTTATCAATTCGTGGAATGAATATGTGTGGCCGGTGCTGATCTTAAAATCCAAGGAAAATTATACGCTGTCGCTGGCATTGCAGATGTACATCAGTGCCGAGGGCGGTACGGAATTTACGATCGCGATGGCGGTGTCGGTGCTCACGATGCTGATTCCGCTGGTACTGTATATCATTTTCCAGCGCTATATCGTCAATACATTTGCGGCGTCTGGATTGAAGGGATAACGGGAGATTGCGCTGGACATAAGAAAGGGATAGATTAATTCGATGAAAAATATTGTATTTGAAAATGTTAAAAAAGCGTATGGCAAAAATGTGGTCGTGGAGGACCTCTGCATGGAGGTAAAGGAGGGCGAACGCCTGATTTTATTAGGTCCGTCCGGCTGTGGAAAATCGACGACACTTCGCATGATTGCGGGACTGGAAAATGTGACTGCCGGAAACCTATGGATGCGCGACCAGGTGGTAAATGATGTGCCGTGCGGCGAGCGCGGTGTCTCGATGGTGTTTCAAAACTATGCGCTGTTTCCGCATATGAGCGTCAAGAATAATATCATATATGGTTTAAAAGCGCACAAGATGGATGAGAACGAGATCAATGCGCGCTTAAAAGAAGTCCTCAAAATGCTGGAATTGGAAGGGCTGGAGGATCGGAAGCCGAAGGAGCTTTCCGGCGGACAGCGCCAGAGAGTGGCATTGGCGAGAGCCGTGGTAAAGCGCGCCGACTATTTCCTTCTGGACGAGCCGCTGTCAAACCTGGATGCACAGCTTAGGATGCGTGCGAGAAAAGAACTGGTAAAAATCCATGAAATGTACCACCCGACGTTAGTCTATGTTACGCACGACCAGATCGAGGCGATGACGGTTGGCGATCGGATCGCGCTCATGTACCGGGGCAAGATGGAAATGCTCGATACCCCGTCACACGTGTACAATCGTCCGGCAAGCGTGTTCTGTGCGAAGTTTATCGGTTCGCCGTCCATGAATATCGTGGAGGCGGAATATCATAACGGGGCGCTTGTCATCGGGAAACAGAAGGTAGAACTTCCGGGTATCTGGCAGCGGATCGCCGCGCAGTGCCCGTCGGGACTGCTGTACGCCGGTGTCCGCCCGGAACACGTGATGATGAGCCGCACCCCGCAGGAGCGGTCGATCGAGGGCGTGGTCCGTTACGTGGAGGATTACGGAAACCGGTACGGTGTTTATATTCAGGTTGAGGGAGACAAGAACGAGCTGATTGCCATCCGCGAGGGCGAGATTCCGCAGCCGGGTGAGAAGGTATACATCCATGTGGAGACGGAAAAGCTGCATCTGTTTGAACGCGGGACGGAGAAATCGCTCGGTTACCCGGAGATGGTGATCCGCGCACAGGAAAAGCTGGCGGTGCCGAAATTGGAAAAGGCGATCGCCCAGTAAGAATAGAGATAATAGAGCGAAAAAAGTGTTTTCAAAACAAGATTCTGAACGTATATTTTGAAGAGGAGACATGCAATCATGAGAAAAATTCTTATCAGTACTAATATGTATAAAGGCAGCGAGTTCGGTCAGGTTCTTCCGTACCTCAAACGGTTTCCGGGACAGGTGGGAGTCGAGGTGTTCCCGATGTTTCATGAGGAATGCTTTGAGAAGAACCTGCGGGACGCCATGCCGCTCTTAAAGGAAGTCCCGGTCAGTTTCCATGGTCCATATTATCAGGCAGAGCATTCGGCAGCGGAGGGGACTGTAGAGTATGCGCGCACGATGGAGCTGCTTGAAAAGACGCTTTCGTATGCGAAAGAGCTTTCAAGCAAATATCTCGTTTATCATCACAACAACTGCCGCATCATACCGGGCGAGAAGGAAGACCGCGTCCGCGTTTCCTGTGAAAATTATTACACCGTGAAACAGCTGTGTGAGGAGGCGGGAACCCAGGTGGTCGTGGAGAATGCCGGAGTTCTGGAGCGCGGAAACCGTCTCTTCGATGAGCAGGAATTTATCGATCTGTGCCGCCGGGAACAGTATGCAGTGCTTATCGACATCGGGCACGCCTGGGCGAACGGCTGGTCGCTTAAGCGGGTCGTAAACGCGCTGGCGGACCAGATTGTGGCGTACCATCTCCACAACAACGACGGTGTCCACGACAGCCATCAGAGGATTCATGAGGGAACACTTGATTTTGACGGCTTCTTAAAACTGGCAAAGCAGGCGACGCCGGATGCCGAGTGGGTCATGGAGTATGCGATGGATGTTTCTGGAAATGTGCGGGGGATTGAGGACGATCTGCAGTTTCTTTTGAAAATGGGAAGTGCTGCACGATGACACAGTGGCAGTGAATTTTGCCGAAAAGCCCCGCCTTGTCAACTCTTAAAAAAGCTGATATACTGGACATAAGATTGTGAGAAAAGATGTCCGGAGAGAACATCCGGACACGGTAAAAATGAAATTTGACAGCGGGAAAGGAACGGCAGGATGTTTCGTCTTTGGGGAAAAATGATGAAGGAAAACCGGATGCTTAGGGATATTGTGATCAGCAACGGTGATTATACAATGTCGAGAACGGCGATGGTGTTTGACGCGATCGACCAGATTTGCTATGCCTTTGATCTGGGGCATCCGGTCTGGCTGGATAAGACGATCGAGGAGTTCAAACGCCACGATAAGGCGCGTTTTACCCAGGACAACTTTATCGAGAGCATCGATTTCGATTATCTGGAGATACAGGTGCTGGAAGAATAAAGGGCAGGCAGCCGTTACAAAAAGACAAAGACCGGGAGGGGCGAGATGGCACAGGCGATAACGGATGTGAAAACATTTCTGGAAGACGCCAGACAGGCAGTGGTGGAGCTGGCGGAGTTTGAAAAACAGGAGGAGACGCTTGCTCAGGAAGAGAAAAAGCGTCTGCGCGTGCTGGAGACGGAGCGGAAAGCGGTGGCGGATGCCGTGAATTCGACCGTGAAAAAGCGCCGGGATGAGATTGAAAAAAGCTATGACGATGAGCTTGGGAAGCTGCAGGATAAGCTGAAACGCACGCGGACACGCCGCGAAAAGGCGAAAAACCAGGGCATCAAGGAGCGGATTAAGGAAGAAACGCAGGAGCTTCACGCGCACAACCGAGAGCTTGCCGTGCGGATGCGGACGCTGTTCCAGTCGGATCGTGTTCCATTTGTCTGCAAAAGCCCACTGTACTATGCGCTGTATTTCCCGAGGGGATTCAAAGAATTTCTGACGGTGTTGATTACCTTTGCGATCTGTTTCCTGTTGATCCCGTGCGGCATCTACAAGCTGCTTCCAGAACAGAAGACTTTATACCTGGCGATGATCTACGGCGTGGATGTGGTTGTTTTTGGCGGACTGTATATCCTGATTGGAAACTGGACGAAGGATCGCCATCTGGCGGCGCTGCAGGAAGGACGTTCGATCCGCAGTCTGATCGCGGCGAACAACCGCAAGATCGCGGTGATCACCTCCTCGATCCGCCGGGATCGCAGTGAAGCGCTCTACGATCTGGAAAAATACGACGATGAGATCTCCCAGATGGAGCAGGATCTGGAGGAGACGGCGAAGAAGAAAAAGGACGCATTAAACACCTTCGAAAATGTGACAAAAACCATCCTGACCGATGAGATCACCAGCAACAGCCGTGCAAAGCTCGAACAACTCAAAGAAGGCCATCAGGAGGTCGAGAGCCGCCTGCATTATACCGAGACGGTAATCAAGGAAAAGAGAATCTTTATCACAGATACCTACGAGTGCTACTTAGGCAAGGAATTTCTGAATCCAGAAAAGTTGGACGCGCTGAAACATATTCTGGATAACAGCACAGCCGTTAATTTAAGCGAGGTCATCGCAGAGTACCGCGAACGCGGCGGAAAGTAAACTGTGGAAATTATTTCATAAAAATAAATAATTAGATATAGGAACAACCAGAAAAAAGATGTGACACCGGGCGCTGTAAAGCTGCCTTCTGTCACATCTTTTTTCGTCCGTGTATATATCCTTCAATTTTCGCATAATTTCCTGCCACCCCGCCTATAATAAAGGTAAAACAACCCCTGTCCAACAGGCAGGGAGAAAACAGGACGGTGTGGGAGATGAACAGACGGGGACGCAGCCGGTTCGGTGGCAGTCCGGAGATATATTACTACAATTCAGCCCGCCGGGACGCGGTGGGAGAGCTGGCAGGGCAGTTAAGTGGGCTGATTCAGGAAGAAATGACCCGAAGGCATAAAAAGAAACTGGTTTTCCTCTGCATCGGCACGGATCGCTCGACCGGAGACAGTCTGGGACCGTTGATCGGATATAAACTCAAACAGGAACGGCGGCGCGGTACGCTGGTATTCGGAACACTTGATCGCCCCGTGCACGCGATGAACCTGGAACATTACGTGCAGGTTTTAAAAAATGGGTACCCGGATGCGCTGGTGGTGGCGGTCGATGCCTCGGTTGGCGATGAAAGCCACGTCGGCTATGTCACGCTGGGGCGTGGGGCTTTAAAGCCGGGGCTTGGCGTCTGCAAGGAGCTTCACGCGGTCGGAGATCTCTTTATCACCGGGATCGTGGCGGGCTGCAGCCATTACGATCCGATGATGCTGCAGAGTATCCGCCTGGCACTCGTCATGCAGCTGGCAGACTGCATCAGCGCGGGGATCGGGCTTGTCGAAAATTTTTGCCTGGATGCTGCCTCCGTTTGACAAATTTTGCATGCAATCGGCGTTATGATAGGCGGAAAGAAATTCATCATACTCCTGAAATTACGGAAAATCATGTTACTGTATTTGAGCAGGTATTTTCAGCACTGAAAATGCTGCACGGTGCAGCAATCAAATCATGGAAGCAAGTACAGACCCGGTTTCAGGAGAATCTATCATAGCGGGGTGAACATATGGGAGAATATTCTGGTTCCCGCGCAGAACTGCCGAAAAATATCCGGCAGATCGGCGAGCGGGATGAGGTGGTCCGGTTGTATGTGGAGGATTATGTAAACACGTATTTGAAACAGGTATATCCATCCGGCGGACCGGGACTCCGGGTCGGGCTGCTGCTCGGAAATTCGGATCCACAGCAGGAGGTTCCGTGCCTCTTTGTGGACGGGGCGCTGGAGATGGAGGAGGTTGTGCCGTCCGGGGAGAAGATTGTCTTTTCGGAGGCGGCATGGAAAAAGGCATACCAGCGGATGGAGGAGACATTTCCGAAAAAGACCGTGCAGGGGTGGTTTATCTGCGGCGCGCCGGGGTGTATGTTAAGTCCCCTGACCTACTGGCGGCTGCACAAGCAGTATTTCGGTGGGAAAAACCAGCTTATGTACATAAACAGCGGCGTGGACGGTGAGGCGGCATACTATGTGATGTCGGAGGACGGGTTTTACCGTTTGAAAGGATATCATATATACTACGAGAAAAACCAGATGATGCAGGACTATATGATTCTGCGGAAGGACGCCCGCCGGGTGGAGACAGGCACCGGCGATCGGGTGATCCGCGATTTCCGTAACCGGATGGAAGAGCGGCAGCAGGAGGCGGCGTCGCGTTACGGGACGATCCGGGCGCTGGGGACGCTGTGCGGCGTGCTTTCGGTCGCGGTGCTTGCCGGCGGCGTGGTGCTTTTCGGCAATTACCAGAAAATGCGCGAGATGGAGAGTGTGCTGGTATCCGTCCTTCCGGATGGTGTGCGGGGCACTGCGGACGGGAAAGAGGCGGTCACGGTGGAACAGCTCCGTGGCAGTGTGACGCCGCTTGAGAGCGGCGAGGCCGGCGCGGATGTGGATGCAGACGGAACAACAGCGGAGAACGGAGGACAGGCGCATAAATGGACACTTGAGAGCGCGGCGGATGGAGACACAGAGGGCACTGCCATAGCAGGCAGACAGAATGGACAGGCTTCCGGCGGGCAGAGCGAAGAGGACGGAAAAATGGCGGAGACGAAAGCCCCGTACATTTTGCCGGAGCCGGAGGCACAGCGCGACCTGCCGAATCCGGGCGGCAATTCGACGGCGGGACAGGACTATCCGGTCACAAACTTGAAGCCCGGCGGCACGTACACGGTCGGGGACGGGGAGACGCTCTATGGGATCTGTTTTAAGCTTTATGGCAATATCCGTCATCTGGACGATATCCTTGCGGTCAACCATCTGACCGATGAAAACCGCATTATCGCAGGGCAGACGCTGGTGCTGCCGGATGTGTCCGGAGAATAGCAAAAAGATAATGCCAAACCATCTAAAATAGTGTATAATCAAGATGGCAGTCCAGCTACAGGAGATAAAAAAATGAGTGAGATGAACCCGATTGAACGGGAACAGAAGAAAAAGCAGCTGAGAGGGCGTGTGATCGACACCGCCACGCAGGACATGTTTCCCCGCCGGGGCATAAGCCACGGGGAAAATGAGGAAGAGGTGGCGGAGAAAGCCGAGCGCCATTCCAGACGGAAACGTCTCCGCAGGGTGCTGACGGCGGTGTTAATCGCGGCGCTTTTGGCGGCTGGTTTTATGTATTATAAAGATAACCATGCCTACACGGACTATACGGTGGCGTGGGAAAAAGAGATTGCGGCGAGTGAGAGCAGCACGACGGAATTTGTCCCGTTTGGGGAAAATGTCCTGAAATACACGAAGGACGGAGCTTCCTATCTGGACAAGTCCGGCAAGGCGGTCTGGTCGATGAGTTATGAGCTGAAATCACCGATCTGCTATGTCAACGGCGATTATGCCGTGATCGGGGACCAGCAGGGCAATGATATTTATATTGTGGACAAGACCGGAAGCCAGGGACAGGCGACGACGCTTTTGCCGATCCTGCGCGTCAGCGTATCGGCATACGGCATCGTGGCGGCGCTGGTGGAGGACAGCAATGCTTCGTATGTGACCTTTTTCAAGAAAGACGGCAGCGAGCTTGACTGGGCGATCAAGACGGTTATGTCGGGAAATGGTTACCTGATGGATGTTTCCTTATCGCCGGATGGTACGCAGGTCATGCTTTCCGACCTGTATCTGCAGGACGGGGCACTCAAAAACCGGATTGTATTTTACAATTTCTCCGAATATGGAAAGAATTATCCAGACCGTCTGGTCGGAGGTTTTGATGAGCTGGGAGACAGCATCTGTCCGCGCGTCCGGTTCCTCGACGAGGATCACGCGTGTGCATTTGCGGATGATCAGGTGGCATTTTTCTCTTTGGAAAATGTAACAAGCCCGGCGCTGGTGCGCCAGGCGGAGATCGACGGGGAAGTCCGCGGCGTGGCATGGTCGAAGGACTATGTGGCGGTCATCTCGGACAACACCGAGGGCGGAAGTGAGAGCCGTTTGAGCATGTTTAAATCCGATGGAACCGCTATGGGTACGGCAGATTTCTCGTATTCGTGGCGTAACATAAATATACAGGGCGATTTCGTCATCCTAAATAACGAAAATTCCTGTCGGGTCTACAGTCTGTCCGGCAAGGAGCGGTTTGCCGGGGAGTTTGATTTCTCTGTGGCGCAGGTAACACGCGGTCGCGCGTTCAATTCACTGATTATCAGCGGCGGCGACCGGATGCGCGAGATCCGCCTCAAATAACACACGTTTAGTTTTTAAAATTAAGATACATAGCAGGAGGTTACTTATGAATCAGATTGACACATTATCCGTAAACGCGATCCGGATTTTATCCGCAGACGCAATCCAGAAGGCAAATTCCGGTCATCCGGGACTTCCGCTGGGATGTGCAGCAGCGGCTTATGAACTGTGGGCACATCATATGAACCATAACCCAGCTAACCCGAAGTGGGAGAACAGAGACCGTTTCATCTTATCCGGCGGTCATGGTTCCATGCTGCTGTACTCTCTGCTGCACCTGTTTGGCTACGGAAATCTTTCCAAAGAAGATCTGATGAACTTCCGCCAGTTAGATTCCAAGACTCCGGGACATCCGGAATATGGTCATACCGTTGGCGTTGAGGCGACGACCGGTCCGCTGGGCGCAGGTATGGGTATGGCAGTCGGCATGGCGATGGCTGAGGCACATCTGGAAAGCGTATTCAACAAAGAAAATTATCCGGTAGTTGACCATTACACCTATGTATTGGGCGGCGACGGATGTATGATGGAAGGCATTTCCTCTGAGGCATTCTCTCTGGCAGGTACCCTGGGACTTTCCAAGCTGATTGTTCTCTATGATTCCAACCGCATCTCCATCGAGGGAAGCACCGACATCGCATTCCGTGAGAATGTACAGGAGCGTATGCAGGCATTTGGTTTCCAGACGATCACGGTAGAAGACGGCAATGATATCGACGCGATCGGCAAGGCGATCGAGGCTGCAAAGGCAGATACCGAGCATCCGTCCTTTATCACCATCAAGACGCAGATCGGCTTCGGCTGCCCGGCAAAACAGGGCAAGGCGAGCGCACACGGCGAGCCGCTGGGCGTGGAGAATGTGGAAGCACTCAGAAAGAACTTAAACTGGCCGAGCGAAGAGCCGTTCTTCGTACCGGAAGAGGTATACAAAAACTACTCCGAGATCGCAGAGCAGAAGGCAGAGGTAGAAGCTGCATGGAACGTGATGTTTGCCGCTTACTGCGAGGAATATCCGGAGATGGAAGCGCTCTGGAACCAGTATCACAATGCAAAGGCGGGCGAGGCGCTGAAAGATGACGCCGGATTCTGGGCAAAACAGGAGAAACCGGAAGCAAGCCGTGCGATCTCCGGACGCCTGATCAACTACATCAAGGATGTTCTGCCGAACCTGTTTGGCGGTTCTGCTGACCTGGCACCGTCCAACAAGACCAACATGAAGGATGCGGGCGACTTCTCCAAGGAGGACAGAGCTGGACGTAACCTGCACTTCGGTGTCCGCGAACTTGCGATGGCAGCGATCGGAAATGGCATCATGCTGCACGGCGGTCTGCGTGCGTATGTATCGACCTTCTTTGTATTCAGTGATTACTGCAAACCGATGGCAAGACTGTCTGCACTGATGGGCGTGCCGCTGACCTATGTATTTACGCATGACAGCATCGGCGTTGGCGAGGATGGACCGACCCATGAGCCGATCGAGCAGATGGCAGCGCTGCGTGCGATGCCGAACTTCCATGTATTCCGCCCGTGTGATGCGACCGAGACAGAGGCAGCTTGGTACAGTGCTGTTACTTCCGAGCACACACCGACCGCACTGGTGCTGACCAGACAGAATCTGGAGCCGATGGCAGGCAGCAGCCGTGAGGCATTAAAGGGCGGCTACATCATCGACGACTGCGAGGGCACACCGGAGTTAATTCTGATTGCCAGCGGTTCCGAGGTGGCTCTGGCGGTTCATGCAAAAGAGACTCTGGCAGCAGAAGGTCAGAAAGTCCGCGTTGTCTCCATGCCGTGTATGGATCTGTTCGAGGAGCAGAGCGAGGAGTACAAGGAGTCCGTACTTCCGAGAGAAGTACGCCGCCGTGTAGCAGTAGAGGCGCTTGGAAGCTTCGGCTGGGACAAGTACACCGGTTTAGACGGCAAGATCATCGCGATGGAAAGTTTCGGCGCCAGCGCACCGGCAGGGCTTCTGTTCAAGAAGTTCGGCTTTACCGTTGAGCATGTGGTAGAGGTGGCTAAGAGCCTGAAATAATGCTGATTTTGAAAGAAAAATAAGATAAAAGACAGGCACCTGTCTGTCGGCAGAAAAGAATGCGGTACTGCTTAAGCAGAAATGCGCCTTTCTCCGGCAGGCAGGTGTATTTTGCTTTCCAAACCTTGCAAAACGGGGATGCATTGCGTATAATAAGAGCCAGCGCAGAAAAAAGATGAGGGCATAGAAGAAAGGCTGCCAGTGCAGCCGTAAGGGAAGGGATCCAGACATGGAAAAAAAATGTATTGGGATAGACGTCGGCGGAACGACGGTTAAGATTGGTATTTTTGAGACGGACGGAACGCTTGTTTATAAGTGGGAGGTTCCGAGCCGCAAGGAAGAGAATGGGGCGTACATTCTTCCGGATGTAGCCGCTTCGATCAGGAAGAAATTGAACGAGCGGGGAATCCCGATGGATGCCGTGATCGGCGCAGGCATGGGATTTCCGGGGCCGGTGCAGCCGGACGGCTATGTGGAGGTCTGCGTCAACTTAGGATGGCGCGATCTGAACCCGCAGAAGATTTTGAGTGAGTTATTAGATGGAATGCCGGTCCGCTCCGGTAATGATGCTAATGTGGCGGCGCTCGGCGAGATGTGGCAGGGCGGCGGCAAGGGCTGCCATGATATCGTGATGGTGACGCTGGGAACCGGTGTCGGCGGCGGCGTGGTACACGATCAGAAGATCGTTGCAGGACGCCACGGACTGGGCGGCGAGATCGGTCATATCCATATCCGCGAGGGCGAGAAAGAAACCTGCAACTGCGGCGGACACGGCTGTCTGGAACAGGTAGCGTCCGCGACCGGTATCGCCAGGGAGGCGAGACGGAAGATGGCGGCAAAGCCGGATGCATCGGTGATGCGTGCCTACGGTGATGCGATCACCGCAAAAAATGTGCTGGATGCGGCAAAAGCCGGGGATGCACTGGCGCTGGAGGTTATGGACACCGTGTGCTATTATCTCGGATGGGCGCTGGCGACCATTTCGATGACCGTGGATCCGGAGATTTTCGTCATCGGAGGCGGCGTATCCAAGGCGGGGACTTTTTTAACGGATTGGATTGACCGCTATTACCGCGAATTGACCCCGATCTCTGAGAATAAGGGCGAGGTTCGCCTGGCAACATTGGGAAATGATGCAGGTATCTATGGGGCGGCGAGACTGATCTTAGATTAGGCGTAACTGTGAAGGTGCTGAACAGTTACGATTAGACGCCTTGTTTTGAGTGACAGAGTGCAGGGTAAAGGGGCTGGACGTTTGAAGGAAATAGGGATAGAAAAACGTTCAGATATGACGAAAAATGCTGTAGACAAGAGGAGACCCCGGAGCGGTCAAGCATCCGGGGCAATTATGAAAAATCTATGTGCAAAATCACTATAAAACAAATTTGAAAAGTGAAATCTTTTATGCTTTTAGTATAAAAATAAGATATGAATAAAATATGAACACCGTGTAAACAGATTATGAAAATTGGCGATTTTGTACAAAAAAGTTTCATGAATCAGAGGTTTCTCTATCAAAACAGAGGATAGAAAGAAAAATGGCAGAATTTGCAGCGCACGGTGCGAATCAGGAGGAAAAAATGGCAGCAGAAAAAGCAAAGAAAACGATTGTAATTGGACATAAAAACCCGGATACGGATTCGATTTGTTCTGCAATCGGCTATGCGAATTTCAAAACACTTCAGACGGGCGGCGAATATGTACCGTGCCGTGCCGGAGAACTGAACCCGGAGACAACCTTCGTACTGGATTACTTTAAGGTAGATGTGCCGAAACTGATTAAATCCGTCAAAACGCAGGTCAAGGATATTGAGATCCGCGAGACTCCAGGTGTTTCCAAGAATATTTCCCTGAGAAAAGCATGGAACCTGATGCAGGAGGACGGTCTGGTAACACTTCCGGCTGTTACCGATAAGAATATACTGGAAGGTCTGATCACAGTCGGCGATATCACCCGTTCTTATATGAATGTATACGACAGCAGCATTCTTTCCAAGGCATGCACCCAGTATGCAAATATCATCGAGACCCTGGAGGGCGCGATTTTTGTTGGCGATGAGAAAGCGTATTTTGATAAAGGAAAAGTCCTGATTGCGGCAGCTAATCCGGATATGATGGAATATTATATTGAAGAGAACGACCTGGTTATCCTCGGCAACCGCTATGAGTCGCAGCTGTGCGCGATCGAGATGGGTGCAAGCTGTATCATCGTGTGTGAGGGCGCTGGCGTTTCCATGACGATCAAAAAACTGGCACAGGAGCGCGGCTGTACCGTCATCACAACTCCGTATGATACCTACACGGCAGCCCGTCTCATTAACCAGAGTATGCCGATCAGCTATTTCATGAAGACTGAGAAGCTGATCACCTTCGATACAGATGATTTCATCGATGATATTAAGGATGTGATGGCAAGCAAGCGTTTCCGTCATTTCCCGGTACTCGATAAAGAAGGCAAATACAAAGGCCTGATTTCCCGCCGTAACTTACTGGGTGCGCGCGGCAAGAACGTGATTCTGGTCGATCACAATGAGCGCGGCCAGGCGGTAGACGGCATCGAGAATGCCAATATCCTGGAACTGATTGACCACCATCGTCTGGGGACTGTGGAAACAGTCGGACCGGTCTTCTTCCGTAACCAGCCGCTCGGCTGTACGGCAACGATCATCTTCCAGATGTACCGCGAACAGGGGCTGGAGATCGACAAGACCATCGCAGGTCTGCTCTGCAGTGCGATCATCTCCGATACGCTTCTGTTCCGTTCTCCGACCTGCACACCGATGGATCGGGCGGCAGCGGTTTCTCTGGCTGAGATGGCAGGCATCAAGCTGGATGAGTTCGCAAACCAGATGTTTGAGGCAGGCAGCGAGTTAAAGGGCAAGAGCGATGCAGAGATTCTGTATCTGGATTTCAAGAAATTCTCAGCTGGAAAGACAAACTTCGGCGTCGGTCAGATCAACTCCCTGAATGCAGAGGAACTTGGAAAGCTGAAGAACCGTATGCTGCCGTTTATGGAGAAGGCGCGTGAGGACGAAGGTCTGGATATGATCTTCTTCATGCTGACGAATATCCTGACGGAGACGACCGAACTTCTCTGTGTTGGACAGGGGGCGGCACAGGTTGTGGCAGATGCGTTCCACGTAGGTGATGCAAATGAAGAGCTGAAGCAGACGGCAACACTGCCGGGCGTTGTTTCCAGAAAGAAACAGCTGATTCCGGCACTGACAGTGACACTGGAGCAGTAAATCAGGTGACAGTGCGCGGACGGGATTGTTTCATACGGAAAATCCAGTGATAGTTCGTGCAGGGCAGGAAGGTCGGACGGAAAGGAAGGATACCATGACATTTGTATATCCGGCGGTTTTTACGCCTAAGAAAGATGGAAAAGGGTATGATGCATATTTCCCGGATTTGGAGTGCTGCGAGGCGGAAGGTCCGGATCTGGAGGATGCGGTGGAAAATGCGCGGGAGGCAGCGTACAACTGGATCAGCCTGGAGCTGGAGGAAGAGGGCGATCTGCCGGCACAGACGCATATCGATGATATGAGCCTGCCGGAAGGAAGCATGGTGAAACAGATCATGGTCCGGATCAAACTTCTCCCGGACAACGATTAAGAGGATATAGGGATGGCACAGAAGAGAGCGGCTGGAAAGCCAGAAGAGCGTCGCCGGGGAGGAGCAAGGCAGAACCCGGAAGGACAGTTGAAAAAACGGATGGAGACCCGGAACACTCCGGGACCGCGCGCCCAGTGGAAGCCGGGCAATATGATTTATCCGGTTCCGGCGGTGCTGGTCACAGTGGCGGACTGCGAAGGAAACAGCAACATCATCACGATTGCCTGGACGGGCACGATCTGTACGAACCCGCCGATGGCGTACATTTCGGTGCGCCCGGAGCGCTATTCTTACCATATGCTGCGGGAGAGCGGTGAGTTTGTCATCAACCTGGCGACGGAGTCGATGGCGTATGCGACCGATTACTGCGGCGTCCGCTCCGGCAGGAATGTGGATAAATGGAAGGAGACAGGGCTCACACCGGTTCCGGCGCAGACGGTGAAAGCGCCGGTGATCGCCGAAAGCCCGGTCGCGATCGAGTGCCGGGTGACCGAAGTCAAGGAACTGGGGTCACATCATATGTTTCTGGCAGAGGTAACGGGTGTCAGTGTGGACGAGCAGTGGCTTAACGAGCGCGGCAGCTTGGAGCTTGCAAAGGCGGAACCGATTGTGTATTCGCATGGCGGCTATTATGGGCTTTCAGAGCTTCTTGGAACATTTGGATGGAGTGTAAAGAAAAAGAAGAGGTGCCAAAGATGAAAAATAATGTAACCCTGATTGGTATGCCGTCCGCAGGAAAAAGCACGGTCGGAGTGCTTTTAGCAAAGAGACTGGGCTATTCCTTTATAGATGTGGATTTGCTGATTCAGGAACAGGAAGGTAAGCGTCTGCGCGAGATCATCGAAGAACAGGGACTGGACGGATTTCTCGATGTGGAGAACCGCGTCAACGCGGGGGTGGAAGCCGAGCAGGCGGTCATCGCACCGGGTGGCAGCGTGATCTACGGAAAGGAAGCGATGGAACATTTAAAATCCATCGGACTGGTTGTCTATCTGAAAATTACTTATGACGAGCTGGTAAAACGCGTCGGCGATGTCAAGGACCGCGGCGTGGCGCTGAAAGACGGCATGACACTTCTGGATCTCTACCATGAGAGGATCTCGTATTTTGAGAAATACGCGGACATCACGATCGACGAGGAAGGTAAAGAGCTGGGGGCGGTGGTTGATGAGCTGCGCGAAATATTGGAAGAGCGCGGTTATGTGCTGGGAAGTGCGCCGGAGGAAGAGTAACAATTTCACATGAGAATGGGGGCAGCCGGTTCTGTCGGTGGTTTTCATAACGGGTTACAGTGAGAAAAAAATCAGTTGCAAAACAGTTGAAAATCCAATACAATAGAATAGTAACCATTTTTATAGAATGTTAACAGTCGGGGTGCAAAGATGCGGAATCTTTTTTGCATCCCTTTTTTGAAAGGTGTGCGTATATGACTACAGTGAAATCTCTGTCCAGAGAGATGAAATTCTTTCTTCTGGCACTGATTCCGATCTATTTCATTTCAGTGGGGCTGATTATACAGCCGTTTGATTCCATTGTGACTGGTATCTATGAAATCATATGGGAGCCGGATTTCCTGATCACCGATTATATTGCGGTCGGCGGCATGGGAGCCGCGTTTGTCAATGCCGGGATGATGGCGCTTATCAGCATCTACTTTGTCTATAGTCTTGGGATGGAGATGGACGGGCATACGATCACGTCCTGCTGTCTGATGTTTGGATTCTCTTTGTTCGGAAAAAATCTGATGAATATCTGGGCGATTTTTCTGGGTGTATTTCTCTATGCAAAATATCATAAAATGCACTTATCCAACTATATTTATGTCGGCATCTACGGAACGAGCCTGTCTCCGATCATCACACAGCTGATGCACGTGGTGGAGCTGCCGATCTGGCAGCGCTTCTGTGTGACGATTCTGGTGGGAATCTGTATCGGATTCGTGCTTCCACCGCTCGCGACGCATTCCCACTATGCCCATAAGGGATATTCCCTTTATAATGTGGGATTTGCCTCTGGCATCATTGCGACGGTCCTGGTCTCCACGTTTAAGTCCTTTGGAATTGAGACGGAGGCGCGTCTTATCTGGTCCTCCGGCAATGATGCGATGCTTTTAGGGCTGCTATTTGTCCTGTTTGCAGGCATGTCGGTGGTGGCAGTGCTGTGGCGCGGAAAAGATACGCTTTTAGGGTATGAAAAACTCCTTGGGACAACGGGAATCGGCGGTACCGATTACCTGCTGGAATTGGGCGGTGCGGTGACGCTTCTCAACATGGGACTCAATGGTCTGTTTGCGACCTTCTTTGTGCTGGCAGTCGGTGGAAACCTAAATGGACCGACGATCGGCGGAATCTTTACCATCGTTGGATTCAGTGCGACTGGAAAACATTTGCGGAATATTTTCCCGATCATGGCGGGCGTCTGCATTGCGAGTACCGTCCGGGCGTGGGATATCACGAATCCGTCGGCACTTCTGGCGCTGCTCTTTTCCACGACGCTGGCGCCGATCGCCGGAGAGTTTGGAATTTTATGCGGCGTGTTAGCCGGTTTTCTGCACGCGTCGGTGGCGCTCAATGTCGGGATCGTGTATGGGGGCATGAACCTCTATAACAATGGATTTGCGGGCGGTATCGTCGCAATGTTCCTGGTGCCGGTGATCCAGTCGATCCGCGACCGGAGGGCGCGGGCGAAGGGAGATCTGTCGCTGTAAGATTTCCTCTTTTTAATGGAATCTTAACACGAAAGAGGCATAGAGATATTGTATCATTATAAAAACACCACATTTATGATACCTACTAAACATAGAAAGGAATGATACATATTTCAACTTCATTTGCGCTTCTGGTCGTAGCGATTATTATCCTTGTCTGCATCGCGGGAAGCCGTCTTTCGGGGCGGCTGGGGGTGCCGACGTTGTTTATTTTTATTATGCTGGGAATGCTGTTTGGATCGGACGGTATTTTTAAGATTCCATTCGGCAATTTTGCACTGGCGGAACAGGTCTGCTCGGTGGCACTGATTTTTATCATGTTTTACGGCGGGTTCGGCACGCGCTGGAGTGAGGCGAAGCCGGTCGCGGGGCGGTCGATTTTGTTATCCTCGGTGGGTGTAGTGCTGACGGCGCTTTTGACCGGCCTGTTCTGTCATCTGGTGCTTAAGATGGCACTGATGGAAGGAATGCTTCTCGGCGCAGTTCTTGGATCGACCGATGCGGCATCCGTGTTCTCGATCCTGCGTTCGCGCAAGCTGAACCTCAAATACGGCACGGCATCCATGCTGGAGTTAGAGAGCGGAAGCAACGACCCGTTTGCGTACATGATGACGGTGATTCTGCTGTCTGCGATGACGGGGAGTGTGAGCGGCGGTTCGGCGGTTCTGCTTTTGATCCGCCAGCTCGCATTCGGGCTTTTGACCGGCGCGGCGATCGCGTTTCTGGTGACATGGCTTTTAAAGCGGTATGCCTTTTATGGCGAGGGATTTGACACGATCTTTGTCTTTGCGGCGGCAATCATTTCCTACGCGCTTGCATCCCAGATTGGCGGAAATGGCTACTTAAGTGTGTATTTGACCGGTATTATCCTCGGAAATCAGGAGCTGAAGAACCAGAAAGCGCTGGTTGGCTTCTTTGATGCGTTTACCGGTATGATGCAGATGCTTCTGTTTTTCTTACTGGGACTTCTGGCGTTTCCTTCGCAGATGCCGTCGATCGTGCTTCCGTCGATCGCAATCGCATTGTTTTTAACATTTGTGGCGCGTCCGGCGGCGGTTGGCTTGCTGCTCGCGCCGTCGAAACCGCCGATCGGGCAGTATCTGGTTATTTCCTGGGCGGGTCTGCGCGGTGCGGCATCAATCGTATTTGCGATCATGGCGACGCTCAGTGAGGGATATATGAAATATGATATATTCCACATTGTGTTCTGCGTTGTTTTATTTTCCATCATTTTTCAGGGTTCGCTGCTTCCGAAGGTGGCAGAAAAATGTGACATGATCGACAACTCGACCGATGTCATGCGGACGTTCTCGGACTATACGGGCGATATGCAGATTCAGTTCGTGCAGCTTCCGATCGGGGACAATCATCCGTGGAAAAACCGTAAAATCTGTGAGATCGAGATGCTTCCGGGTATGTTAATCACAGTGATCCGGCGCGGCGCGCAGACGATTGTGCCCAAAGGACAGACTGTAATTCAGGAAGGGGATACCGTCGTCTTGGGTGCAGAGGGCTTTACGGACAGCCAGGGAATCCTTTTAAAAGAGATTTTGATGACACCAGATCACCGCTGGTGTGGTAAGAAGATCGCGGAGGCGCGCTTCTATAAGAATACGATCATTGTGATGATAAAGCGGGGCAGCCAGATCATCATTCCAGACGGCGGTACGCAGATACTGGAAGGCGACCGGGTGGTTGTATACTCGCAGAAACTGCCGCAGGTGGAAGGGCGTGTGAAACACGAAATCGGACCGGCCGTATCGGCTGCTGTTCACAAGTAAGCACGTTTGCGTGAACAGTAACGCGGATTCATCGTTACTGTTCACGGGTAGGCACTTTTGGAACCGAAAGTGCCGTAAGAAAACGTGGTGGCAGCAGGAATTTGCCGTATTTGAATGCGAAGCCACGGCAAATTCCGTTACTGGGCACGCATGCGTGAACAGTAACGATTCATCGCAGGAACATGGAAATTTCAGGCAATACTTGCAGTTTGTTGAATTATAAACTATACTTAAACAACAACGGTTTGCCGGAGGAAAAGAGTATGCAGCAGGGAAATACGAAGGAACGGATTGTAGAGGCTTATATCGAGCTGGAGTCGGAAAGACCGGTCGAGAAGATCACGGTCACGGCGCTGGTCGAGCGGAGCCGGATCACAAGAAAAACATTTTATTATTACTTTAAAGATATATATGATTTGATGGAATACCGGATGGAACGCGAGATGAAGCGCGTCATGGAAGAGACGATGAGCCAGCCAGATCCGGAGAAGGCGCTGACACAGCTGTATATGTATATCATGGAAAATCAGAAGCATATCAGGGCATTGTCCGAGTCGGTACAGTTCATGGCGCTGCGCCGTCAGATGGGAGAAAAGGTGTACCAGTATTTTTATAACCATCTGGAGCGGATTGGTATGTTTAAGAACCTGACGATGCCGGAGGCGGCGATGGCGGTGCAGATCATCATTTTCTCGGTTATGGGAGTTGCGTTTGACGCGCCGTTTAAGGATGAGGCGGATGTGAAGGAGCGCGTCGCCACGTTCATGAGCGTGATCCGCAAATGCACCGGGCGTGACCCTATGCAGGTCCGTTAGGAAAGCAGGTTTCCGGCAGTTTTGAGAATTATTGTAACTGTTCAGTAGGTCTGCGCGTGACTGTGAAGGTACTGAACAGTTACGAATTATTATCAATTAGAAAATGGAACAAGGAAACGCAGGAGGAATCAGCGGTATTTGGTTGGTTTTTTCTGCGTTTTTGCTGTCATGTACCCGGAAAAAACGGTCAGCGGCAGGAGAATTCGGGTGCCATGAAAAAAAGATGAACATGGATAGATACATTTTGGCGAATTTGTGTACACACCTGTCCGAACTTGGGAGTGGCAAAGTGTATACGAGATGAGTAAAATATAGACTGAGAAAAATTTTTACCAAGAACAAGCATAGATGGAGGAAATTATGAAAAAAAGAGGAAAGATTCTGGCGCTGGCTGCGATTGTAGTTGTTGGCGCTGTCGTTTTGTCCCGATGCGGTCATAAGAATACGGCGGTGGAATATGAATCCCGTCCAACCGTAAGAGTAGAAAATCCGGTTCGTCAGGACATCAGCTTGTACACGGATCTGACCGGACTGGTAGAGCCGCAGTCCCGCGCGAGCGTCATGCCGAAGATGAGCGGCGAGGTGCTGGAGGTTTACTTCCAGGCGGGTGATACGGTCCAGGCAGGGCAGGCGCTGTGCAAGATCGATTCCGACGCGTTGACAGCGTTAAAGCTACAGGTGGATGCGGCTTCCGTTGCCTTAAAGAATGCGGACAGCAATTTAAGCCGTACCCAGGCGCTCTTTGCTGATGGTTTTGTCTCCCAGGAGGCGATGGAGCAGGCACAAAACAGCGCACAGAATGCGAAGATTTCCTATGAATCTGCGAAGAACCAGTACGATCTGCAGGTGAAATACACGACCGTGACGGCGCCGATCGACGGTGTGATCGAGTCCCGGAGCGTCGAGCCGCATGATCATGTATCTCCGGCAGGCGAGATCTGCACGATCTCCGGTGCCAGCCAGTTACAGGTTAAATTCGGCATCACCGAGAAGATCCACCAGACGATGGAGTTGGGCGACAGCGTGACGCTGGAGAAAAATGGTGCGGATTACACCGGTACTGTAACCGAAATCGGATCTATGGTCAACGAGAGCAGCGGCCTTTATGACGCGCGTGCGATGGTGCCGGATGCAGCAGGTCTTACGAATGGT
Organism: Clostridium sp. AM43-3BH; assembly: GCF_003479985.1. NCBI lineage: Bacteria > Bacillati > Bacillota > Clostridia > Eubacteriales > Clostridiaceae > Clostridium > Clostridium sp. AM43-3BH. The sequence continues at coordinate 166,082 of NZ_QUIH01000008.1, forward strand.
TCTCGCGTAAAAATGACGGTTATCATGGACCATGTCAGCCAGGTGCTGACCGTTCCGGTCGATGCAGTCAGCTATGACAACGGTGCCCCGTTTGTATATCTCTATGAGGATGGAAAAGCGGAGAAGACCGAGATCGAAGCAGGTATCTATGACGATGAAAATATGGAAGTAAAATCGGGTCTGACGAGTGACAGCCAGGTCATCGTGAGCTGGAGCAACGAGCTGGTGGATCAGGGAGAAGTCCTGTTAGCACAGGATACCGATGGCGCGCAGACAGACGGAAACAATGAGACAGCAGCGGAGACGACAGAGGCAGGTGACAAAGAATGATTCGACTGACAAAACTCGCACTGCGGCGTCCGGTTACCATCATTCTCTGTCTGATTACCATCGCGTACTTCGGCCTTCAGTCCGTCATGGGCATGAAGCTGGAACTGACGCCAGAGATGGAGATGCCGATGTTAATCATCGCTACGGTGTATCCGGGAGCCAGCCCGGAGGACGTAACCGATCTGGTTACCAAGAAAGAAGAAGATGCGATCACATCATTGGACTCGGTCGATAAGGTACAGTCCATTTCCCGTGAAAATGTATCGATCGTCATTGTCCAGTATGAGTACGGTACCAACATGGATACCGCATACATTAACCTGAAAAAGGCGATAGATGGCATTCAGAGCGATCTGCCGGACGATGCCAACGATCCGAATATCATGGAGCTGGATATCAACTCGATGGCGACGGTTACGCTGGCAGTCAGCGGCGACGCTGATCAGAACCTTTATACATATGTAGATGACAAAATTGTTCCTGAGTTTGAGAAATTAAGCTCGGTCGGCGAGGTTTCGATTGCCGGCGGTCAGGATAGCTACACCCGCGTGGAACTGATTCCGGAAAAACTGGCACAGTACCACCTGAATATGAATACGGTTGCACAGTTAGTCGGTGCCGCCGATTTCACGATCCCGGCGGGCGATGTCCGGGTTGGAAAACAGGATCTCGACGTCAGTGTCGGCAACGAATTTAAGAGCACGGAAAGTCTGAAAAATGTCGTACTTCCGCTGGCAAACGGTGAGACGATCCATCTTTCTGATATCGCAAATGTCTATGAGGCGCTGGAGGATGCAAGCTCGATCGGACGTTACAATGGCGAAGATGTTATCTCCCTGGGAATCAAAAAACAGCAGAGTTCCACCGCGATCGAGGTTTCCAACCAGGTAACCAAGAAGGTGCAGGAAATTGAAAAGCAGTATCCGGGTCTTAAAATCACCGTGGTAGATGATGCCAGTGACACGCTGAAACAGTCTTTAAGCAGCGTAATCCAGACCCTGATCCTGGCGATCATCCTGTCCATGATCATTCTGTTCTTATTCTATGGCGATTTGCGTGCGTCGGTCATCGTAGGTACGTCCATTCCGATCTCCGTTGTATTGGCGATCATTTGTATGGCGGCGATGGGATTCTCAATGAATATTATTTCCCTGACGTCGCTCGTTCTCGGTGTAGGTATGATGGTTGATAACTCGATCAACGTCCTCGACGGATGTTTCCGGGCAAAGGAAAAACTGGATTTCTATGATGCGGCGCTGGAAGGTACGCGCACGATGATCGGCTCGATCACCGGCGGTACGCTGACAACCTGTGTTGTATTTATTCCGCTTCTGATGTTAAATGGTATGTCTGGACAGCTCTTTACACAGCTCGGGTACACGATCATTTTCTGTATGACGGCTTCCTTATTCTCAGCAGTCATCATCGTGCCGCTCTGCTATATGTTCTGGCATCCGGTTGAGAAGGATCATGCGCCGGCAGGACGTATAATCAAAGGCATCCAGGGCTGGTATCGCAAGCATATGCCGCATGTCATCAAGCGCTATGCGCTTGTATTCGGAACGACTGCAGTGCTGGTTGTCCTGTCCATCCTCATGGCGTCCAGACTGAACCTGGAGCTGATGTCTTCGATCGATGAAGGTATCGTCACGATGACGATCAAGACGAAACCGGGTTATTCGGTATCGGCGATCCGTGACACTGTGCTCGATCTGGAAAATATGGTAGAGACAGACGAGGATGTGGATCATTACCTGATGACATATGGAAACAGTGGTGTCAGCATGACTTCCGGAAGTGATGTGACGCTGAATGCCTACTTAAAAGATAAGAGAAAACTTTCCACGGACGAGGTTATCGAGAAGTGGAGATATGCGACACAGAACTACGTTGATGCGACCATTACCTTGGAACAGGGCAGCAGCAGTATGAGCAGCAGCATGAGCAGCGGTGATTCAATTGAGGTGGATCTGCAGAGTACCGATTACGACACCCTAAAGAAGGCAGCGGATGATCTGGTAACTGAGCTTCGCAAGCGCGAGGATGTTATGCAGGTACATTCTTCTGTTGAGAATGCGGCGCCGGTTATCAAGGTAAATGTGGATCCGGTTAAGGCAGAGGCAGAGGGACTGACCCCGGCCAGCATCGGTTCGATGGTATACAGTAATTTAAGCGGTGTGAAAGCGGCGACGATCTCCGTCAACGGCAATGATCAGGACGTGAAGGTAGAATTTGCGCCGGATCGCTACGATTCCATCGCGAAACTGCAGGGCATGATGATCACGACGGCGACGGGTAATACGCTTCCGCTGGAGGATCTGGCAGAGATCTACTACCAGGATAGCCCACAGGAGATTTCACGAAAAGAGAAACAGTACCAGGTATCGATCACGATGCAGGCACAGGCAGATTATAAGAAGACGGCTGAAAAAGATGTCAAGAGCTTCGTGCAGAACTGGGAATTCCCGTACGGCGTTGAGATGGCGACCAATAGCCTGGATGAGTCGATGGGCGAGGAGCTTTCCGCGTTGGGAATGGCGCTTGTCACAGCGATCTTTCTGATTTTCATTGTCATGGCGATCCAGTTTGAGTCCCCGAAATTCTCCCTGATGGTTATGGCAACGATCCCGTTCAGTTTGATCGGTTCCTTTGGATTCCTGTTTCTGGCGGACTGCCCGATCAGTATGAACTCCATGCTTGGTTTCCTGATGCTGGTCGGTACGGTTGTAAACAACGGTATTTTATACGTGGATACGGTGAACCAGCTGCGGATGGAGATGCCGTTAGACGAGGCGCTGGTAGAAGCCGGTGCGATCCGTGTACGCCCAATCTGCATGACGACACTGACGACCATCATTGCGATGATCCCGAACTGTCTGGCATTTGGTAAGGCGGGCAAGATGATGCAGGGCTTAGCGCTTGTAAACGTCGGCGGTCTGGTTGCGGCGACGATCCTGACGCTGGTACTGCTTCCGTCCTTCTACCGGGTGGTTTATAACATGGGAAAAGGCAAAGAAGATGAGTATGATAAGCTGGACTGCGACTAAGGAAAAGCAGGTTAAGCAGTGAATCTGTCAGGCGGCGGACCCGGGGCGGGGAAGCTGCCTGTACGGATAGAAAAAGGGGGAGAAGAAGATGCCGTCGGAACGATTTAAGCGATTGCCGGAGGAAAAACAGAAGAAAATCCGGGACGCGTGTATGGCTGAATATACGCGGACAACGATAGAAAAAGCATCGCTCAACCGTATGATAGAAGATGCCGGGATCTCCCGGGGCAGTTTTTATACGTATTTTGACAGTAAATGGGATGTTTTAGGATATCTGTGTGAGAGTTTTATCAATGAATTTTATGAGTGCGGCGTGCGCTGCCTTGAAGAGGCGCAGGGGGACATCTGGGAGATGTTAGGGCAGTTTTTAAACGGTTCGCTTGCCCTGTGCCGCGATGAGAGACGCACCGATTTCATCCGCAACATCATGGAGTGCAGCAGCCGCGAGGCGCTGATCTTTGATATATTCAGCTCCGATCCGGACAGTCCACGCGCCGTGCGTGGACGGAAGCTGGAACGTGCCGCCTATGAGTCGTGCGTGGGAAAATCCTTGCGGAAGATGGGCTGGGAGGAATATATGAGTTTTTTCCGCATGGCGATGATGGCGATCGCGATGGAGATCAAGAGCTTTCACGACGGAGTTCCGGAAAACCGTATCCGGGAACGGTTTGCCCTGACACTCGGCATCCTGAAACGGGGCGCTGGGATAGAATCGGGAGCGGGCGCGCAGAGCGCCGAAAGGAAATGAAGATGAGTAAGATGAAGAAAAACAGGAAAAAACTGTTTGCCATTCTTTTACAGGCGGCGTTAGTCAGCACGGCTATGACGATGCCGGCATATGCGGCTAAAACGCCGGGGATCGGCTCAGATGCGCTGGTTGGCGACGATGCGACCGGTCCGGTGCTGACGGGCGGCAATACCGAGGTGGAGGAGGAAACTTCCCCGTACACCAAAGAACAGCTAGAGGATGGGACGCTGGAATATGGCGAGATCGCATGGCGAATCGAGGGGTACAACAGCACGTACTTAAACCTGCGTTCCCAGCTCTACAGCCAGACGACCAGCCAGTCGGCGGGAACTGCCCTGGCGGCAGAGGCGAGCGCCCTCATGGAAGATGCGATGGACCTGAAGTCCGACGATATGGATGCGGAGACGAGAGAGCTGTTTGAGGGCTACAAGGCGGCAGCGAGAGAGCTGCGCAAACAGGGGGCAAAGCTTACGAACAAGGAGCTTTCCGGCACCTATGCCCGGACCCTGCGTCAGACAAAGAATAAGTTAGTCAAGGCGGTGCAGAACTTGCTCATCCAGTATGAGGAACTGCTCCCGCAGGTGGAAACAGCGAAAAAGAATGTGGAAATGTGCCAGGTAAATGCCGATGCCGCACAGAAGATGCAGGCGCTCGGCCGTGCTTCCGCGCAGGAGGTCCTGACGGCGCAGAAGGCGCTGCAACAGGCCAATTCCAGCGCCCAGCAGGCAGAAAACGGGGCATTGCAGCTCAAACAGAATATTTTAATGCTACTTGGATTTGGCGCGGATGCGCCGGTAACCTTTGCGGATGTGCCGGTTCCGGATGCGTCCCGGATCGCGGCAATGGATCTGGGTACCGATACACAGGCGGCAGTCAGTGCGAATTATGATCTGATGTCGGTACGTGCAAATAAGGCAACGGGTTCTTCCAACCGTACGGTCAAAAAAAGAAACGTTGCTTATACCGAGGATTCGGTGGCGATCACAATCCAGAACCTCTATGCGGCGGTAGTATCCAAGAAGCAGGCGTATGACAGTGCAGCAGCCGGATATCAGGCGGCCGCGCAGAGTTACGAGGCGGCAAAGCGCCAGAACGCACTGGGAATGCTCTCAAGAGCCAATTATTTGGGGCTTGAGTGTTCCTGGCTCAGCAGCGTGGCATCGTATAAGACCGCCGAGCTGGAATATACCAAAGCGGTGGAAAATTATGAGTGGGCAGTTAGAGGCCTGATTGTAAGCAAGTAGTTCGTCAGGAATTTGCCGTATTTAAATGCGAAGCCACGGCAAATTCCGTTACTGGACACGTATGCGTGAACCGTAACGTGAATGGGAACAGAAAGGAAGTAGGAACCGGAAATGAAACATAGAAGAAGGAAAACGGCGCTTCTGAGCGCAGCGGCAGCAGCGGTTCTGGCATTGCAGGGATCATTTGCGGCGCTGGCTGCCAGCCCGCAGTTCGCCTACGATGCGGATACATGGGCGAAGCTTCAGGACAATGTGATGGAATACAGCGAGCTGCCGTATCTGGTACAGGAGTACAACCCGACGTATTTAAACAACCAGACAACCTATCAGGCAGGACGCGATACAAAGAATGCGAAGGAAGTGCAGGATAAGCAGTACAATCAGGCAAATGACCTGTATGACAGCGCGGATAACCTGCGGGATCAGGCAGACCAGATTGAGGATTATCTGGCAGTGCCGGGCATGGCAAGTGCGTATGCCAGCCTGATGTCTGCATCGGTGATGGTCGAGCAGAATGCATTAAAAACGCAGCAGTCGGCCGATTCCTCCTACCGCGACAGCGAGATGGACCGTCTGGACTATATGAACAGCCAGGATGCGGTCGTGGTACAGGTAGAGGCAGCGTTTGCGGCGTATAATCAGGTCAAAAAGACAATTCCGCTGATGGAGAAATCGCTGGAACTGCAGGAACTGACACTGCAGATGACTCAGAAACGCCAGCAGCTCGGTCAGGCGACCCAGATTGATGTGTTAAATGCACAGAAATCGCTGCAGTCGCTTCAATCCACATTGACACAGACGAAAGCGGGGCTTCAGACCCAGCACCAGCAGCTCTGCGTCCAGACCGGCTGGACCTATGACGCGGAACCGGATATCCAGGATCTGCCGCAGGCGGATCTTGGACGGATCGCGGCAATGAACCTGGCGGCGGACACACAGACGGCGCTCCAACAGAACCTGTCCTTACAGTCCAATAAGCGCGGCTATGCCAATATGGCAGAAGGTTCAGCTGATAAGAAAAACATGGACCGCACCATCAAGAACCAGGAGCAGACGATCCGCTCCAGTATGCAGACACTCTACAACGACATCATGCAGAAGCAGACAGCCCTGCAGCTTGCCGATGCGTCTCTGGCAGCAGAGACGCAGGCGATGAATGCGATGCAGAAGAAGCTGGAGCTTGGCATGACGACCCAGATGGAGTACAAGAGCGAGGAAGTCTCCGTACTGGAAAAGCAGATCGATAAGGAGACAGCTAACATGAACCTGCAGCAGGCGATCGAGACGTATGAGTGGGCGCTGAAAGGTTACATGAAGTAGGGACAGAAGTTAAGTTTCTGGCACTTCCTCTGCGCGGGGGTTAACGTGGCGCTGGAGGAGCTGTGTATATCGAAAATGATATAATAAAATATTTATAAAACAAGAGGCAAAAAGCGGCGTTTTCTTTCGAATCGCCGCTTTTTTTGGGGAAAAAATAGGTGCATATTGTATGGATTTAACAAAAAATAGCCACAAACTACAGAATACTACCGATTCGGACTGGAAAATACTGGGTTAATAAAAAAATACTTTTGACAATTAACGCAGCATATGAGAAAATAAAAAAGATACTTTCAGTAAGGAGAGAAAATAAGATATGAACAAATCACAACAAAACAAAATCAAGTGGTATATGCTTTCCTTTATGTGTTTCTCCACCCTCTGGGGATTTGGAAACGTTTTAAATGGTTTCGTATACTTCAATGGAACACAGGTTATCTTCTCCTGGATTCTGATGTTCGCACTGTACTTTGTACCGTACGCACTGATGGTCGGAGAGCTTGGTTCCGCATTTAAGAATTCGGGCGGCGGTGTCAGCTCCTGGATTCATGAGACAACCGGCGCGAAGGCTGCATACTACGCAGGTTGGACCTACTGGGCTTGCCATGTCACCTACATCGCATCGAAGGGATCCGGCGGTCTGAAAGCGCTGAGTTGGATGATTTTCCAGAACGCAGAGAAGTATGCGTCCTTTAACACGAAAGCGGTTCAGTTAGTTACCTTTGCGGTACTGCTGTTCTTCTGCTGGGTTGCAAGCCGCGGCTTAAACCCGTTAAAGAAACTGGCTACCCTGGCGGGAACCAGTATGTTTGTCATGAGTATCCTGTACATTCTGCTGATGTTTGCTGCACCGGTCATCAATCCGAACGGTGGTTACCTGTCGGTGGATTTCAGCTTGAAAAACCTGATTCCGCATTTTGATTGGAAGTATTTCAGCAGCTTGTCCATCCTTGTATTTGCAGTCGGCGGCTGTGAGAAGATCTCCCCATATGTAAACAAGGTAGAGGATCCGTCCAAGGGATTCCCGAAGAGTATGATTTTTGCAGCGATCATGGTAATCGTCTGCGCGATCTTCGGTACAATCGCGATGGGTATGATGTTCGATGTATCCTTGGTTGAGGCTAATTTTGACTCTTACAATGCGAATGGACAGTACTGGGCATTCCAGAAACTGGGTGAGTATTACGGCGTTGGAAACCTGATTATGATCATTTATGCAGCCTGCAACGCGATCGGCCAGTTCTCGACGCTGGTAGTCAGCATCGATGCACCGCTTCGTATGCTGCTTGACAACGAGGATGCGCGTCAGTTCATCCCGACCAAGCTCTTAAAGAAAAACAAATTTGGCGCTTACGTCAATGGTATCTGGATGGTAGTCATCCTGTCCGGTTCCATCATTCTGGCTCAGGTTTTGGTTCCGAATGCGGATACGGTTCTGCGCCAGCTGACACAGCTTAATTCGGTTACCATGCCGATGCGTTATCTGTGGGTATTCTTTGCGTACTTCATGCTTCGCAAACATTCAGATAAGTTTGAGCGCGAGTATCGTTTTGTGAAGAACAACGGAGTGGCACTGGGCTTTGGCGCATGGTGCTTTATCCTGACCGCAGCCTGCTGCTTATTAGGTATGTACAAACAGGGTGATCTGTACACAACCATGCTGAATGTCATCACACCAGTCGTTCTGGTAGCACTGGGACTGATTTTACCGGCGATTAAGAAGAGAGAAGGGAAGTCTGCATGATGAATGCTGCGAAGGAATTATTGACTTTTATTGAGAACAGCCCGAGTATGTTTCATTCGATTGAGACGATCAAGGGAATGCTGGATGAGGCAGGTTTTACCTATCTGCCGGAGAGAACCCGCTGGGACGTGAAACAGGGAGGAACGTATTACACGATCCGCAACCATTCCAGTATCATTGCGTTCCGCGTCGGAAAGGAACTGGGCGATTACCATTTCCAGATGTGCGCCTCCCACAGTGATTCACCGACTTACAAGATCAAGAATGTACCGGAGTTAAATGGTCCGGGCGAGTATCTGCGTCTCGATGTAGAAGCATACGGCGGCATGATCGACAGCACCTGGTTTGACCGCCCTCTGACTGTCGCAGGCCGTGTGCTGGTAAAGGACGGTCAGGGCGTGAGCGCGAGACTTCTGTACATCGATAAAGATCTGTTCATCATTCCGAACGTAGCGATTCATTTCAACCGTGAGGTGAACAATGGATACAAATACAACCGCCAGGTTGATTTATGCCCGCTGTTTTCTGCCGGAGCGCTGAAAAAGGGCGCGTTTGACGCGATGATCGCAAAAGAGCTTGGCGTGGCCGTGGAAGATATTTTAGGCAAAGATCTCTTCCTTGTAAACCGTCAGCCGGGTACGATCTGGGGTTATGCGGACGAGTTCGTTTCCAGCCCGAAACTGGACGACTTACAGTGCGCTTACGTTTCCCTGAAAGCATTTCTGGCGGCGAAGAATGAGCGCGATGTCAGCGTATATTGCTGCTTCGACAATGAGGAGGTTGGTTCCAATACGAAGCAGGGTGCGATGTCCACCTTCTTACAGGATGTCCTGCACCGCATCAACGGTGCGCTTGGCAAGACGCCGGAGGACTACTATCAGGCAGTTGCCGGTTCTTTCCTCGTAAGCTGTGACAACGCACACGCCGTTCACCCGAACCACGGGGAGAAAACGGATGCGGTCAACTGCTCCTGGATGAACAAAGGTATCGTCATCAAGGAGAGCGCGAACCAGAAATACACCACGGACGCATTCAGCCGTGCGGTATTTACGAATGTCTGCAATGAGGCAGGTGTTCCGGTTCAGGTGTTTGCAAACCGCAGTGATATTTTAGGCGGTTCCACCCTTGGAAACCTTTCCAACACGCAGGTCAGCGTCCATGCCGTCGATATCGGTCTGCCGCAGCTTGCGATGCATTCCTGCTACGAAACGGCAGGTGTGAAGGACGTTGAGTACGCAATCCGCGCACTGACGAAATTCTACCAGACCACTCTTCAGATTGAAGGGGCAGAGCGGGTTTGCTTTGAGTAAATATAGTTAAAAGAACAGCCGCTTCGCGAAGGATGAAATGAATCGCGGGGCGGCTGTTTTTGATAGAATGAAAATGGTTAGAAAACGGAAAAACGGTAAATCCAGCAGCGCTGAAACGTTTTGTTTTGATGTTTAATTCGCGAAAATTATTTCCGCAGCAGCTCCGGCGCCATCTCCTGAAACAGCTTCGCGAGCGCCATCGCCGCCCGCGAGCGGTATTTTCCAGCGGGCCAGGCGAGCGCCAGATCGAGGAAAATACCATCTTTCCCGATCCGCAGATAGCGGAACTCATCCCGCATGATGCGGCAGGAACAGTAGGTAAACGCGAGTCCGACCCCCTCCCGCGCCATCGCCGCAGCAAAGGAGGCGGAGAGGTAGGTGTCGAGTCCCAGCGGTTCCACGCCAGCCTCGCGCAGGGAGCGGCGGCCAGTCCGTCCGAGGACGGTGCTGGGCGGTCCCAGAATATACTCAAATGGTGCGGTGTCCTTTAGGTCAATCCACATCTGTTCCGGCTCCGATTCACATGGCTTCGCAAACGCCATGACCGGGTGGTCGGCGGTGGTGGCGATCATGATCTCATCCCGCATCAGGAAATCCACACCGTGTTTGATCCGAACCGGCGGCGCGGCGATCAGCGCCAGATCTAAAAGCCCCTCTAAAATCTTATTTTCCAGATCAATACTGTCCATCTCACAGATCTCCACATGAACCCGTGGATACAGGGCATGGAATTTTTTCAGGACCGGCGGCAGCAGGTAGGTTCCCCGGTAGGTACTGATGCCGAAGATGACAGTGCCGCCCTTTAAATTTTCAATATCCGAAGCCTCGCTGCGTGCCTCCTGGTACTGCTGTAAAATCTGTCTGGCATGGAAAATAAATGCCTCCCCGGCAGAGGTTGGACGGACCCCGCGGGCAGTACGGACGAAAATCGGCGTCCCCAGATCCTGTTCAAACAGGCGGACCGCCTGGCTTAAGCTCGACTGCGCCATAAACAGTTTTTCAGCCGCGCGGGAGATGCTTCCCTCGTTGGCGACGGTTACGATATAGTCTAGTTCCTTTAAATCCATGAAAATCTCCCTTACGAGGTATCGAAATTTCCGATATCTGGTATAACAAATCTTGCCTTTCTCCTATAACAAAAATAGTATAAGATAAAAACAAGCAAAAATCAATGGCAGAGACTGAAGCAGCGGCTGGAAAATCGAATAGGAATCCGGCGAGGGAACGCAGCTTTGAAAAAGTCTCTGTGGACGATTATAAATAGGAGGAATAAGCAAGATGAAACAGGATTTAATGAAGGGTGTTATCGACATGCACGTTCACACGAATCCGGATCTGCGTCTGCGGGCGTATGATGATTTCGAACTGATGGAGGCGGCGATCCGGGTTGGGGCACGCGCTATCGTCATCAAGACGCATCAGGGAACCACGATGGATCGGGCGTATCTGTGCAACCGCCACAACGAAATTGTACACGGGGAAACGAACAATTTTACGATGTTTGGCAGTATTACCTTAAATAAGGTAGTCGGCGGCATCAATCCGAAGGCAGTCGATGTGGCGCTTCGTCTGGGTGCTAAGGTAGTATGGCTTCCGACCCAGTCGGCAAAAAACCATATGCAGAAGATGAATCAGGATCTGAGCCAGTGCGTGGAAGTGGTGAAAGATGGTAAAATTGTACCGGAGCTGCGTTCAGTGTTGGAGCTGATTCGTGACCACAACGCTGTACTGGGAACCGCACATATTGCACCGGAGGAGATTTTCACTGTTGTGGAAGCTGCCCGGGATATGGGAGTAAAAAACATCGTTGTAACCCATCCGGAATGGTGGATTGTAGGCATGAGCCATGAGGATCAGCTTCGTCTGGTAAAGGATTATGACGTTATCTTAGAGCGCTGCTATGCACAGAACATGGGTGGCGGAAAGTACAAGAGCAATCTGGCAGATAACCTGGAGCTTATCAAAGAGGTTGGCTATAAAAATGTCATGGTTGATACCGATGGCGGTCAGACAGAAAACCCGCATTGGGAGCTGGCACTGGCGGAATATATGCAGTATCTGGTAGATCATGGAATTCCGGAGGAGCAGGTGTACCATATGACACACACTATTCCGGCAAAACTGTTGGGCATCGAAGAATAGGGGGACGCATCACATGTTAAGTGCAGTTTTGGTGGCATCCATTGCGGTTGCCGTTATATTGGGATATAAAACGAAAATCAATACGGGATTTTTCTGTATTGCCTTTGCATACTTGATTGGTTGTTTTGGCATGGGATTAAAAACAAAAGAGCTGATTGGCTTCTGGCCGGTCAGCACCATGTTTGTCATCCTGTCAGTATCACTGTTTTACAACTTTGCAGCTGTGAATGGAACACTTGAAAAAATGTCGGCCAGTCTTCTCTATATGTGCCGTAAATTTCCGGGTATGCTTCCCTTTGCGTTATTTTTTGTAGCAGTTGTGCTTTCTGTTATGGGCGCTGCATACTTTACCGTTCTGGCATTCCTGGCACCGATTACCATCCTTATCTGTGAGGAAGCAAAGATGGACAAGCTGACCGGTGCGGTGGCGATCAACTGCGGTGCACTGGCAGGCGGAAACTTCCCCACAGCTTCGCTGGGCGTCGTATTCCGCGGTCTGATTGATACTGCTTATGAAGCAGAACCGGCATTTGAAGCAACGAATTCCTTTGTAGATGAAATGAAAATTTTTGGTTTCGCGATTGTATTTTCCCTGATTCTGATTGCAATTTTTCGCTTCGGTTTCAAGAGCAACCGCGGTATCGGAAAAGGCGTAACGTTCAATCGCCCGGAGCCGTTTGACAAGAAACAGAAAACAACCCTGCATTTAATGATTCTGATGATGGTGATTGTTCTGGTATTCCCGCTCTTAAAGATGGCGGTTCCTGGCAATGAACTGATTGGAAAAATTGCCGGAAAGGTTGATGTAGGACTGGTGGCATTCTGCTTTACCATCATTGCACTGCTCTTTGATCTGGCGCCGCAGAAGGAAGTTATCGCACGTGTTCCGTGGAACACCATCCTCATGATTGCCGGAGCCGGCATGCTTATCGCCGTTGCAGTTCAGGCCGGTACCATTGATGCATTATCCGCATGGATTGGTTCTAATGTTCCGACAGCCCTGATTCCGCTGGCATTCAGCTTTGTAGGCGCATTTATGAGTTTCTTCAGTTCTACAACCGGTGTTGTAGCACCGGCCCTGTTCCCACTGATTCCGGGACTTGCGGCAGCAACCGGATTAAACCCGGCAGCACTCTTTGCCTGCACGATTCTTGGTGCACAGAGCAGTGCGATCAGCCCGTTCTCATCCGGCGGCAGCCTGATTCTTGGCTCCTGCGGAAACGAGGAGGATCGAAATCACCTGTTCAACCGCCTGCTCTTTGTGGCAGTGCCGATCAGCGTTATCTGCTGTGCGGTATATAACCTGATTGTAGCAGTTGTTCTGTAAGGGAAATTTTATCTCAGTCGAGAAGACTCCCACATCTTCAGGTGGTGAGTAATAGCAAATTTGTCTCAGTGGAAGCCTTGTCTCCGACTGAGATAAACGCTCCGCGAGGATGCGCAGTGATTCTGTAAAGAATATGTCAGCTTACGCTGACCAGAATCACGCGCCAAGTCTCACGGGCGTTCGACTTGAATGAGAAGATGTTTGTTCGAAAAGCTGTCAGCCTGTTCTGGCAGCTTTCGATGAAATATGAAGATTGGAAGTAACTGTTCAGTAGGTCTGCGCATTTACTGCGCGTGACTGTGAAGGTACTGAACAGTTACGATTGGGAAAATCAAGAAGGAGGATAAAGAAA
>NZ_QUIH01000008.1:179655-180951 GCF_003479985.1 Clostridium sp. AM43-3BH
GATTGGGAAAATCAAGAAGGAGGATAAAGAAATGAGTCATAAAATTACAGTATTTCGCGGCGATGGTATCGGTCCGGAGTTAGTTGATAATGTGTTAAAGATTTTAAAAGCGGCAGATGCACCGCTGGAATATGAAATTTTCAATGTTGGTGAGGATGAGTGGAAACGCAATGGTGCCCTGATTCCAGAGGAAGCTTATGCTTCTTTCGAGCGCACCAAAGTACTCTTAAAATCCCCGATTACGACTCCGGTTGGAAAAGGATTCCGCTCCCTGAATGTAACACTTCGCGGACAGTATGATCTGTATGCCAATATCCGCCCGGTTAAGTCTAACGCGGCAGTAAAAACTCCATTTGAGAATGTGGATATCGTGATTTTCCGCGAAAATACAGAAGGTCTTTATGTTGGTGTAGAGGAGCAGGTAAATCCGGATACGGTTCATGCAATTAAGATTGTTACAAGACAGGCCAGCGAGCGCATTATCCGCGATGCATTTGAGTATGCGAAAAAGAACGGACGGAAGAAAGTAACCTGTATTCATAAGGCAAATATCCTGAAAATGTCCGATGGCATGTTCCTTTCCATCTTTAAGGAGATCACAAAGGAATATCCGGAGATTGAAGGCGATGATAAAATCATCGACAATACCTGCATGCAGCTTGTTATGAACCCGAACCAGTTTGATGTTATGGTAATGCAGAACCTGTACGGAGATATTCTTTCAGACCTGTGCAGCGGTCTGATCGGCGGGCTGGGTCTGGTTCCATCCAGCAACATCGGTTCTGACTATGCTATGTTTGAGGCCGTACACGGCAGCGCGCCGGATATTGCAGGAAAGCACCTGGCAAATCCGACTGCATTCCTGTGGTCTGCCTGCATGATGCTAGAGTACTTAGGTGAAAATGAGACCGCCGGACGCATCCGCAAGGCTGTGGATGAGGTTCTGGCAGAAGGCAAGCACCTGACAAGAGATCTGCATGGAACTGCAACCACCGAGGAATATGTGGACGCAGTGATTGCGAGACTGTAAGAATTTAATAAGTGAAGATGTAAGAAGGGGCTGTTGCACAAACCGTGCAGCAGCTCCTTTTGGCTATAAAATAGGGTTATCGGCCAGCATATTTGTAAATGCGACAGACGCCCTATTTGTGTATAAAAACAGATGCCAGCATTATTTACCTATCCCCTTTACCATACACCGTTTCTTGAAGAAAGAAATTCCATAACAGAAAATTTTATCATAATTTCCCTCAAATTCTTTTGCATACATGCGTTCATCGATCTGGCGCAGGGCTT
>NZ_QUIH01000009.1:0-147524 GCF_003479985.1 Clostridium sp. AM43-3BH
AGCCCGTAGGTTTCTTCCAGATAAAGAAGCAGATACTTCATGTCCGTATCGTTCAGGGCGGTGCTTTCTCTGTGAAAACCGATGGGCTTTATGATGTCCTTGCGGTCAGTCAGGATGTTGTATGCGATAGCCCCTGAAAGCAGAGGGTCACGTTGGAATACGGTCAGGCAGTTCCGTATGCTCTGACGGACACCGCCTTTCTCGGTGGTTTCCAGCCCCGCCTTGATTTCCTCAACGCTCTGGGGCGGCTGCATGGCGTTCATAGTGTTTTTTAGTTCTTGCTGCGTCTGCGGCTGCAAGTTCTGCCATTCGCTGTTCAAGCTGTATCACATCCTTTCCGTAGTCCGTAATCAAATCCGCTTTTTCCTCTGTTTCCCCGAACAGCAGCACATCCAGCAGATATTCCACTTGGGCTTGCTTCTGTAAGGCTTCCACAAACCGGGGATGAAAGGCTTCCTCCGGGGAGTGCGGGGCGTAGTCCGTTCTCCATGCCATCAGCAGATGGAGATAATCGGCAAGAATACGGAAGCAGCGATTCTTTGCTTCCTGAAACTGTTCCTCCGGGGATTTCTGCCGGGTCTTGGGCTTTTTTACCTTTCCCGGCGGTTTCCAGTCCTCATAGGAAAGCCCGAAGTCCTGTGCCAGCTGTACGGCGGCTTCTTTCTTTCCCAGCCCATACAGGGCGGCGGCAAAATCAATCACATCCCCATCCGCACCGCAGCCGAAGCAATGGTAACGCCGATCCAGCTTCATGCTTGGGGTTTTATCGTTATGGAACGGGCAGCAAGCCATCCCGTTCCGACCTACATGGATTCCATAATACTCCGCAGCCTGTCTTGTTGTGACGGACTGCTTCACAGCTTCGAATACATTCAAATCTATCCCTCCTTGAAAATAAGAAAAGCACCTGACATTCTCTAATTGAAAATGGCAAGTGCCTGTTAAAGTTCCATATCCTGTTGTCTGTGTTTCTCCTGTGCCGGGGCGGTTCTTTGTGCTTTTTTCTCGTCAGTCTTATCCTGCAAGACTTCTTTGATGGGCTGCTTCTTGGGCGGCTCTTTGCTTTCCTCTGTGCCGGGTGTGGCTTTCCGTACCCAGTAGCGGATGTCCCGCAGCTTCTTCAAATCCTCCTGTACCTCGGTCAGTGGTACTTTCAGCTCTGCGATTTCGCTGAGAAGCGTTTCCTGCTCCTGTTGCAACTCATTTTTCGTTTTATCCTTATCGTCCGGGTGCTTGGCAAGGTAGTCAGCGGCTTTCTCATACCGGGCAACCTCCGGGTGTTCCTGTTTGAATTTCCCCTTTATTTTCTTAAAAAATATCTTCTGGTACTTCTCATAGACAGCCTTACATTCCTTGCAGTCTGTCCGGCTGGCAAGAATCCCGTCAATCACTTTGCTCCGGGCTTCCTTTGGCTTCATCTGATTGCGGTAATCTGCGGCTGATTTCCCGGAAGATTCCAGAAACGCTTCTAAGTCCTCCACAGTGGAAAGCCCCTTTTGCCGGAGATAGGACAGGGCTTCGCTGACTGCCTTTAAGTCCTGTGAAGTCCCCCGGTTCTGTCCAGCCCTTGTCCAGTCCTTCCGTTCTTCCTTTCGTATCTCCATATACTTCATCAGCAGATTGGGAAGAAGTGTCGCTTCCTCCGCCGCCTTTTGTGCAAGCAGCTCCTTCCGTTTTTCTCCCAGCTCGGTAATCCAGCCTTTGAGGTTTTGGATAAGCTGCCGGATGGACTTCATCAGGCGGTTGGCGGCTCTGATTTCCCGGTTCAGGTTGCCGATATTCGTCTGGATACCTCGCTTTTCCATCTGCCGGACAGCAGTCCCCTCATGGACAGTGGGGACTATATCAAGCCCCTGTCTGGCATAGGAACGCAAGTCCACACGCTCCGGGCGGTCATTGGCGTCCAGATAGCGGTTCTGGATAACCTCCCATTCATGCCGCCAGATTTCACAATACTTCTGGTCGTTCCAGTCCACCGTATCCTCCTTGTGGCTTTTCCACCTGCCGGATGGCAGCTTTATCCGTTCCCCATTCTCGTCAAGGTCATAAACCTTGCGGCTCTTGGGAAGCCATTTTCCATGTTCATCCATTGCCCGCATGGTCAGCAGGACATGGGCGTGGGGATTGTGTCCCGGCGGATGGGGGTCATGGATGGCAAAATCAGCAATCATGCCTTTGGAAACAAACTGCTGTTCACAAAACTCCCGTACAAGGACAGCGTACTGGTCGGGCGGTATCTCTCTGGGAATGGTAAGCACCCACCGCCTTGCAAGCTGGGAGTTCCATTGCTTTTCCACCGCTTCGGCGGCATTCCATAAAGTATTGCGGTCTGCATATTCCTGTGGAGCATTTGCCGGGAGCAGGATTTCATTGTGGACGATACCACGCTTTTCCGGGTAGTGCTTTACTTGCTGGTCGTATTCACAGAACAGCTTTTCGCCGCTTTGGTAAGCAGCGGCGGCAACCGCAGACTGCCGCTGGCTGCGCTGAACAATCGTGATTTCGTTGTGTGGACAAGGCATTTCGTGTCCCTCCTTTCGCTAATTGGTGGATGGGGTGGCGTTTTACCACCTCATTTTGGGCAGAAAAAAAGCAGGAGACCTTTTTCAGATTTCCTGCTCGGTGTGCCACTGTGTGAGCGGCGGGTATTTAGTTGTAAAAGTTCGGGACAAGTTGACCCGATGTAAAGCTAACAAACTGGAATTGCACCAAAACAATCTAAGACAACAACGCTGCCCTACTTGCGATTTTTTCTTGTACTGCGGAAACAGTTTCTTGAATGGAATAAGTGGTCGTATCTATAACATTCGATTCATATATTCCCAGATTGCAAAATTGCTCCCACATGGTTTCTACCAATTCGATATTTGTCTTTCGGTCTAACTTTGAGCGTTCAACAGCTCGCTTCAAGGTTTCTTCCTTACTTGCCCTTAAAATAATATAATGCACCTCATAATGTTCCCGAACAAGACTTTGCCACGGCTTTAAAAACCACGGTCCGATAATACCGTCAACAATTACATCATATCCACCACGAGCATATCGCTTCGCAGCTTCTAAAAACGCTTCAATGACAATCAAATTTTGCTCATTTGATTCTGGCAAATGCGGTGGTATTGCCCCTTTACTCAAATAATGATAAAAGTCATCTGTGTGCATATGCACAGACTTTTCCAAATCTGATTCTTTTGCAACAGCAGATGCCGTTGTAGTTTTTCCTGTCCCCGGCGCACCTGTGATTACAATAATTCTACCTTGATTCATCTATATTTTACCTCCACAAATTACGATTTTCTTAATTCTACAAACTGGAATTTGAGTCTCTGTAAAGCTGGAATTAACCCATACAATTATTTTAATTTAGAGGTTCTTACGCAATTATCCGTATTTTGTAATTTTTCAATACTGGAATGCCAGTGTAAATCAGCATTCTCCATTTTTATTAAAGCGAAAAACGTAAAATTGCGGAAGAACCAATTTAGATATTCACAATTTTACTTGCCACAGTATCTCGAAAAACACTGTCATGTTCTACCAGGAGCATGGTCGGGGCAAACTCCGTTATGAGTTGTTCAATCTGCATACGTGAGTACACATCAATAAAGTTGAGCGGTTCATCCCATACATACAAGTGTGCCTTTTCACAAAGGCTTTTCGCAATTAGGACTTTCTTCTTTTGCCCGCCAGAAAAGTCTTTAATATCCTTTTCAAACTGTACACGCTCAAAGTCCATTTTCCTAAGAATTGCCTTGAACAAACTTTCATCAAGGTTGTTTTCTTCTGCAAACTCGGAAAGGGTTCCACATAAATACGATGTATCCTGTGGCACATAAGAAATTACAAGCCCAGAGCCAAGTGTTACTGTACCCGTATAATCTATGGACTGCCCGACTACCAACTTTAACAGGCTACTTTTGCCACTGCCGTTCTTTCCATCAAGCACAATGCGTTCTCCCTGTCTTATTTCAAACGAAACGGGTTCACAAACTGAAATGCCATCATAATAAACTACTACATTCGATAATGATGCAAGCAAATCTGTATGGTAATTAAGCGGTTGTATCTTGAGGGCTTCTGCGGTTTCCATATTTTTCAGCAATGCTGATTTTTGTTCGATTGTCTGTTGTTGTCTCGCTTCTATAGATTTTGAACGCTTCATCATTTTGGCGGCTTTATGACCGACATAACCTTTATCTGCTGCCCCAATTTTGGAAGCTTCTACACGTTCAGACCATACTGCAGCGCGTTTTGCCGACTGCTGTAATCGTCTGATGTCCTTTTGCAAACGTTCGTTCTGAGCCAGTTCAAATTCTTGCTGTCGCTCAAAATTTGACATCCATGATGAAAAGTTTCCTCTTTGCACTTCGATATTCGCTCGGTTAATCGATAGAATATAGTCAACACAATCGTCAAGAAAGCGACGATCGTGAGAAACTAAGATGAATCCCTTTTTCTTTTTCAGATATGCCGCCACACTTTTTCTCGCTTTGGCATCCAAATGGTTGGTAGGTTCATCAATCAGTAGGAAATGCCCTTCATTAAGAAAAAGAGCGGCAATCAAAACCTTTGTCTGCTCTCCGTTGGAAAGTGTTTCAAAAGGTCGCCAAAGCACATCGACATCAACATCAAGATAAGAAAGTTCTCGCATAAGTTCCCATTCTTCCGCAAGTGGGCAAATCTCCTGCAATATATCCTCTGTAATACGATTCTTATCTGAAACGGGATAAGGAAAATAATCAAACTGTACGGATGATAGGATTTTTCCACTATACTCATATTTCCCAAGCAGAAGATTCAGAAAGGTTGTTTTACCTCGTCCGTTTCTGCCCACAAAACCAAGCTTCCAATCGGTATCAACCTGGAAACTGACATTTTCAAAAACATTATCATAACTTGTCGGATATGAAAACGTAAGGTTTTCAATTTTAATCATTGACATAAATATTATCCTCCTTTGCATGTCATACGATACAAAGTCGGTTCGGTGAATGTTTACTACGTATAGATTTCACCAAAAGGAACCGACACTATACGGAGTGAATCATGTGTAACTATCTGTTCTGCACTATTCATAAAGCACCTCCAAAACAAAATAAGAGCCACAAGAAAGTTTATCCTTGCAGCTCGTCATAGCATAAAATAACACCACTAAGCAAAAGTGGCAACAGCACTATATTGAGTAAGATAGACATATAACTTTCTTGCAATAGACACAATAATGCCAAAGTATAGCACTACCGCATATTTTGATTTTATTTGCAAGAAAAGTTAATCATCTTCCCACCTCTTTCTAAATTTCAAAATATTATACCATAAATCGCAGGCAAATACAAGTGGTTATAAAAATTTAACAAATCGCTTATAATACAATCATATAACTTTACGCATTCCTTACTGACCGTAAAATTCCGATTTATTGCTGACTTTATTATACTTTATTGCCTATCGAAAAGATAGCATATTTTATGAAACTTGTCGGCTGGGAACAGCTTGCAACGCAAGGTGTCCCCAGATGACAAGTCCACAAAAGGGTAGCTGGCGGTAGCCAGCGCAGGGGAAGCGTAGCGTCCCCTGTATGATTTGGAGCAGACCATGACTGCGAAAAATCACAGCCCTCCGGCAAGGAGCCTTCGGAGAACGCAATGCACCAACCTTTGGGTGGTGTATAATTGCGCCCTTAGTAAACTAAGGGGTTTCCGGCTTCTCACGTTCCAGCAGTTTCTTCAATAGTTCCTGCGTGTCCTGCCTGTGAAAAATGAGTGTCAACAACAGCATGACATCATCATCTGTCAGGCGTTCCGGCTCTTGCAGAAAACTTTCCAGCATACCGCCACGAGTACAGAGCCGGTGTGTCCGTTCTTTTCGGGTAAGCTGCTTTAGCTGGTGCTGCAATGCCTTTTCATCATTGATGGCTTTCCGCAGTTTCTTTTCACTCTTTTCCAACTCTCGGTTGAGCTTTTCCAGCTTTGAGGTATCAGGCAAGGGCAGCGTCCTCCTTTCCCGGTATCAGCACATAAATCCTGTTTGGTTCTCCAACGCCCTGACGCACTCGCATGATCAGTCCGGCGGTTTCCAGTTCATTCAGAGAACGCTTGACCGTCA
This sequence comes from Clostridium sp. AM43-3BH, assembly GCF_003479985.1. Taxonomy (NCBI): domain Bacteria; kingdom Bacillati; phylum Bacillota; class Clostridia; order Eubacteriales; family Clostridiaceae; genus Clostridium; species Clostridium sp. AM43-3BH. The sequence goes on from NZ_QUIH01000009.1 coordinate 6,103, forward strand.
TGGGGCTGCGGGACAGGACTGCGGCAATGGCTGTGACAGGGAAGCAGATAAACAGGATTCCGTTCTCGTCCTCCTGTCCGTTGGATAGCATAGCGTCCAACATCCGGCAGTACATGACCTTTGCGGTGCTGCTGACTGGAAATCCTGTCAACGCTCTGGGAAAGGGCATACAGGGCGGCAACGGTGTGCCTATCGTCATAAATTCAAAATTCATTCGGTGTGTTCCTCCTTTTTCTTTGCTCTTTTGGATAAATAACGGGGGCAGTCAACCACAACCGCCCGGAAGCTCTGCTTGCACCCATGCTTGCATTTCCGGCATAATTCGTTGTAAGTGACACGCCCCCGGTCATTGAGGTAAAAAGAAAGCTCATGCTTCCTCTTTTTGCTCATTCTCGGCATATTGCGTTTCCTCCCGTTTTAGTGTATAGTTTCGGGGCGATTTTCGGCAAAATTACGGTCATAGAGCCGTCTAAAATCTCCAGAAGTATCAGCAATAGGGTAGACTATCCCCCTATCAGATTGTCGTGTTTCGGTATCATTTCGGTATCAGTTCGCCAGTTCTCCCCGGTGTCGTTCCTCCCCTGAATCTCACAGCGGCGTATTGCTCCCTTTGGTACGCTCGTTTCGGTCAGGGTTCCTCCATATCCCTGCCAAAAGTCATGGCGCTACATCGCCGGGGAAGCATATCCCACACAGGCTGGTCATTCGATTGGAATAATCCATCGATGAACTACCTGTATCATAGAACATTTTTGTGCCCTGTGCCGTATGTCCACAAAGTAGGAATTAAGGGTAAAAATCAGAAATTTCCACGATTGCGGAAAGTATGATATAATCCAGTTAAGCGGCAGTAATGAAACCGCCGGAAAGGAGCGTGCGCCCATGAAAGGAGCGACAAGCATACAGGAACGCCTTTGGGAACTCCGCAAGGACAAAGGCTTAAATCTGGAAGAATTATCAGAGCTGACGGGCATTTCCAAATCAGCTCTTGGCAGTTATGAAAAAGAGGATTATAAGGAAATCAATCATGGCAACCTTATCACGCTGGCAGACTTCTATGGGGTTTCCGTTGATTATCTGCTGTGCCGGACAGAGAACCGGGAGCAGATCAACACGCCACTAACAGAGCTGCATTTGAATGATGAGATGGTGGCACTTCTGAAAGGCGGTCGGATTAACAACCGTCTGCTCTGTGAGCTTGCCACTCATAAGGACTTTATCAAGTTTCTTGCGGACATTGAGATTTATGTAGATGGGATTGCCACCATGCAGATTCAAAACCTCAACGCCCTTGTCGATACTGTCCGGCATGAAATCATTGAACGGTATCGCCCCGGCGAAGACGACCCGCATTTGAAAGTGCTGCAAGCCGCCCATATCAGCGATGATGAATATTTCAGCCACATGGTTCTTGATGACCTCAATCTCATTATCCGGGATATTCGGGAAGCCCACAAAAAGGACAGCGAGAGTGCGCCCCAGACCACCGTTGCCGATGAATTGAAAGAAAATTTGGAAGCGGTTGAAAATTTCAAGGGCAGTCGGGATGAAAAGCTGGTTGTCCTTTACTGCAAGCAGCTCGGCATCAACTATAAAAATCTGTCAGACGAAGAATTTCGCTGGCTCATTCGGATTCTACAAAAATCAAAGAAAACAGGAACTCCTATCAGTCAAAGGAAAAAACGGTAAAGAAAAACCGCTGTTGCATGGTTGTGTTTGCTTCCATGTAGCAGCGGTTGGTGCTATACTTATTCAGTTAAAATTTCAAAGCGATAAAGTGGAATTTATCTTAGAAATTACAGCAATGTTATTTTGATAAACTTTCAAGAATTGAAATATCATGCTTATCTTTATCTCTTAATTCATAACCTGAATGGAAAACTCTTTGGCCTTTTAAGGATATACAAGGAATTGTTTTTCCTTCAAAAAAAGCACTACCAAAGTAATCTTTTTCAAACTCATACCAGCCACCCTCTAAATCAGCTTGTTTTGAAGTTCCGTCCTCACTTAAAACGAACGGGTGAATGTCTAAGTAACCAAGTTCATCACTATATAACTCTATTCTAACCGGTTTCCAGTCTGTATCAATTTTATAGCCCAGATTCAAAAGCACATTTAACAATTTTTCCGTATGTTGAGCATCAAAATTTATATCTATATCTCTATGAATTCTTGTTTGTTTACCAGCTAAAATATCTACACCCCATCCGCCATCCAACCAGTATGTAATTCCAGTATTTTCGAATAATTCTATTACTTTCATTAAATCTTCTTTTGTTGTTATTTCTTTTCTACCCATACAAAGTCTCCTTTACAACTTCTAATTTGTAATAATCATTCTACCATACCGTTATGAATAAATCATCTCATGTAAAACAATTTCTTCTGCCCGGTTGTGAATGTTATTGCAACGCTGCACCCATTCCATTTGACGGGTACGCTTCAATTCCTCGGTCACGCCCTCGGCAGCTTTCATCTGCTCCATGATGGTGTCTAACCGTTTCTGTGCCTGTTCGTTCAGGTCTGCAAGATATGTCCACAATTCCCCGGTCAGGGTCAATGTGTGTAATCTGGCTGGGCAGACTTCTCTTAAATATTCCCGGTGCATCCGTCCGTACTTTCCGATGGGGCGGTGTTCCTCCGGCAACTTCAAGTCCGGGATGTAGTAATCTCCAACAAGGATATAATCAATTCCGTTTTCTTTTATTCTTGGTTTCAATTCGCTCATGTTCCTTACCTCCTGTGGAAGCAGGCTCGTCTGGTACTAACTCAATCACATCGGTAATCTCACAATTCAGCGTTTCGCAGATACGGGCTAATGTATCCATGCTGATGTGCTTTCCCTCTTTGCTCATGTTGGCAATCATATTTGTTGTCATACCAGCAGCAAGCCTTAAATCCTCTTTCCTCATATCACGCTCTAACAGTGTGTGCCAGAGTGGTTTATAGCTGATGTGCATATTGTTTTCCTGCCTTTCTATCCATACCACCGGGGCGGCTGCCCCGGCAGGAACTTTTCTCTTATTATAGCACCAATCTTGTGAAATCACAATTTATTCTTGTAGCCTGCCGCTGATACCGTCTGGATTGGCTTTTCCTTTCTTTTTGTTCCCTTTAATTAGCCATGAACTGCTTGATGCCCTGCGATTTTGCACCTGGATTATCATTTCCATATCCTTCGAGAAGATTGATTACTCCCCACACACCTACACCTGCGCCGATTGCGGTTACTACTGTTTTAAGTCCTGTTACTGATGTTGTAAAAAAGCCCATTTGATCGTCTCCTTTTGCTTGAAAATTAAATGAAAAAAGGGAGCTGTTCTGATTTGTGATTTTTCAGAAAAACTCCCATAACAATAGTTCCAATATTTAGTTGTAAAGTCACTTCTGGACGCTGTGACCAGAAGTTAAGCTGTGATTTCTCCGACATCGCATACCTCATCCACCACATCATTCCTCTTAAAACGAAGTCTGTTGCGGTTCTTCACGTATTTTTCAATGTCAAATTCATTCTTTTTGTCATAATCGGATAACAGCGGGTACTGCTTATGCTTCGTTATATCAAATTTATCTGAGAAAAATGGTCTTACACCTCTAAGCTGCATGATACACTTGCTGCCATCCATGACCGCAATCTCGTCCTGACTCATTAACTCCTTTCCGGTCTTTTGATAATTCAGACCGTAGGACTGGCTCGTACCTCTCGTATCCGAGGTATTATAAAGGTCAATCGTTTCTTTTCCAAGGATTTCTGCCAGATCTTTCAGAGTATCTTTCTCTTTTCCTCCCAGAAACAGGGTAGTGTCGCAGTTTCCTTCAATCGTGGAAGCGTTGTCCCGGTACAGAGCCTTGAGCTGTGACTTTGACTGCAAAATAATAGAAGCTGATATTTCCCGGCTACGAATGGTAGCAATCAGCTTCTCAAACTGTGGAATCTGCCCGATGTTTGCAAACTCGTCCAGTAAGCACCGGACGTGAATCGGCAGTCTTCCGTTATATACATCATCTGCCTTGTCACAAAGCAGATTGAATAACTGCGAATACATGATACTTACAATGAAATTGAATGTCGCATCGGTATCGGAGATAATGACAAACAGTGCTGTCTTTTTCTCCCCCAATGTATCAAGCTCCAGTTCATCATAAGCAGTCAGGTCACGCAGCTCCTTGATGTCAAATGGTGCCAACCTTGCACCACAGCTAATCAGAATAGATTTTGCTGTCTTTCCTGCGGCAAGTTTATACTTCTTATACTGCCTTACCGCAAAATGGTTTGGGTTCTTCTGCTCCAGCTCCTCAAACAGCAGGTCAACCGCATTTTTGAAATTTTCATCATCCTCCCTAGCTTCGCTGGCATCCACCAGATCAATCAGCATGGAAAAATTCTGTTCTTCCTCCGGTGCTTCGTACCAGATATATGCGATCAGTGCCGTGTAATAGAGCTTTTCGGCTTTCACCCAGAAATCCTCAGAGGCTTGCTGTCCTTCCCCTTTGGTATTTACAATGATTGTGTTTACGAGTTTCAGAATGTCCTTTTCGCTCCGGATGTAAGCGAAAGGATTATAATGCATTGATTTTGCAAAGTTAATGGTATTCAGCACCTTGATCCGGTAATCATTCTTGGACAACATTTTGCCACATTCCACGAGGACTGTGCCTTTGGGATCAGTCACAACGTAGGAACTGTGCATCTGCATGAGGTTCGGCTTTACAAAAAATCTGGTCTTTCCGGAACCGGAACCACCGATTACAAGTATGTTTTTATTTCTCGCATACTTCGGCTGCTTTGGTCTGCCGGACATCATAAGACGCTCCGTTGCCGTTAAAAGCACGTTGTTTTCAAATACCGGATCGACATAAGGCTCTATGTCTTTGGCAGTTCCCCACCTTGCCGAACCGTATTCTACTCCCTGCCGGAATTTCTTTGCATTTTTCGCTTTATAATATACTACCATACGAAATCCTATCCCGCATCCCACGCCAACCAGTAAATCCCTTGGCATAAAACTGGGAAACGGGTTTACAAACGCACCTCCCATCCCATTGATCGTGTCCAACACCTTCTGTAAGGTGTTATCACCTGCCTGCTGTCCATACAGCCATGAAACCTTATTCAGAACATACCCGAAGATCACATAGGGAGCGCATTTCAGGGCAAGCTGCTTTTTATTTACCCCTTTTGTTTTTTCTTTGAGATTTTTCGGAATTGACTGCAAATCTTTCACAATCCCGTCAATGACCTTGCTTATAAGCTCTGTCCCCTGTCCTTATTTTTCTCTCTGCTGCGCTCCTTATTTTTATTCTGTGCAACAATCTTCTGAAGTCCTTTCAGTTTCTGTCTGAGTGACGGACGCTGCTGTTTTTTCTCATTAACTTTTACAAATTCCTTGAATGCCTGTGCAATCACATCGGCATCTTTGCCCTTGAAAAATACAAGATACCTGGGTGGTTCCGTGGTCTTATCCCTTTTTACTGCGAAATCGACATTGTATTTCCTTGCGACACGCTCAAAGGATTTTATATTGCTATCCGTAACCTCAATGGACTTTGCACCCTCTCCCTGACCGACCAGCTTTTTTACCGGAATTTTCCCATGCGAAGGCTCCTTATGCTTCTGATGCTCCAGATACATCTTCATTGCCTTCTGTAAAACGCTTGCGGTCAGCTTGGAAGTCTTGATTGCAAGAGCAATCGTTTTCTGTGTTGTTTCCTCCTGCACGGTGTACCTCCTTCCTTATCTGCACCGATTGGATTCAGGGTGGAACCAACAGCCTGTGGAGCTGTATTTTCATTCCCATATTTACAATTCCTCTCCTTCCTCAAACTCCCTGTCCCACCAGTTCAGTTCTTCCTCATAAAAATCATCCAATGCAGACCTGAGTTCTTCTTCCTGCTTTTTTGCCTTTATGACATCCCTCACTGCCTTTACCACAACTGCCCCTACTGCAACCGCAATCAATAACTTCTTTCCATTTTTTTTACTCATTTTTGTTCCTTTCCACTTCTGGACGTTGTGACCAGAAGTTGTTGCAATAAAAAAAGGCAGCTACAAAATCTTTCGATCTCATACCTGCCTTAACGCTGTTACTTTTTCACTATCCTATAAAAATTGTATAGAGCTTAGCTTCAATCTCTCCGTCCCGCAGCACCACATCATCCAATAACAGACAATGTGCCAATACCTCTACATCCTCCATATCCATAAGCCGATTAACCACCTCATTCCCTTTGTCCGGTACTTTGGCTGAACATACAGCAAAATCCCGCCTAGCTTCCCTGCAATACTTATATAACCCCAAAATATACTTGTTTGACATAATAAATCCAAACGCTTCATTCTTCTGATACGTCATCTTGTGTGTATTCCATTCTTCCTCCGGCAAAGAAAAGTAACACCTTGCCGTCTCGACATAGCAGTCTCCCTGATAAGTCGGCTGTAACTTTTTCTCCTGCCGCAGCATCTGATGATAGATTTTCTCCCTGTCAAAAACACTTCTTGCCCTTGTAAAATCCGGTGTTTTTCCTCTCATAAACGTATAGACATTATTGATTATGGTCTTGCCCGCCAATGCCTTATATTCCCCCACTCTATGGAGATACTTCAATACCTCTGTCAATTTCTCTTTTGATGCGATCTCCTGATAACAGGTTGCGTCCAGTTCAATCCTTTCAAATTGAAGCGGTGTACTGCCTTTCTTAATCTCCCGCTCCATAATCCGTTTCGTATCACGCATTGATTCCATTTTATTTCCTTTCCACTTCTGGACGTTGTGACCAGAAGTTATAAAAAGGCAGTTACAAATCTCTCGACTCATAACTGCCCTATTGCTATTTTTACCTAATACTTATATATTCCCTTTTCTTCTCTTTCGTCCAATTTTTAATTGGTGCCACCCGATTTAGTAATGCAACCCCATGTCCATGTTTCCCAGAAATATATTCTTCAAACCATTTTATACCTGGTGCCACACCATAACTTCCCTCTATTTGATAATCAATAAATCTAAGTTTATTAGGAATAAATTCATAATTGTTCCGATAATCTAACATAATTGAACGAGCATCATTTATAACAATTCTGTAATCAGCATCATATAATAAAAATGCCAGTTCCACCACTGCATCTCTTTCAAGTCCCTCCAATATTAACTTTGCAGGGTAATTAAAGAAAATGGTAATCTGTATCAATTCCGTTTGAAAATCCTTAAACATTTTTAATGCAATATGCTCTGTATTCTTACACTCTATATCTAATGTGTTTCCTTTGGCTACATTCTCATTTCTTGAGAGAAAACATAGATTATTTATATTACAGTTAAAACCATCTCCATCCATGTGGTCAACAACAAAATTATCTGCTGTCATAGTATCAAGAATTTCCTTTGTATACCACTTTTCCATAATATATCTATGCAAGTATCCCAATTTTGCATTGTAAAAGTATTTTCCGTTCTTTCCCCATGTGACAGACATCAATTCATCACGATAATCATCCCGTATAGATGCAACCGCATGAAACATACCATCTGCAGTGTGTATTCTAACCAGATCACCACTTATATCAAAACTATTATTACTCATGAAATATTCTCCCAGTCTTTTAAGATAAGACCAATTATAGCATAAACGGGCTATTTTTTACATCTTACAAAATTTAGTATTTCGATAAATATACTTGTAATCTTAATAATAATAATTCCTCCGCCTATCACACCTCCAATGACACAATTTAATGCCAGAATTCCTATATTCCCAGCAATACCAAAGTTCTTCGGCACAATAAACATACACATTTTTCGGATACCATAGGGGCATCCAATCATAATCCAGTAAAGGAAAAAATCAAAGCCATCTGCCCTTATGCAAATCCAATAACACATATTCATCCACGCTGCAATCACAAGCAATGGCAGTATCACCTTAAACAATACCCTTTTCATGCCAGCCTCCCCCATACATATCATGCTGCACTTCCTGTTGATAAAAATGATTTATCGTAGTGGGTGCATTATAAAGTGCCGTAACCATATATGCCTTGATATTTGTGATTTTAGTGGTGGTATTTTGCATACAGCCAATCACATATTCCAAATGGCTGCTTTCCAGTTTCAAAAACCTTGATTTCACAAGCTCATACGGATATTCTTCTCCTGCTACCCTGATTGTTGGATGCTTCACGCAGACTACCTCACAGATTACCTGGAACAGTTCATCGTAAAGCTCTCTCTTTCCATAACCATCATACTGCATATGGTGATCGTAACTGATATTTTCTTTGATTAGCTCTATGTATGTCTGGACATCATCCATCACATCCATCGTATCCTTTTTCCTTGAATCAGATTGAATGATAGGATTGATATAACTCTCCTCAGTATAGTTTAAATCAGTCTGATTATAGTTAGTATAATTAGGGTTCGATTCTCCGACTTCTTGAGGTTCGATTTCCGGACTTCCAGAGGTCTGTTTTTCCGACTTCTTGAAGTTCGATTTTCCGACTTCTTGAAGTTCGATTTCCGGACTTCTTGGAGTTCGATTTTCCGACTTCTTGAAGTCTGATTTTCCGACTTCTGTGATTTTATCAGTGTTTCTAGACTTTTTTTCATCTACATTTTCTGCCAGTGAAGCAAAGTTCTTCACATATATGATGTCCGGTTTGCCCAATCCTCTACGCACTTTCTCTACCAGCCCAATTCCCTTAACAGAATCCAGCTCTGCAAGAACCTTAACCGCCTTTTCCTTTCCACACCCCAAATCTTCCATAATACTGTCTATGGTGTATATGATATATGCCCGATTGTCCTCATCAAACCACTCATTTTTTATAGATAAGGACATACGATCAAGCATCAGACCGTATAAAAGTTTTGCATCACTGGATAATTTCTTAAATCTTTCATCCTTGATCAGCAGGCGGGGAACACGATAGAATGAGAACTGTTCTGCTTCTATTCCATAATAATAATCCAGTTGTAATATTTCACTCATTCCCGGCTCCTCCTTTCTACTGTGTGCTCTTCCAATTCTCCAATAACTGATAAATAATATTCTCTATTTGCTCCCTGCTGTATGTCGCAGGAAAATAATTGTTAATGCGCTCTGTTTTTATGACAACCTTTCGCTCCACGGTTTTCTCTTTTTCCAACATCATGCGAACCATCGGAAAGGTAAGTTCCCCTTTTTTGTCACTTTCCTTGAGCATGGCACTCTGCTGAGTTGTGATAACAACATTTGTTTCCTGTATTGCAACCAAAACCCATTGCTGTGCATCCTCTGATAAAAATGATAAGTCAACCGCCTGCATGATACCGATTTTCTTTGCATCCACCATATCGAGTAGCGAATCCGACAGGCGTGAAATCCATATATATCTCTGAACCGTCTTTGCACTCTCTCCTGCCGCTTCTCCCAGTTCTCCAAGCGTAAGTCCGCCTTCCTTACTTCCCTGATGCTTCATTGCATCGTATTTCATTCTGTATGCCTTTGCTTTCTCACTCGGAAGAATATCCTCCCGCTGAATATTGGAATCTACCATGATAATCGTAGCTTCGTCATCCGTATAATCACGGATGAACATCGGCATTGTAGTAAGTCCGACAAGCTCACAGGCGTGTCTCCTGCGATGTCCGGCAATAATCTCATAACCGCCATCTTTCATTGGTCTGGCAATGCCTGGCATCAACACTCCATGCTCCCTGACGCTTTCTACCGTTTCCTGCATCTTTTCATCATCCAGTACCTTAAACGGGTGTCCTTTGAACTCATGCAGTTCTGACAATGCGATTTCCTGTACCTGCTCTGTTCCTGTCTGTGGCTGCTCCGTTCCAAATAAATCATCAAAACTGTTCAACTTTACCTTTGCGGCACTTCCTGTCTTACTCATTGCCAAGCACCTCCTCCGTCAGTGATTGGTAGGCACTTGCTACCTTGCCATTCGGATCGTGCTTATAAATGCTCACACCTTCCGCAGAAATCTCCGCAGCTCTTACCGACATTGGAATACTGTTTTCAAATATCCGCACTCTACTTCCATAATTTTCAATCAGCAGATTGCTGATGTCTCTGGCATAATTGGTACGATTATCAACCATTGTAAGCAAAATTCCCTCAATCTCCAGTTTCGGATTGATCTGTCTCTTTACTTTTCCAATAGTTTTAATCAGCTGTTCCAGACCTTTTACCGGCAGATACGCTGCCTGTACCGGAATCAAGATACTGTCCGCACTGGTAAAAGCATTTATCGTAATCATGCCGAGTGATGGCATACAGTCAATTAGAATGTAATCATAGCGGTCTTTCTGCTGTTCTATGTAGGTACGAAGCACCGTCTCCCTGCTCATAACATTCACAAGCGAGGTTTCCAAACCGGAAAGCTCAATATTTCCCGGCATGAAATCCACACCTTCCTCATGTCTTAAAATGCCGTACTCCGGTTTTATTTCCTCATCATTGATAATGGATGCCATAATGGTTGCAAGTGTAATTTCCAGTCTATCCGGCTCCTGAATACCAAGACTTGCCGTAAGGCTACCCTGTGCATCTGCATCTATCAGCAAAACTCTCTTTCCCTGTTTTGCCAGTCCGATTCCTAAATTGCTTGTTGTGGTGGTCTTTCCAACTCCACCCTTCTGATTTGCGATTGCTATAACTTTACACATGATAAAATTCTCCTTATTCTCTACTATTGATTTTTCACATTGCTTTTCTGTACTTCCGCATAAGCTCTGTAATATTTGTTTGTTCCTTTGTTGCTATAAAGCTCTGATATTTCCAATACCTCAATTTTGGGATGACGCTGTAAAATTTTCTGAAACCATACAATGTCATTCTTTGTTCCCATCAGTCTGACTTTTAACATTAGTCTGCTCCTCCAAATAAGGCATACAGTTCCCGGTTATAAGTCGCATACTCCGGATAGCGGATCTGTATCGCCTGCCAAAAGAAAGGTGCATAGGCACAGCAGAACAAGTCCTCCACTGTATACTGCCTGCACTCGTTTACCTGTTCCTCTGTTTTTGTGTAATCATCTACACTCGGTGTGCCGTTGCAATACAGATTAAATGCCATTCGCACCACCTTCATACTGCCACTGGTCTGCCAGCCTTCATGCAGACACTCTGTTTTTACACATCCTGTTTTAAAATCATAGATGCTATTGATATTTCTTCTCGTATCATCACTGATACCAAGACAATAGCAAAGTGCCTTGTGGTACACATCCTGATAGCGTACCTCTTTTAATTTTTCATAGTAGAATTTTTCATGTGCTTCGCTGATAAAATTGATTGTCTGTTTCTTATTGTTTTCTGCTCCTAACGCTGTGTTGTTCATAGTGAACCTCCTTTAAAAAATTTTTATTTTGCATATAAAAAAGGACTAAGTCCTTTTTAAGCCATAGCTTTAAGGATTTAGTCCTAATCGAGAGATATAAGAAAGGGAAGCATTGCGCTTCCCTTTCGAGTTATATATAGATTTTGCAAACAATATCTTTAAATCGGTTCGCTTTCGTGTACTCAGCATGATATTTCATGTACTCATTCACATCATCCCTTGTAACAATCAGCGTTGTGAAGTAAAAATATTTACGCTCTTCTACTTTCCTGCATTGGCAATCGCTGCCTGAGCAGCAGCCAGACGAGCGATCGGCACACGGAACGGTGAGCAGGATACATAGTCCAGACCAATCTTATGGCAGAACTCTACGGAAGACGGATCGCCGCCGTGCTCACCGCAAATACCTACATGAAGAGTCGGGCGCTCTGCTTTACCTAACTTGATCGCCATCTCCATCAGCTTGCCTACGCCGGTCTGATCCAGTTTTGCGAATGGATCGTTCTCGAAGATCTTCTTGTCGTAGTAAGCGTTCAGGAACTTGCCTGCATCATCACGGGAGAAGCCGTAGGTCATCTGAGTTAAGTCGTTTGTACCGAAGCAGAAGAACTCAGCCTCTTTTGCGATGTCGTCAGCGGTCAGAGCAGCACGCGGGATCTCAATCATGGTACCTACTTCGTACTTCAGATCGACACCAGCTGCAGCGATCTCTTCGTCAGCTGTCTTAACTACGATATCCTTAACATATTTTAACTCTTTTGCATCACAAGCAAGCGGAATCATGATCTCCGGTTTTACGGACCAGTCAGCGTGAGCTTTCTGTACGTTGATAGCTGCACGGATAACTGCTTTGGTCTGCATAACAGCGATCTCCGGATAGGTAACTGCCAGACGAAGTCCACGGTGACCCATCATCGGGTTGAACTCATGCAGGGAAGCAATCAGGTTCTTGATGAACTCTACAGATTTGCCCTGAGCGTCAGCCAGTTTCTTGATGTCTTCTTCCTCAGTCGGAACGAACTCATGCAGCGGCGGATCCAGGAAACGGATAGTTACCGGGTTGCCCTCCAGAGCCTCGAACAGACCTTCGAAGTCGCCCTGCTGATACGGAAGGATCTTATCAAGAGCTGCTTCTCTCTCTTCTACAGTGTCAGCACAGATCATCTCACGGAAAGCAGCGATTCTGTCTTCCTCGAAGAACATATGCTCGGTACGGCAAAGACCGATACCCTCAGCGCCAAGCTCTCTTGCCTTCTTAGCATCTGCCGGTGTATCTGCGTTTGTACGAACTTTCAGTCTTCTGAACTTGTCAGCCCATGCCATAACGCGGCCGAATGTACCAGCGATAGTAGCATCTACGGTCTTGATCTCACCTTCATAAATATTACCGGTTGTACCATCGATGGAGATGAAGTCTCCCTCGTTGAACTCTTTACCAGCTAATGTGAATTTCTTATTTTCTTCATCCATAGCGATGTCGCCGCATCCGGATACACAGCAGGTACCCATACCACGGGCAACTACGGCTGCGTGAGAGGTCATACCACCACGAACGGTTAAGATACCCTGAGCAACCTTCATACCGGTAATGTCTTCCGGAGAGGTCTCAAGACGAACTAAGACAACCTTCTCGCCCTTTTCAGCCCATTTCTCAGCATCCTCTGCAGTGAATACAACTTTACCGCAAGCAGCACCCGGAGAAGCACCTAAGCCTTTTCCAAGCGGAGTAGCTGCCTTTAATGCAGCAGCGTCAAACTGCGGATGCAGCAGTGTATCGAGGTTACGCGGGTCGATCATAGCGACTGCTTCTTCCTCTGTCTTATGGCCTTCATCTACCAGGTCGCAAGCGATCTGCAGAGCTGCCTGAGCAGTTCTCTTACCGTTACGGCACTGTAACATATAAAGTTTACGGTTCTCTACAGTAAACTCCATATCCTGCATATCATGGTAGTGGTTCTCAAGCACATCGCAAACCTTGATGAAATCTGCATATGCTTCCGGGAACTCCTGCTCCATCTGAGCGATCGGCATCGGAGTACGAACACCAGCAACTACGTCCTCGCCCTGTGCGTTCTTTAAGAACTCGCCCATCAGCTTCTTCTCGCCGGTTGCCGGGTCACGGGTAAATGCAACACCTGTACCGGACTCATCGTTTAAGTTACCGAATACCATCGGCATTACGTTTACTGCAGTACCCCAGGAATACGGAATATCATTATCTCTTCTGTATACGTTCGCACGTGGGTTGTCCCAGGAACGGAATACAGCTTCGATTGCTAATTTTAACTGAACAACCGGGTCAGACGGGAAGTCCTCACCTAACTGTTTTTTGTACTCAGCCTTGAACTGCTCAGCCAGAGTCTTTAAGTCAGCAGCAGTCAGTTCGATATCGTACTGAACACCCTTTTCTTCTTTCATCTTGTCGATGAGCTGCTCGAAGTATTTCTTACCAACTTCCATAACGACATCCGAGAACATCTGGATGAAACGTCTGTAGGAGTCATATACAAATCGCTCAAATTTCGGGTCCGGGTTGCCTGCGATCATCGCTGCAACTACCTCGTCATTTAAACCAAGGTTTAAGATGGTATCCATCATACCTGGCATGGATGCTCTCGCACCGGAACGAACCGATACTAACAGTGGGTTCTTCAGATCGCCAAATTTCTTTCCATTGAGCTCTTCCATCTTCTTAACGCCTTCCATGGTCTGTGCCATGATCTCGTCGTTAATCTTGCGACCATCTTCGTAATACTGGGTACAAGCCTCAGTTGTGATTGTAAATCCCTGTGGAACCGGCAGACCGATGCTTGTCATCTCCGCCAGGTTCGCTCCCTTTCCTCCCAGCAGGTTACGCATGGTCATGTCGCCCTCGCTAAACATATAAACCCATTTTGCCATAAGTATTTTCCTCCTATACTCGTTTATGTTTTACATTCACATATTTGTATTTATGTGAAAGATAAAAGCCATCGTGAATATTATAACATAAACTGCGGTCTAGTAAAGAGTTTTTTTGAATTCTTTCCAACTTTTTTTCGATCAATATATATTTTTTTGTAATTTTCGCGAATATTAAATGAGATGACTATCCAGAACAGCTCCTACTCCTCCTGTTTTTTTCTGTTCTTTCGTCCCTATTTGTGGCACAAACTGAGGAATCAATTTCACAGTCTGCCGGATATCATCCTTTCCTGACCTAAAATAAATTTCGTTCTTTGCAAAATGTCACAAATCCTCTCTAACACAAAAAGCAGAAACCACCCCCTGTTTCACGGAATATGGTTTCTGCTCTTTTGTCTATTTGTAACTGTGAAGGTACTGAACAGTTACGTCTGTTTAAATAATTAGAAACGGAACTTATCCTCAAAGTAGTTCTTTAACTCGGCGATCGGCACACGTACCTGCTCCATGGTATCACGGTCACGGACGGTAACAGCCTGGTCGGTCTCCGACTCGAAGTCGTAAGTGATGCAGAACGGAGTACCGATCTCATCCTGACGGCGGTAACGCTTACCAATGTTTCCTCTGTCGTCGAACTCGCAGTTGTAGTACTTGGAAAGCTCTGCGTAGATCTTCTCTGCTCCCTCGTTAAGCTTCTTGGACAGCGGAAGCACACCGATCTTAACCGGTGCAATCGCCGGATGGAAGTGAAGAACGGTTCTCACATCGCCCTCTCCGATCTCTTCCTCATCGTATGCAGCACACAGGAATGCCAGGGTTACACGGTCAGCACCCAGGGACGGCTCAATCACATACGGGATGTATTTCTCCTTCTTCTCATCGTCAAAGTAGGTCATATCCTGACCGGAGGTGTTCTGATGCTGGGTCAGATCGTAATCGGTACGGTCTGCGATACCCCACAGCTCGCCCCATCCGAACGGGAACAGAAATTCCAGATCGGTCGTCGCCTTGCTGTAGAAGCACAGCTCTTCCGGAGAATGGTCGCGCGCGCGCATCTCATCCGGCTTGATGCCAAGTGTCTGCAGCCAGTCGATGCAGTGCTGTTTCCAGTATGCAAACCACTCAAGGTCGGTTCCCGGTTCACAGAAGAACTCCAGCTCCATCTGCTCGAACTCTCTGGTACGGAAAGTAAAGTTACCCGGTGTGATCTCGTTACGGAAAGATTTACCGATCTGACCGATACCAAACGGGATCTTCTTGCGGGAGGTTCTCTGTACGTTCTTGAAGTTTACAAAGATACCCTGTGCAGTCTCCGGACGCAGATATACGGTGTTTTTTGCATCCTCGGTAACTCCCTGGAAAGTCTTGAACATCAGGTTAAACTGACGAATGTCGGTGAAATCATGCTTGCCGCAGCTCGGACAGCAGATGTTATTGTCATCAATGTACTGTTTCATCTGCTCCTGGGACCAGCCGTCTACGGAACCCTCGATCTCAATGTTGTGCTCTGCCATATAGTCCTCGATGAGCTTATCTGCACGGAAACGCTCTTTACAGCTCTTGCAGTCCATCAGCGGGTCAGAGAAGCCGCCCAGATGTCCAGATGCCACCCATGTCTGGGAGTTCATGAGAATCGCACAGTCTACACCTACGTTGTACGGGCTTTCCTGAATAAATTTCTGCCACCATGCACGTTTTACATTGTTTTTCAGTTCTACGCCCAGATTGCCGTAGTCCCATGTATTGGCAAGGCCGCCGTAAATCTCAGAACCCGGATATACAAATCCTCTTGATTTTGCGAGCGCCACGATTTTGTCCATCGTCTTTTCCATTTGTCTTGTCCTCCTGATTCGTTTATCATTGTACCCGTCCCCGCCTCTTCTTTCGATATCTGGCAGATGGACGAATTTAACAATCATTCTGTTTTTTATCTTTTAAAAATCACATAAGCCGTGCCTGTTTCCGGCAGACTGACGGTTGAATCGTCTTTTAACTCGGTATTCGAACTGCGGTAAAGCACTTTTCCGCCGACCATCAGCGTCGCACCGCCCTCGCTCCGGACTGTCATGCCGCTCTTTTCATTCTGAACCGTATCCGTTCCGGCTTCGCTTCCATCTGCCTTTACCAGCTCACCCTCGGAAAACCATCCATCGGCAATCGCCTCCGAAAGCGGCTTTGCCTCCAGCGTCGTCAGGGAGTTGCTGGTGTCCTCATTGTCATTCGTCTCTCCGAATGCTTTCAGATCTTCAAAGGAAGCATAATCAAAGATCGCAGTCACCGTGTCTTTTCCCGCCTTCACACTTTTCAATGCTGCCGGCAATCTCTCGGCATTTTTCTGGTTCTGTGCCAGCGCCCCGGCGCCTTTTTCTTCATTAAAATGAATCACTGCCGTCTCTAAATACTGCTTTAATTCATTCTCATCGACCGAAATACCGCCGGTCTGCTCCACCAGAGCACTCGACAGCGCTCCGTCTTTTGCCACATATACGCAGCTCTCCGAAGGGGAAAAGGCGGTTTCCCGTGAGCCACAGCCGGACAGCATCACACCCACGGTACACGCTGCCAGAAGAAATCCTCTTTTTTTCATTGCTCTTCCTCCCAAGCGCAAAAATGCTCCTACAACCAAGTTTTTATAGTATACCTGCTTTTCTATGTATTTTCAAGACTTGGACCTGAAAAAACGCATACTCGCACTTCCGTTTCCAGAGATACCTGCCTTTCAACCGTAAATCCTGCTTTTTGTCAACGTCCCCCATTCAGGGTCTTCCAGATGTCCGGACGGTACCTCCGCAACACGCGCGCCGCCTGATAACAGAGTGTCACTGCAAGCAGCGGCATGCACACATACATAAACATCGAAACCAGCTGGCTGCCCGGAAATAGCAGCGCCGCCGCCTTATTGAGGAAACGGACCACCACAAAGTGGGTCGCATAGATAAAAAAGGTGCAGGTCATAAACGGTCTGACTTCTCCCAGCCAGCGCTCGTTTACCATCATCCAGATACCGATGACTGCCAGAAGCTGGTAGAGAACGATTCCCGGCACAAAATAGTGGGTATAATAGCTCCTGCTGAGCACGATTCCCACTGCCAGCAGGCACACCCCCAGTGCCGCCCGCTTCCACGACCATACCGCCTCCGCCCATTTTCTCCCGTGCAGCGCCGCATAGGCGGCAAAGGAATAATAAATCATGGCGTCCAGATTCAGCTCCGGCAGCGCCACCCCCTTGAAAAGTGCCACAAGCAGCACCAGCAGAAATGCCGCGCCGGTCCAGATATTTTTCAGAAACAGATACAGCACCGGTGCCAGCAGCACCAGCAGGATGATCTGGTACATGAACCAGAACACCGGATTGAAGGTGTACTTGGTGATCGCCTGCCATGCGCCCGACGGCGTAATCACCAGATCCGTCCGGTTGGCGATCGTCTGCAGTCCCGGAATCCGGCTCGCCGCCACATACGCCACGTAGTAGATGGTATTCCAGAGCAGGTACGGAACCAGAAGCGAATGCAGACGTTTATTTAATTTCTCTCCCAGCCGCTTCATCGTGAAGTTCCGGTAGAACAGGTAGGCAGACAGCATGATAAAGCATGGAATGTCCACCCGCAGAATTTCCTGCATGACCGGGTACTGGAAATGCCACCACGGTGCGTCCTTCCCCAGTTCCGGGAAAAACAGATCCGCGTTGCCGGAATGCGTCCAGATGACCATGAGGCAGCAGATGAAATTGAACCAGGCGATTTTCTGGTGGAATTTGGCTTCTGGCATATAAACAGCTCCTCCCTGGATAGTTGTATGTTATGTAATCGTCTGCAATATCTCCAATGAGTGAAAACTTTTATCTACATACGCCCTCTTATTCCGCTCCACATTCGCCGCAAATTGTGCAAATGCATCTTCTTTCAGAAGAAATGTATACAACTTCTCGATCGGCGTGTAGATGACGTACTGCCAGGCGTAGCGTGCGGAGTCTCCGGCGCGCAGGGGTGGATCTTCGGTGTATTCGCCGTTGATGACCATGATTTTTAACTCGAAGATACGCTGTACAAGTTTGTTGGGGAGTGCGGGTTTTAGGAGGGCACGGAAGGACTGGTAGAGTAATCGCAGCATTTCTCTTGCCTCCAGACCTTCTCTTCCGAAGTATTCGGCGAATTCAGCAAAATAGGAGGCGTAGCAGGCGCACTCAACGTCCTGTTCAAGTCCCTCGAAATAGTTTTCGATCTCCGCGCCATAAAGATTGTAGGCATCCCGCGTCTCAGAAAGTGTGAAGGTTCCAAATGCGAAAGGCCGGCTTGCCGCACGCAGCAAACTTCCAGTGCGCTTCGCCCCGCGGGCAAATGCCGTGATTTTTCCGCGGTCTCCCGTCAGGAGAATCAGACGTTTATCAAATTCACCGACCGGGGCTGCATAAAGCACCATTCCGGTTGTCTGTATCAAATCTCGCATGCAGCCCTTCCTTCCCTCACTTAAATTTCTTTCGGGTTATATCCGTAATTCTTCATATACATATCGCTGTCTCTCCACTCCCGGCGCACTTTAACCCAGAGTTTCAGGTTGACCTTCGTGTCCATCAGATTTTCAATTTCCATCCGGGCAGCGGTTCCGATACGTTTTAACATCGATCCGCCTTTTCCGATGATGATGCCCTTGTGGGAATCGCGCTCGCACACGATCGTTGCATCCACGTCGATGATGCCGTTTGGGCGCTCTTTCATCTGGTCGATGACAACTGCAATGCCGTGCGGGATCTCGTCGTCCAGCATCCGAAGCGCTTTCTCGCGGATCAGCTCCGCTGCGATCTGGCGCATCGGCTGGTCGGTGACGGTATCCTCATCGTAAAACTGCGGACCTGCCGGGAGATATTTAAAAATACTGCTCTTGACATCCTCGATATTCATCTCTTTGAGAGCCGAAACCGGGATAATCTCCGCAAAATTCAAAATATCCTTATATGCCGCGATAAAGGTCAGAATCTCTTCCTTCGATTTGACCGTATCAATTTTATTAATAACCAGAATAACCGGCGTCTTGATCTTCGAAAGCCGCTCTGCAATGTGACGCTCGCCTGCCCCGATGAAGGTGGTCGGCTCTACCAGCCAGAGAATCACGTCAACCTCTTTTAACGTATTCTCTGCGACATTGACCATGTACTCGCCCAGCTTGTTTTTCGCCTTGTGGATACCCGGTGTGTCCAGAAAAATGATCTGTCCGCGCTCGTCTGTGTAAACCGTCTGGATACGGTTCCGGGTCGTCTGCGGCTTCTCAGATGTGATCGCGATCTTCTGTCCGATCAGGTGGTTCATCAGCGTAGATTTGCCGACATTCGGACGCCCGATCAGGGTCACAAAGCCAGATTTAAACTCTTTTGTATCTGTATTTGCCATCTTGTTTCCTTTCACTTGCATTTTGTTTAGTTAAACAGATTCTTCACCGTCTTAAACAGATCCTGATTTGCCTTGACTTTTTCTGCATTTCCAATCGCACAGATGCTCTGCTCACTGAGCACTGCCCTGATAATCGGCGCCAGCTCCCGGATATCCTCCGGGGTAACTGCCAGGATCTCGTCTCTCTCTTTCTGAACCATCGCATCCGTCACGCCGGTAAACCAGGCCGCGTCGGCGCGAATGCCTTTGTACGGCGGCAGAAGCGGCGCATCAAGGTCGCTGATGGTTCCAATCACGAATTTCGTCATATCACGCTCGTCTGCCTCAAACTGCTCCAGATACGGCACGATGCCCTCGTAAACCTCATTCGTCTCGCGCAGGTTCGGATCGCGGTAGGAAACGAAATAGCTGTCGCCAAACCGTCCGGCTCCATTCATGACGCCGTAAGCGCCGCCCTTGACACGGACATTGATCCACAGATAATCATATCCGAGAATGACTTTCAGCGTCCGCAGCGTGCCCTTGTATGCCAGCCCTTTCTCCACGAAATTGCCGCAGCGCGCCAGATAATTGACCTGGGAGGAGGTCATGAAGCCCTCGTTTAAGTTCTCTTTTTTCCACTCAAACGGATAAACGGTTCCGTCGCCCTGTGGAAGACGTTCTTTTAAAAGCGGAAGCGCTGCTTCAAGCCCTGCCTGATCGTCGGCTGCTGCCGTGTAGCTTATCAGCATATTTTCTTTCGTAAACAGACGTGCCGCCGTCTCTTTTAATTTCGCGATCACCTCGCCCTTTTTCTCCTCAAAGTGCTTTGCCGTCTCTTCAAGGAACTGGTAGAAGCCGATTCCGCCCGTGCAGTCGTCAAATGCCGATTCTGCCGAAAAATAGGAGCTGGCTCTCATCACTGCCGCTGAATGTGCCGCCTGATTTAAACGCATCTGGCTCTTCGATTTCGTCTCCGCCACAATCTCGCCGAGACGTTTCTCATCATCAAGGATTGAATCAAGCAGAATCTCCGCGATCGCTGAAAATCCGAAGTCCAGCTTCTCGCACAGCACCCGGGCACTCGCGGTAAAAATACCGGTAAACGCGCCCTGTTTCCGGCTGTCCGCATAGGAGCTGACGCTGAGCGTGATACCGCCGGTATTTAAGTTGATCTCATCCGACAAATCGCTGTATGTGTGTTTCGTCGTATCGACAAATCCAAGCACTGCTTTCAAAAGTCCCACATACGGCAGATCCCTGGACGGTACATGGTCGGTACGGAACATCACGCGCAGATAACCGATGCCTGAGGTAAAGAGCTCATGTGCCAGCACCTTGGTTCCGCCAATCTCGCGCTCGGTCAGGATAAATTTCTCCGCCTCTTTGCGGATATCTGAGCGTTTCAACAGCGGAATCTTCTCTAAATCTTCCTTCGGGGACGGGGTGTCCTGATACTCTTTCAGCTCTTTCGTGCCATCCACGATTGCCTGAATCTCCTCCGCGCCCAGGCTCTTCTTATATGCTTCCAGCTTTTCACGCAGCTTCTCATCCTCGATCGCCGTCAGTCCCCGCTTCGGGCTGACCGTGATCACCGCCTCAAACGGGTTATCTAAGAGATATTTGCGGATCAGTTCTTCAAAATATCCTTCCTTTGCTGCTTTTTTGAGGAATGCAAATGTCTCCTCATATTCCAGGTGCATCAGCGGATCGCCGCCGTACAGCCAGCTATCTAAGCACTGCAAGCCGTACATCAATCCTTTCGGCGCGTTGCCGAAATCCGCCTCACGGCTGCGGAATTCATAGTAGTTGATGCCCGCCATCAGGCTCTTCTGGTTGATGCCATCATCTGCCAGCTTCTTAAGCGTTCCCTTGACAGTCTTTAAAAATGCCTCTTTCTGGCTGCCATCCGCATTTTTCGCAATGACAGAAAAATATGGCTGTAAAATACCATTTTCATAGCTTCCCAGGATATCCTGGCCAATCCCGGCGCTGATGAGTTCTTTCTTTAAAACGGCGCCCGGCGCATCCAAAAGCACATACTCCAGGATCTGAAATGCCATGTAGAGAATCGGGTCGAGATCGTCGCCCACCACCGTATTAACCGACAGGTAGGTTGCGTGATCCTCCGGCTCATCCTCAGTGATCGGATAGAAGATCTCACGGTCCTTCGGCGCGTCAAACGGCTTCTGGTAGTGAATTTCAGAATCCACCGGCTGACGGTCATAGTGGCTTAAATACTCACGATCCAGCCAGTCCAGCTTCTCTGCCATATCCATATTTCCGTACAGATAGATAAAGCTGTTGGACGGATGGTAGAATTTGCGGTGGAAATTCAGGAAATCCTCATAGGTCAGCTCCGGGATAACCTCCGGGGCGCCGCCAGACTCATGCGTATAGCAGGTATCCGGGTAAAGCGTGTTCTGCGTGTAGCGATCAAGCACGCCCTCCGGGGAGGAAAATGCACCCTTCATCTCATTGTAAACGACACCGTTTACCGTGATCGGGCTGTCCGCCGACTCCATCTCGTAATGCCAGCCCTCCTGGCGGAAAATCTTCTCTTCTTTATAGATATTCGGATACAGAACCGCGTCCATATAGACGTCCATCAGGTTCTGGAAATCCTTGTCGTTGCAGCTTGCAACCGGGTATACCGTCTTATCCGGGTAGGTCATCGCGTTTAAGAAGGTATTTAAGGAGCCCTTCACCAGCTCTACAAACGGATCCTTGACCGGAAATTTCGCCGAACCGCACAAAACACTGTGCTCCATGATATGCGGCACACCCGTGCTGTCAGATGGCGGGGTGCGGAATCCGATGCAGAATACCTTATTCTCATCGTCATTCGAGAGTAGGAACACTCTCGCTCCCGTCTTCTTATGTTCCAGAAGAATCCCCTCGGAATTCAGCTCTTTTACGTATTTTTCGTTCAGGATCTGATAGCTCTTCAAATCTTTTACTGTCATGCTGTCTTTCCTTTCTCTAAAACGATTCCACAGCGCATACAGACATCTGTTGAATCGTTACTGTTCACGCATACGTGACCAGTAACGTTGAATCGCACCTTTTTTTCTTCTTTTTTTACAGTCTTCCCATAAATTTGTCTTTTAGTACGGCAAATGCCTCCCGCAGCCACAGGTGCACCGCCAGCACCGGGTCGCACGCAGCTGCCACACCGACCGGCTCGATCTCCTGTCTGCGCGCGATCGACTCCGCCCGGAACACATGGTAATTGCTCGTCAGAATCCCGATCCGGATGGTATCGCCGTCCGGGCGCTCACGGTAAAACTCCATCAGGTGTGCCCGCGCCGCCTGCGCCTTGTTGTATTCCTGCCGGTCGATCACCGTCCGGCTGAACTCGATGTTCTGCACCGTGTCGGAGGACTGGTCTTCAATCAGCAGCTTATCCTCCGGAATCCCGTTGTACTGTAAATATTCGTACATCGCCCGCGCCTCGCTGATCTCCTCGCCCGGACCTTTTCCGCCGGAAAGCACCAGAACCGTGTTCGGATATTCCTCCGAATACTCGATCGCCCGATCCAGACGCTGCTTTAGGGAATTGCTGATCTTGGTGCCGCGCACACGTGCTCCCAGCACGATCACATAGTCCGCCGGCTGTCCCGTCGCCGTAATGGCGCTCCAGCCGATCAAAACCTCCGTGATCACCAGAATCAGAAATCCCGCCGCACATACTGTCCCGACGGAAACGCCGATCCACACGGGGATTCTGCCCTCATGCTGGCTGCCAAACCACCATCCAGCCGCCAGAAGTCCCAAAAAGATCGCCAAGCAGGGCCAGATCAAGGCAAACGAAGTCGAAACACCTGAATAAATAACAATTATGATATAATATAACAGGCACAGGACCGCCGTTCCTCCTAAAAACCAAACCATCTGTCATCCTCCTGATGTCCATCCAGCCGCACCTTTACAAATCCAGCGCTTCGTCCTCACGCCGCAGGATATCCTGCGGCTTTGCCATACCGCCTAAGTCTACCCAGAGCTGCTGCTTCGGGTGCGGTGCGCTCTCCTGCGCGGTTCCATCCTCAGTAAAGATGCCTTTCACTTCCACACGCAGGTTACGTCCGTCCGGCTTCATGATCTCGATCGTCTCTCCCACGCTGAATTTATTCTTCTGCTCCAGATGAACCAGGCCATCCCCGCGCACAGCGCCGACCGTTCCCAGATAGGTGTACGGTTTTACATAAGTATTGCTTCCGTATACCTGCGACTCGGTACCCGGTTTATGGAAATAAAATCCAGTGATGTATTCCCGGTGGGTACATTTGCGGATCTCACTCTTATACCACTCCATCTTGGACTGGTATTTTTCCGGGCTTTCCAGATAATCGTCGATTGCGATTCGGTAGGTTCTCGCCACGGTTGCCACATAGAGTGCTGTCTTCATGCGTCCCTCGATCTTGAAGCTGTCGATTCCTGCTTCGACCATCTCCGGAATGTGCTCAATCATGCACAGGTCGCGGGAGTTGAAAATATAGCTGCCGCGCTCATTTTCATAGACCGGCATCCACTCGCCCGGTCTTGTCTCCTCCGCCACCGCATATTTCCAGCGGCACGGATGAGTACAGGCGCCCTGGTTCGCGTCGCGCCCCGTCAGAAAATTGCTGAGAAGACATCGTCCTGAATAGGAAATGCACATCGCTCCGTGGATGAAGCTCTCGATCTCCATATCCTCCGGAATATGTTCGCGGATCTCGCGAATCTCCTTCAAGGACAGCTCCCGCGCCGTTACCACGCGCTTCGCGCCCTGTTTATACCAGAAAAGGAACGTCCCGTAGTTTGTATTATTTGCCTGTGTGCTGATATGGATCTCCATCTCCGGGAGAATGCGTCTGGCAATCTCAAAAACACCCGGATCGGAAATAATCAGCGCATCCGGCTTGATTTCTTTCAGTTCTGTGAAATATTCTTCCACACCGGCTAAATCATCATTATGTGCAAAAATATTTGCTGTAATATATACTTTGACGCCGCGCTCATGGGCGAACGCAATGCCCTCTTTGATCTCTTCGTTCGTAAAATTCTTCGCCTTTGCCCGCAGACCAAACGCCTCGCCGCCCAGATAGACCGCATCGGCTCCGTAAAGGACCGCCGTCTTGAGGACGTCCAGGCTGCCCGCCGGGATTAAAAGTTCCAGTTTTCTCATGTTTTTCCTTTCTTTTATCGCTTTACACTTAACGCCACGCCATCCCCGATCGGAATGACAGACGTCTCAAATTCTTTCATGTGTGTCAGTTCATATAAATAATCGCGCATCCGCGTGTGGATCGTCCGGTTGCGGCGCTCGACCGCATAGCGGGATTCCACGATATCGCCGTCCTGTAAGACATTGTCCGACAGAAGAACGCCGCCGGACGGCAGCAGACGCAAAATCTGAGGCAGCCAGTGCATATACTGCCCCTTAGCCGCATCCATAAATATAAAATCATAAGGGCCGGAAAGCGTCCCCAGTATCTCTTCCGCATCGCCTTCCAGTAAAGTAATGCACGGCTCTTTTCCTGCCCTTTCAAAATTGCGCTTGGCAATCGGTATTCTTTTTTCGTACTTCTCAATCGTCGTGATCCGGCAGTTTTCCGGCATCACACGGCTCATCAGTAAAGCCGAATAGCCCACAGCCGTTCCTACCTCCAGAATCGACTGCGGGCGCTTGAGAGCAATCAGTGTTTTCAGAAATGCGGAGGTCTCCCTGCGGATGATCGGCACGCAGTCAGCCAGCGCTTCTTCCTCTATCGAGTCGAGCAGCGGTCCGTTGCCCGCGTCCAACGACTGGATATAGGCGGTAATTCTGTCATTTACTATCACTTTTATCCTCCTCCGGGCTGGCGGCAGAAGCTGCCGCCTCATCCATCTCCTTCAGCATCTCCAGAGAAGTCTGGGCGGTGCTGAACTGATAGGTTCCCGGATATATCTTGTATTCATAAATCTTTGCCTGCAGCACAAAGACCACGCGGCTCCTAATCAAACCGACGCGTTCCAGCGCTTCGCCTGCCTCGGAGGTGCTTTCGCTTTCCTCGATGGTAACCGTTCTCATTCTTCCCGGCTCTGCCTCAACTGCGGTCGGGTTAAATATCTCATGCCCCAGCCAGTAACCCTTCGTTGCGCCCTCATAGAGCAGAAACAGTGTCAGTACCAGAAAAACGATCCGGAACACACTGTCCAGAATTGATACTGCGATATGGGGTTCCCCAGATCTCCGGCTCATATTCCACCTCCGTGCTGCTTTTGCAGTCTTCTACACTTCCATGATGATCGGAAGAATCATCGGATTTCTCTTCATCTTCTTCCATAGGAAATCACTCAGGCTGTCGCGGATAATGTTCTTGATCTTGCCCCAGTCGCTCACGTGCTTCTCAAGACAGCCTTGTACGGCTTCATCCACGATTCTCTGTGCCTCTTCCATCAGATCCTCGGACTCACGCACATAGACGAAACCTCGGGACACGATATCCGGTCCCGCTAAGAGCTGGTTGCTGTATTTCTCCAACGTCAGTACCACAATAATGATACCATTCTGTGCCAGGTTCTGGCGGTCGCGCAGAACGATATTTCCGACATCACCGATGCCCAGACCATCGACCAGGATGCCGCCCGCCTGTACATGGTCGGCAACACGGTAGCCCTCGTCCCCGATCTCGATCACATCACCTGAGCGCATCAGGATGACATTTTCCTTCGGAATGCCCATTGAGATTGCCAGGTTGCGCTGCGCCATCAGGTGGCGGTATTCACCGTGTACCGGAATCGAGAATTTCGGACGAACTAAGGAGTACATCAGCTTGATCTCCTCCTGGCAGGCATGTCCGGATACGTGGGTATCCTGGTTGATAACCTCTGCGCCCTTCATCGACAGCTCGTTGATAACTCTTGCAACGGCTTTCTCATTGCCCGGAATCGGGGTGGAACTTAAAATAACCACGTCGCCCGGCATAATCGAAACCTTCTTGTGCAGGTCTGCCGCCATACGGGACAGTGCCGCCAGAGACTCGCCCTGGCTGCCGGTCGTGATAAGGACGGTATCCTCTTTCTTATAATTTTTCAGATGTTCAATGTCGATCAGTGTATTTTCCGGAATATTAATGTATCCAAGTTCGCTCGCCGTGCCGATGACATTGACCATGCTTCGACCCTCGACCACTACCTTACGTCCATAGTGGTATGCCGTATTGATGATCTGCTGGACACGGTCTACGTTGGAAGCAAACGTCGCAACGATGATCCGGTTGTTCTTGTGCTCTGCAAAAATCGAATCAAAGGTCTTGCCGACGGTGCGCTCCGACATCGTAAATCCCGGACGGATCGCGTTGGTACTGTCACACATCAGCGCCAGCACGCCTTTCTTTCCAAGCTCGGCAAAACGCTGCAGATCCGCCGGTTCACCGAATACCGGTGTGTAATCGATCTTGAAGTCGCCGGTGTGGACGATAATACCAGCCGGGGAGAAGATCGCAAGCGCCGATGCATCTGCGATACTGTGGTTCGTCTTGATAAACTCAATCCGAAAACATCCGAGATTGATGGACTGTCCGTGCTTTACGACCTTGCGGCGGACGGTCTTCATCATATTATGCTCTTTTAATTTATTCTCAATCAGTCCGATCGTCAGTTTGGTGCCGTATACCGGTGCCGGAACATCGCGGAGTACATACGGCAGCGCGCCGATATGGTCCTCATGTCCGTGCGTGATCACAAAGCCCTTGACTTTGTCAATGTTGTTCTTTAAATAGGATACATCCGGGATAACCAGATCGATTCCCAGCATATCGTCGCTCGGGAATGCCATACCGCAGTCTACTACAATAATGCTGTCTTCATATTCGAAGGCAGTCATATTCATACCGATCTGTTCCAGACCACCGAGCGGTATGATCTTTACCTTATTATGATTTGTTTCCTTTTTCAATCAATGCACCTCCAAAAATTCGATTTTTAGATTTTTATTCGATATCAACGCCCAGATCGCTCATCAGCTCCGCAAACACCTTGGACATGTACTCCAGTTCTCCGTCATCGTCCACAAATTCGTAAGCTGCTTCTGCATCCTCCGGCTTTGATGTATCTCTCAACAGATAGCACTCTCCATCGCCGTCCTTCGTATCACTTGCCAGCAGATAGGACTCGCCATTTAACTTTGTCTCTTCCAGGACATACAGCTTCACTTCCTCGCCGTTCTCATCCCTCAGCGTGATGCTGTTTTCCATATTATTCAGTTCATCTAACATTGAATCCAGGTTTCCCATTCTATGATTCTCCTTCTATTCTTTATTTTCAATCATTGATTTTTATCACTGATAATTTATTCTTCCGCTTTTCCTTGTGCCTGTAAATCCAAATATCCCTGCAAAATCAATACTGCCGCAATCTTATCAATCACGCTCTTCCGGTTTTCCCGGCGCACTCCACTCTCGATCAGAATCTGCTCCGCCGCATTCGTCGTCAGGCGCTCGTCCCACATAACGACCGGAAGGTTCGTCCGCCGTTCCAGCATCTCTTTAAATGCCAGCGTCTTTTCAACGCGCTCTCCCAGCGTATTATTCATATTTTTAGGATACCCCAAAACAATCGTCCCAACCTCGTATTCCCGGATCAGCTCTTCAATCCGGGCGCAGGTCTGGCGAAGTTTGTTCTCATCCTTCCGTGTGATCGTCTCAATCCCCTGTGCTGTAATGCCTAACGGATCGCTGACTGCCACTCCCGTGGTCTTCGATCCAAAATCAAGCCCCATAATTCTCATATTCTATTTTCTCCATAACAAAACAAGCTGGCAGCCCGTCAGATATTGGACTGTTGTCGCCAGCTGTTTACTCTTCCGCTTTTTAATTGCCGTGCTGCATCCACTCTTTACTGAAGCTTCGTCTCAATATATACCTTCACAAGCTCTTCCAGAATTTCGTCACGCTCTACCTTCATAATCAGGCTTCTGGCACTCTTGTGGCTGGTAATATAGGTCGGATCTCCAGACATAATATATCCTACAATCTGATTGATCGGGTTGTAACCCTTCTCCGTCAGCGCTGTATATACCTGTTCCAGAACCTGGCTTGCCTCCAGCTTCTTCTCTTCCTGTACTGCTCTAAAAAACTGTGTATTGCTGATATCACCCATTTTGTCTTCACGTCCTTTTAAATACCCGCCGCGCTCTGTCACTCTGCGGATCCATGCGTGCAGGTAAACTACTCTTTTTTATTTTACTCTACTTTACCCCATTCGGCAAGTTATTTTTTATCATTATAATCATCCAGGAAATTGTACGTCCAATCGTCCCTGTGGTAACCGATCACAGTCTTTAAGTTGATATTGTGGACACTCTTAAAGATATTTTTCTCGATCACGTCGCTCTCCTTGCGGAAATGGGCGATCAATTCCTTCATCTCATCGCGCTTGGAACCGCGTCCGCCTCCGCAGCTCACGCAATTTTCAGTAAAACGGCACGCGCACTGTATAAACTGCAGTCCGTTGTAATCGCGCCACGCCTTGACCGCATCTTCCTTGATAAGGTACATCGGGCGGATCAGCTCCATGCCCTCGAAATTCTGGCTGTGCAGCTTCGGCATCATCGTCTCAATCTTGCCGCTGTACAGCATTCCCATGAGGATCGTCTCGATCACATCATCAAAATGATGCCCAAGCGCAATTTTATTGCAGCCCAGCGCTTTCGCCTGTGCATAGAGGTGACCGCGTCGCATTCTGGCACAAAGGTAGCACGGATTCTGTTCGATCGTCGCCACCGTGTCGAAAATATCGCTCTCAAATACCGTCAGCGGAATGCCGAGAAGTTTCGCATTGTCCTGGATGATCTTCCAGTTATCCGCATTGTAGCCCGGATTCATCACTAGAAAAACGGTTTCAAACTGGAATTTTCCATGTTTTTTCAATTCCTGGAAAAGTTTCGCCATCAGCATGGAATCCTTGCCGCCTGAGATACAGACTGCGATCTTGTCGCCCTCCTGAATCAGGTCGTAGGTGTTGAGCGCCCGCGTAAACGCCCGCCAGATCGGCTTGCGGAATTTTTTTATAATACTCTGCTCAATTCTCGCCCGTTTTTCCTCTCGATCCGCCTCGGATTCTCCGCCCACGAAGCGTGAGAGGGAGAGGCGCAGCCACGCACGGTAACCACCCTCCACATTAACCGCGTCAAATCCGTCTCCGGTCAGACGACGCACCCACTCCTGGCTCTTCTCACCGGTATGGCACATCACGTACACTGGATGCATTTTGTCTAACCTGGCTGTTTCTTCCTCATATTGCTCTTCCAGCCGGGACGCCGGGAGGCTTACCGCCCCCGGAAAAGTTCCGCGCATATACTGGTCCTGCGGGCGGATGTCCACGATCGTCTTCTCCGCATCCTTTAACGCTTCCAGCTCCTCAATCGTAATCGTTTTCATTGTATATTCTCCTGTATCCGTTATCTGCAAAATCCTCTTTAAGAAAAAGAATGTAAAAAATGTGCCTACCCGTGTGCAGTAACCACAATTCTCATGAAATGAAACAAAAGCACAGGATCCGCGCTGACAGTGCTCTGCCAAACAAACGGGTCCTGTGTTTTTCTGCTGTTTTGTTACCGTTCACGCGCACGTAACCAGTCACTCATTTTCTGTTAATTATAACACTCTCCCTGCATTCTGGGAAGTCCTATTTCTATAATTAGTCTCTTATAATTAGTCTCTTAGTCCTCTGTAAAGAGTGGTGTGGAATAATAGCGGTCACCACTGTCCGGAAGAATCGCTACGATGGTTTTCCCCTTATTTTCCGGGCGTTTTGCCAGCTCAATCGCACCATGCAGGGCTGCGCCGGAGGAAATACCGACTAAGATGCCCTCTTTGTGTGCCAGAAGTTTTGCTGCCGCAAATGCATCCTCATTCTCCGCCTCGAAAATTTCATCATAAATCTTAGTGTTCAGTACATCCGGTACAAATCCGGCGCCGATACCCTGAATCTTGTGTGCGCCGCCCTTGCCTGTCTTTAATACCGGGGATGAAGCTGGCTCCAGCGCTACGACTTTCACATTCGGGTTCTGGGATTTTAAGTATTCGCCGGTACCTGTCAGAGTTCCGCCGGTACCAACACCTGCGATCAGGATATCAACCTTTCCGTCGGTATCATTCCAGATCTCCGGACCAGTGGTTGCTCTGTGAACCGCCGGATTGACCGGATTGACAAACTGACCGGCTAAGAAGCTGCCCGGTGTCTCTTTTGCCAGCTCTTCTGCCTTCTCGATCGCGCCCTTCATGCCCTTTGCGCCCTCAGTCAGGACAATCTCTGCACCGTACGCTTTCAGAATGTTGCGGCGCTCCACGCTCATCGTCTCCGGCATCGTCAGGACGATGCGATATCCCTTCGCTGCTGCGATGGACGCCAGACCGATACCGGTATTGCCGGAAGTCGGCTCGATGATGACAGAACCCTCTTTCAGGACACCTCTCTTCTCTGCATCCTCAATCATGCCTTTTGCAATACGATCCTTCACGCTTCCAGCCGGGTTTAAATACTCCAGTTTTACCAGAACCGTTGCTTCCAGTCCCAGCGCTTTCTCAACATTCACAACCTCAACTAACGGTGTGTTTCCTACCAGTCCCAGTGTTCCCTTATAAATGTTTGCCATGATGATTTCCTCCTAATATCTGTGATGATTTTTATATTTGTTAATTTTTATATATTTCTATAGATTCTTCTTTTTTCCAGAACTCTTTTCCAATTTGAAAAACTCGTGTAACTGTGAAGGTACTGAGCAGTTACAAACTCGCTTCAAAAGAAGTTTAAAATGCGAAAAGAGCCCATCCTCTATACACATTTACCGCCGTCCAATCCAGCTTTTCTGCCGCCTGTCCTGCTTGTTTTTCTGTGTACGCGGATGCGCTCTTTCTATATCCTTAACCCTTATGAATAAAAAGATTCACGAAATCCGTTTTCCCCGGAAACCCCGCTTACCGAAGTCCAGCTTTCTGGTTTTCGCGTACACAAATGCGACAACAACATCGATCCATACAGGTACAAACATTGCTGCAACACATCGTATTCATCCAAAAACCATTGACTGCTTTCATGATCTTCACTCCTTTTCTTTTTCCTATCAGCTTAGTAGGCATATTATCACTTTATGCAATATCTGTCAACCCTTTTTTGCCTGTTGTTACTGTTCACGCACGCGTGCCCAGTAACGGAATTTGCCGTGGCTTCGCATTTAAATACGGCAAATTCCTGCTTCCACCACGTTTTCTTACGGCACTTTCGGTTCCAAAAGTGCCTACCCGTGAACAGTAACGATTATTTGCACACTTTGTGGCGTTTCTTCATATCTTTCTTGACAAACGCAGACCGCACCTTTACAATAAAATACCGAACTGATGGGTAAAAAACGTTCAGAAACAGAGCCTGCTATTATTTAGTATAGCACAGTTGTGACTGTGAAGCTACTGACAGAATATATTACAAGGGAGTATCATATGTTAAATTCATTTTCCAGAACTGAACTTCTCCTCGGCAGGGATGCCATGGAGCGTTTATCAAAAGCACGCGTTGCCATCTTCGGCATCGGCGGAGTCGGCGGCTATGCGGTGGAGGCCCTCGCGCGCAGCGGCGTCGGCACGCTTGATCTCATCGACGATGACAAGGTCTGCTTAACCAACATCAACCGTCAGATCATCGCAACCACCTCCACCATCGGAAAGTACAAGGTCGATGTCGCTGAGGAACGCATCAAATCCATCAACCCGCATGCGGTTGTCCACACCTACAAGACATTCTACATGCCGGATACCGCGAAGGAATTTGATTTTTCCCAGTATGACTACGTGATCGACGCAATCGACACCGTAACGGGAAAACTGATGCTGGTAGAACAGGCAGAGGCAAGCCACACGCCGATCATCAGCTCGATGGGTGCCGGAAACAAGCTGGATCCGGCTGCCTTTGAGGTAACTGACATTTATAAGACTTCCGTCTGCCCGCTCGCGAAGGTCATGCGGCGTGAGCTAAAAAAACGCGGAATCAAGAAACTGAAAGTGGTTTATTCGAAAGAGAAACCGTTGACTCCGGGCGATGATATGGCAATCTCCTGCCGTTCCCACTGTGTCTGCCCGCCGGGAACCGCCCGTAAATGTACCGACAGACGGCAGATTCCGGGTAGTATCTCGTTTGTACCATCAGTAGTGGGACTGATTATTGCCGGGGAGGTTATTAAGGATCTCGTCGGGGTTCATTGATTGCTTACTGGTTAATTTATTAAGTCGATATATTCTATTTATGTCATTTTTTGAAATTTTATATGTATGTAAAAAACCAATGAATCCCATCTTGGGGGTATCATTGGTTTTTTCGTTTACGGTCTTCTATTCACTTTCCAGTAAAAGCACCTCTTCATTCAGTGCCTTCGTGAAGATTCCCTTCACCGTCTTATTTTTCAATCCTTCTTCGTATGGCACGGCACCTTTGACATACTGGCGGGTGTGTCCCATCATGTATTTGGTTCCGTCAATCTCGATTGGTTCTTCGAGAAGGATTTCTTCTTCGGTTCCGAGGAAGCGCCCGCGGTATTCTAAGGACTGCTGTTTTTCCAGTGCCAGCAGGATATCGCTGCGGACGGATTTGATTCCTTCTGGTACCTGATCCGGCATATCGGCGGCGCGGGTGCCTGCGCGGCGGGAGTATTTGAATATATGCATTTCATAGAAATGGATCGCTTTTAAGAAGCGTTCTGTTTCGGCAAATTCTTCTCCGGTCTCGCCCGGGAATCCTACGATGACATCGGTCGTGATCGCCGGATTGTCAAATTCTTCCCGCAGAATTTCACAGCACGCCTGATATTCAGCAGCGTTGTAGCGGCGGTTCATGCGCTTTAAAGTCGCGTCACAGCCACTCTGGAGTGACAGATGGAAGTGCGGGCAGATGGTCCGCAGCCTCGCCAGCTCTTTGGCAAATTCGCGGGTTACGATACGTGGTTCAAGAGAACCTAGGCGCAGGCGCTCAATGCCCGGAATCTGGTCGAGACGTTTGATTAAAGTCAGCAGATTTTCTTGCTGCTCATCCTTGAAATCGACACCATAGGAGCTTAAATGGATACCGGTCAAGACAATTTCCTTGTATCCGGCTTCCGCAATCCCGCGCACCTCGTGCTCGATGTCCTCCGGGCGGCGGCTGCGGACGCGTCCTCTCGTATATGGTATAATACAATAGCTGCAAAACTGGTTGCAGCCGTCCTGTACCTTGATAAAGGCACGCGTATGGTCAGCAATCCGGCGGATATGGAGTTCTTCGTATTCCTGTGAATGTCCGATATCCAGAATCTCACCGCTGTTTTCATGATCTGCAAAATAATCATCCAGGATCTGTACCAGATCTTTTTTCTGGTTATTGCCAACGATCAGATCGACCGCCTCATCTTTTTTCAGCTCCGCGCCTGCTGCCTGCACATAACAGCCGACCGCCACAACAGCCGCCGACGGGTTCATTTTCTTTGCCCGGTGCAGCATCTGGCGCGATTTCCGGTCGGCAACATTCGTCACGGAACACGTGTTGATAATATAAACATCCGCTCCTTCCCGGAACGGCACAATCTCATATCCTGCATCCTCTAAGAGCTGCTGCATGGCTTCCGTCTCATATGAGTTCACCTTGCAGCCCAGATTGTGGAATGCCGCTTTTCTCATTTTTATCTCCTTTAAATTGAATCCTCTCTTGACTTTTGTCAGATTACTTTGTAGTATAAAAGTATTATTGTAGATAGAGGAGGTTTTTTTCATGAAAACAGTTCGTATTTCTTTAAACTCGATCGATAAAGTTAAATCCTTCGTCAACGACTTAGCGAAGTTCGACGTAGATTTTGACCTTGTTTCCGGACGTTATGTGATTGACGCTAAATCCATCATGGGTATCTTCAGTCTGGATCTGTCTAAACCGATCGATTTAAACATCCATTCTGAGAACCAGATCGATGAGATCTTAACGACACTGGCTCCGTACATTGTATAGCAACCATTAGAACGATCGAGATGGTTCTGTTTGAAACGAAAAAAACCGCTGTTAAGCAACTCGCTTTGCAGCGGTTCTTTTTTTCATAGAGAACTGCGTCCTATGAAAAAACACTCCGCGAGGATGCGCACTCGCGCGAAGCAAAAAACTGTCGCAAGCGACCGCGCGAGACGCCCGAATGTGCCAAGGCACATTCTTTTTTATATATGACTAGCACCGGATAACCTCAACCGTATCGATCGCCTCTTTTACCAGCGCATCTATCTTCTCTTCCAGATTGCGCTCGGATTTTTCAATCAGGTGCAGGACCGGCTTGGTAACCGGATGTTTGGCTACGAAGATGGTGCAGCAATCTTCATACGGCTCGATCGATGTCTCGTAGGTACCAATTTTCAGGGAAATATCGACGATATCCTGTTTGTCGAAACCGATCAGCGGGCGGAATACCGGAAGTGTGCAGACTGCATTGGTAACCGCCAGGGAATGAACCGTCTGGGATGCTACCTGACCGATGCTCTCGCCGGTGATGAGTCCGAGACAGTCGTCTTTCTTCGCCAGCTCTTCCGCAATCTTCATCATGTAGCGGCGCATGATAATCGTCAGCTCCTCATGCGGGCACTGCTCGTAGATGTAGAGCTGGATGTCTGTGAAATTGACTACGTTTAACTTGATCGGACCTGCGTATTTTGCTACCTGTTTTGCCAGATCGACTACTTTCTGTTTTGCGCGGTCGCTGGTGTATGGCGGTGCATGGAAATAGGTTGCCTCAATAGTAACGCCGCGTTTTGCGATCATGTATCCGGCTACCGGGCTATCAATACCGCCGGATAAAAGCAGCATCGCGCGTCCATTGGTTCCGACCGGCATACCGCCCGGTCCCGGAATCACCAGAGAGTATACGTTGATACGTTTTGCACGCAGTTCCACATTTAAAAGAACATCCGGATTGTGTACGTCTACCTTTGTCTCCGGGAATGCGTCCAGGATGACCTCACCGAGATCGCGGTTGACTTCCTCGGAGGTATGCGGATACTGTTTGTTTGCACGGCGGGTGTTTACCTTGAACGTAAAGTGTTTATCTGGGTATGCTTTGTCCACATACTCAACAATCTTCGCTTTCAGGTCGTCATAGCCGTTGTCCTCTAACTGGACCATCGGACAGATCGCCGCAATACCGAATACCTTTTTCAGTGCGTCGATGACCTCATCGTAATCAAATTCTTCCGCTGCGGTCGCATAGATACGCCCTGCCTCCTTGGTTACAGTAAATTTTCCATCGAGACGTTTTAACGAGTGATGGATGTGGGACACCAGCGCGTCCTCGAATACATAGCGGTTTTTACCTTTCAGGCCGATCTCCGCATATTTAATCAAAAATGTATGAAACATGGAATTTCCTTTCTACAGCAGGCTGTCATTCTTCTGCTTTCCCGCAAAAAAACTGAACAGCCATTCTTTAAACAGCCATTTTATTTCATCTGGTAACGGCGAAGTACCGGAAGCAGCTCTCCCAGAACGCCGATCGCATAGTCTACTTCTTCCTCGGTATTCAGATCACCCAGACTGAACCGGATCGTCGAATCGAGAAGTTCTTTTTTCACGCCGATTCCCTTTAAAGTACCGCTGATGCCCGGATGATTGGACGAGCAGGCGGAACCGGACGATACATAAACCCCTTTGTCCTCCAGCGCATGGAGAAGTACCTCGCTGCGGACGCCCTCAAAGCTGGCGCTGACGATCTGCGGCGCGTTGGTGCGGTCCTCACTGCCGTTGATGGTGACGCCGCCGAGCGGTTTCAATCCCGCAATCAGGTGCTCCCGGAGTGTATACAGCTTTTCGATGCGTGCATCAAAATCTTTGTACGCCTCGCGTGCTGCCACGCCGAGTCCGACACACCCCGGCACATTTTCCGTACCGGAACGCATGCCCTTCTGCTGGCCGCCGCCAAACAGAATCGGGCGGATCTTGACACCGTCGCGGATATAGAGGAATCCGACGCCCTTCGGCGCATGGATCTTGTGTCCGCTGACGGAAAGCAGGTCAATTCCCTGTTTTTTCGGACGGATCTTATATTTTCCATATGCCTGGATCGCATCGACATGGAACAATGTCTTCGGATTTTTCTTCTTGATGCACTGGCTGATCGCCTCGATCGGCTCTACTGCTCCGACCTCGTTATTGACGTACATCACAGACACCAGGATCGTGTCCTCGCGGATAGCTTTTTCCAGATCCTCCAGAGAAATATGTCCCAGATGATCGACCGGAAGATAGGTCACCTCAAAGCCCATCTCCTCCAGAAATGACATCGTATTGTAGATCGACGGATGTTCCACACCGGTCGTGATAAGGTGTTTTCCGGCTCTGCGATTTGCCAGCGCCGTGCCGATCAGCGCCGTATTGTTCGACTCTGTTCCGCCGGAAGTAAAGAGAATCTCCTTCTCCTGCACTTTCAGTGTATCCGCGATCGCCTTCTTTGCCTCGCGAATCAAATTTTCTGCTTCCACACCTTTTCTGTGCTTCGCCGCCGCGTTTCCGTAGTTGACACACATTGCATCAACGACTGCATCCTTTACGCAGTCCAGCACCTTGGTGGTCGCTGAATTATCAAAATAGGCTTCCATTTTTATCTCTATCTCCTTTGTAATTTTCCAATTACACTTCCAACTGCAGCATCAGTGCCGACAGCATACACAAGCCTGCCGTCTCCGTCCGCAAAATTCTCTTTCCAAGCGTTACGATCTCCGCCCCGTTTTCCCTGGCAAGCTCGACTTCTTCGTCCTCAAAACCGCCCTCCGGACCGATGAAAACGGCGATATCCGTACCCGGCTTGACCGACGCCAGCAGTTCCCTCGTTTTCCGGATGCCGTCCGCCGACTCATATGGCAGAAGAACCATATCGTACCCGGCTACCTCTTTGACCGCCTCTTTGTAGGTCATAAGCGGCGCCACCTCCGGGATAAGGCTGCGCTTGGACTGCTTCGCGGCGCTCTCAGAAACCGCATTCCAGCGTTTTCTCTTCGCGTCCGCTTTTTTCGCATCCAGCTTGACAACCGAGCGCTTCATGCTGACCGGAACCACCCGGTATGCCCCCAGCTCCACCGCCTTCTGGATGATCAGTTCCATCTTATCGCCCTTCGGAAGCCCCTGGAACAGGTGAATCCGCGCCGGAAGCTCTTTGTTTTCCCATTCTTCCAGAATCTTTGCCGAAACATACTCTGGTTCCAGTTCTTCCACGCGGCAGAAATAGTCGCCGCCCTCACGGCTGCTGATCAGGATCTCCTCGCCCGGCTTCATCCGCAGAACATTGCGGATATGGTTGACATCCGCGCCCTCAATCCGGATTTCTTCCGCCCCAATCTGGTGCGGTTCCACAAAAAAATGGTACATGATTATTTCTTCCTCGCTGTGACAGAAACCCACTCGCCCTGATGGGTAATCTCTACAATCTCAAAGGCATCGTTCGCCTCAAATGCCGCCTTGACTGCCTCTTCCTTCATATCAATGATACCCGATGTAATGAAGATACCATTTTTCTTAATATGAACCGGGAGCTCTTTCTGCAGCATGATGATAACGTCTGCCAGGATGTTGGCAACCGCAATGTCGTAATACTCGTATTTTACCTCGTCCTGCACTGTTTTATCGTCGATGATGTTGCCCTGTACAACCTTGAACTGCTCCGGTGCAATTCCGTTTGCTTCCAGATTCTCGCCAACGGCTGTGATCGCATTTTCATCCAGATCCGTTCCAAATACGTGTTTTGCGCCCAGTTTTAACGCCGTGATACCTAAGATACCG
This sequence comes from Clostridium sp. AM43-3BH, assembly GCF_003479985.1. Classification (NCBI taxonomy): domain Bacteria; kingdom Bacillati; phylum Bacillota; class Clostridia; order Eubacteriales; family Clostridiaceae; genus Clostridium; species Clostridium sp. AM43-3BH. The sequence continues at coordinate 44,487 of NZ_QUIH01000009.1, forward strand.
CTTCCGGTTCCGACATCAAGCACCTCTGAATCCGGTGTCACGTATTTCTCGAGCTGGCGGATGCAAAGCTGCGTTGTCTCATGCATGCCCGTACCAAACGCCGTACCCGGATCGATCTGAATCAGCAGCTTGTCTTTGTGCTCCTCCGGCACTGTCTCCCAGGTCGGCTTGATAAGGATGTGATCGACCGTAAACGGTTTGAAATACTGTTTCCAGTTGTTGATCCAGTCCTTATCCTCCGTCTCGGATTCTGCAAACGTGCAGGCGCCCAGATCGGTAAACGGCTTCAATTCTTCCAGCGCCTCTTTGACTTTCGCCATCATCGCCGGGATATCATCATCCTCATCGAGATAAAAACTTACCTTCGCCACGCCCTCATCCGGCGGAAGCTCCGGCAGAATGTCGATGAACATTCCCTTCGTCTCTTTCTCGGTCAGCGGGATATTGTCCTCAATCTCAATGCCCTCGATGCCGAGTTCATCCAATGTGTAGCTGATGAGATCCACCGCCTCTGTGGTGGTCGTCAGCGTAAATTTCTTCCATTTCATGTTCGTTACCTCTCTTTATTGAAACGACTTATCATCCAAACATTCACATTTCATCACGCAGCTATTTTTGCATCATTTTCACTGTAAATGTATCAAACGGCTGAATCCGCCTAATCGTTCTAATTTTCTTTTCTAATTTCCCAATAAAATCTTCACAAACAGGATCGCCAGCACCACCAGAATCAGCGGGCGCACGATCTTCTGTCCATTTCCCAATACCAGGCCGGAACCGATATAATTTCCTAAAATACTGCAGATCGCCGCAGCCAGTCCCAGCGTGTAAATGATCTTGCCGTGAATCACAAATGTGACAAACGCCGCCACATTAGACGAAAGATTGATCGCCTTTGTCGTACCCGCCGCCTCTTTCATCGTATAGCGCGCCGCTCCTGTGAGCACCAGCAGCAGGAAAGTTCCAGTTCCCGGTCCGTAAAAACCATCATAAATACCGATGATCAGCGCGGATGCCAGCGCAATCAGGAATGATTTCCGCTCCGGCAGGGTGCCCGCCAGCGAATCATCGCCCATTTTCTTATTCCGCATAACATAAAATGCAACAATCGGAAGAATCACGATCATCATATACTGTAAAATCTTATCGCTGACTAACAGAGTCAGGTTCGAACCGATCGAAGAACCGATCAGCGCCGCCACGATAAACCAGACCACCTTCTTAAACTGTATGTAACCGTTTTTGGCAAACCGCCCGGTCGCGATTGCCGTTCCCATCATGGAACTCATTTTGTTGGTTCCGAGCGCCATATGGGTCGGAACCCCGGCGATCAGGTACGCCGGAAGTGAAATCAATCCGCCTCCCCCTGCGATCGCATCCACAAAGCCTGCCAGAAATACCATCGGGCAGACGATTATAAACTGCAGTATCGTGCAATCCATGCTACATCCTCCAAAATTTTCATGCGCGCCCAAATTCCTCCTGCCGTCGCAAAACAGAAATCAAAAAGCACTCTGGGCGTACATTTCTATTCTTATTGCAAAAACTCCGCCAGTGCATAGGTACTGACGTCTAAACCATATTCCGTCAGGCGGATATGGCTATCTGTCTGGACCGCTGCTTCCAACAATCCTTCTTTCAAAAGCCTCTCGATCACCTCACCGTACACCGCTTCCATCGCCACGCCAAACCGGCGTTCAAACTCTGCCGTCCGGACGCCGCCGGTCAGCCGCAGCCCCAGAAACATAAATTCTTCCATCCGCTCCTGACGGCTCAGTTCGTGTATTTCCTCATACTGCGCGCCCGCTGCCAGTTCTTCTTTCGTAAACACCAGATAACGGTTCAAATCCGCCGTCACCTGAAAGCGTTTCCCGCCCACCAGCGAGGATGCCCCCAGACCAAGCCCCAGATACTCCACACCGATCCAGTAACCGATGTTGTGGCGGCAGGCATAGCCCGGTCTGGCATAATTGGAAATCTCATACCGCTCATAGCCCAGCTTCGCCAGTGTTGTTTTCGTGTGGTGGTACATATTCCGGTCTGTCTCCTCATCCGGCAGACATTTGCAGCCTTCATACTTCGTCTGTAAACGCTTTGGCATAGAGGCGTAATCGCCGTATTTTTCCAGATCCGCGCACATCTCCCCGTACTCTTCATATAACGGCGTGCCTTCTTCCACAATCAGGCTGTATGCGGAAATATGTTCCGGTTCAAGGTCGCAGACGAACCGCAGAGTCTCCTGCCAGCTCTCCTCCGACTGTCCCGGAAGCGCCGACATCAGATCGACATTGATATTGTCAAATCCAGCGTCCCGCGCAGCACGAAAACTCTGTAAAAACTGCTCCCGCGTATGAATCCGCCCTAAAAGCCGCAATTCCTCCTCCGAAGCCGACTGCAGCCCCAGACTCAGGCGGTTGACCCCTGCATTCCGGTAACCGGCTGCCGAATCCGGCGTCAATGTCCCCGGATTCGCCTCCATCGTGATCTCCGCATCCGGCTCTACCCGAAAGACCTGCCGGACGGCTGCCAGAATCCGCTCAATCGCCGATGGTGGAAGCAGGGACGGCGTTCCGCCGCCGATAAAGATCGTCTCCACCGTCCGCCCTGTCAGGTTTAGCCGCAGCGCCGCATTTTCAGGACACTGCCCTGCATCCTCTTCCGGAATGCTTTCAATCTCCAGGATCAGCTGATCCACATATTTTTCCCGCACGCACGCATCGGACGCAAACGAAAGAAAATCACAGTAACGGCATTTGCGGACGCAGAACGGGATGTGTATATATAATTCCATTATTCCTCGTCCAGCTTCAGGACGCTCATAAATGCCTTCTGCGGAATCTCTACGTTTCCGATCTGACGCATACGTTTCTTTCCTTCCTTCTGCTTCTCCAGAAGTTTTCTCTTTCGGGAAATATCGCCGCCGTAGCATTTTGCCAGAACGTCCTTCCGCATTGCCTTGACCGTCTCGCGGGCAATGATCTTTCCACCGACCGCCGCCTGGATTGGAATCTCAAATAAATGACGCGGAATCTCATCCTTGAGCTTCTCGCACATTTTTCTGCCGCGATCATATGCCGAACCTTCGAATACGATGAAAGAGAGCGCGTCCACTTCCTCGCGGTTGACGAGAATATCCAGTTTTACCAGCTTGGATTCCTCGTAGCCCTTTAACTCATAATCAAACGACGCGTAACCGCGGGAGCGCGATTTCAATGCATCGAAGAAATCATAAATAATCTCATTTAACGGAAGTTCATATTTCAGCAGCGCACGACTCGCCTCAATATACTCCATTCCCAGGTAAACGCCGCGGCGCTCCTGGCACAGCGTCATGATCGCACCGACAAACTCGGTCGTAACCATGATCTCCGCCGACACGATCGGCTCTTCCATATAGGCAATCTCGGACGGATCCGGCAGGTTTGACGGGTTCGTCAGCTCAATCATATCGCCGTTCGTCTTGTGCACCCGGTATACAACGCCCGGCGCCGTTGTCACAAGATCCAGATTGTACTCGCGTTCCAGGCGTTCCTGGATAATATCCAGATGAAGAAGCCCCAGGAAACCACACCGGAAACCAAAGCCCAGCGCTACCGATGTCTCTGGCTCAAAATAGAGCGCTGCATCGTTGAGCTGCAATTTTTCCAGTGCATCCCGCAAATCCGGATATTTCGCACCGTCCGCCGGATAAAGACCGCAGTATACCATCGGCGTTACCTTCTTGTAACCCGGAAGCGGCTCTGCGCATGGGTTGTCCAGATCGGTGATCGTATCGCCCACGCGGGTATCCTGCACATTTTTAATACTGGCAGTCACATAACCAACCATACCGGCTGAAAGCTCTTCGCACGGAATAAACTGACCTGCGCCAAAATATCCGACCTCCACAACCTCGGCAGCCGCTCCGGTCGCCATCATTTTCATGCGTGTGCCTTTTTTGATCGTACCGTTCTTCACACGGCAGAATACGATAACGCCCTTGTAAGAATCATACAGAGAGTCGAAAATAAGCGCCTGCAGCGATGCCTCCGGATCGCCCGCCGGTGCCGGGATCTTCTGCACGATCTCCTCCAGAACTGCCTCGACATTTAAGCCGGTCTTCGCAGAAATGCGCGGTGCATCTGACGCCTCCAGACCGATCACATCCTCGATCTCCGCTGCCACGCGCTCCGGATCCGCACTCGGCAGATCGATCTTATTTAACACCGGAATGACCTCCAGATCATGATCCAGCGCCAGATATACATTCGCCAGCGTCTGCGCCTCGATTCCCTGTGCCGCATCCACAACCAGAATCGCGCCGTCGCACGCCGCCAGGCTTCGGGAAACCTCGTAGTTAAAGTCCACATGTCCAGGCGTGTCGATTAGATTAAAAATGTACTCCTGACCGTCTTTCGCCTTATATACCGTGCGGACTGCCTGCGACTTGATGGTAATACCTCTCTCCCGCTCCAGATCCATGTTATCAAGCACCTGCGCCTGCATCTCACGGCTCGTTAAAAGTCCCGTCATCTCAATAATACGATCTGCCAGCGTTGATTTGCCGTGATCGATATGTGCAATGATGCAGAAATTTCTGATTTTGCTCTGATCTATAATTGCCATCCGTTCATTCCTCTCTCTGTATCACTTTGTTTGGCAGCAACATGTTTGCTGCGATATCTTATTTTTTATTTAAAATCATCTTTTATAATAAATAACACCTGATCTAAATGAATATACCATTTTTTCAGGTACGCCGCAAGTCCTGAAATAGAAAAAGCCTTGACTAAAAGCCTTGCCATTAGCCTGTCAGCACCTGATCCAGAAGCTGCGCCAGCGGATCCATCGCATTGACCGCCTCTTCATATGTATTCGTCTGTGCTCCGACTTCGATCAACGCCGAGCGCGGGCGTAGATGCAGATTGTAACGAAGCCCCTTTAAATAAATCGTCCGCGTAAACCCAGGATATATCTGATCGGCATTCCACTTCATCTGAAAACTGAACGCCAGATTTTCCTTCCGGCAGGGATTTGCCAGATACTCGATCGGTCCGTCCGGCGTCTCGCTGGTACCGTTGAAAAACATGATCTGTGCCGTTGGTTTCCCTTCTATCTGCGTGACTAGATGCGTCTGCTCGCTGACACCGTCCCGGTGCACATCTAAAATCACCTGAATCGACGGGTATTTCTGCAAAAGGTTCGTGACACCCTCGCAGGCATATGTATAGGCACGGCTCCGGTCTAGATGCCCCGACTTCATATCATAGGCAGTTGTATCGTGCCAGACCTGATATCCTTTCGCCCGCAGCCGTTTTGCCAGCTCTTCCCCCAGAGACACCACCGCTCCCTTTCCGTCGCTTCCCGCATAATCTCTATAATTTTCCTGCGAATGGGTATGATAAATCAAGATCTGTGGTCCGTCCGCCTCGTCCTTCCTGATTGTCAGATCCATCGATAAAAATGTCTCTGCGTTCATCAGGCTCCGGTCAATCGATGCCGTCGGGTGGATTGTAAAAAAATGCTGGATCAGATAATCATAATCTTCCAGCTTTTTCCGCAGACGCGGGCTGTCCACCAGTGCGGCAGGATTTGCCCTCTCTGTCTTTTCTCCATTCTTTCCAGCACTATACAGCCTCTCTTCGTCTGTCTCTCCGCCGCCCTGTCTCCCACTTCCATGAACAAGCCCGTTCCATTTTCCAAGTAAAGTTCCATCCACCAGCCTACTCCCGGAAAACTGTGCCAGGAAATCCATATACTCCTGCCGGACTTCCTGTTCTTCCAGATATTTATAATAGGACGGATCGGCTTCTCCCTGCGTCTGTTTCTTCCACCCGGCAAGTCTATGCCTTTTCCCCTCCTCCGAATCTGGTATATCCCGCAAATTAGTCCCCCAGACCGGATACCAGGACCTTACCACCGCATTCTGCACAGCTGTCCAGATGAATGCACGCATCTTCCAGCCGACTGTCAGCAAAAACAGAACCATCAGGAGCCCGGCTGCCCTCTGCCACCACCGCACCGCATTCATCTCCCTTCTTTCCTGTTCTATCCTATGCGATTAGCAAAGTGTAGTTTCCTGTTTGGTTCTGTTTTTCAATCTGGCATTTTTTTCAGTGTTATCTTTCTTCCTCCAGCCGTTCCACTGCCCGCCGGATCCCCTCGGCGATTGCTGCGCTCAGCTTGCAGATACGCTCGTCCATGTCCTGCGGGGTCACAAACATCGCTCCAAATTCAGGTTCCAGAAGTTCCCGGATCAGCTCATACTGGCTGTCCGAATCCAGTTCCCGGATGTATTCACCGAACCGGCTGCCCTCTTTTGAGGCGGTTAGTGTCCGCACTAACGCATTGACCGTCCCGTGAACGATCGCCGCCGCGCCCACAACCGTCGGAACGCCGATCGCGATTACCGGCACGCCGAGATTTTCCCGCGTCATTCCCCGGCGGTGGTTGCCGACGCCGGAACCCGGATGAATTCCTGTATCCGTCAGCTGAATGGTGCTTGCCAGACGGTGGACGTTTCGCGCCGCCAGCGCGTCGACCGCGATCACCAGATCCGGGCGGCTCTCCCGCACGACGCCGCGGACAATTTCTGCCGTCTCCATCCCTGTCTGTGCCATCACCCCCGGATGGATACCGCTGAGAACCGGATGCACCGTCCGCCCCGCTTTCTCAGCCGTATAGAGGTATGTGCCATTTCTTCTGCCTGGCTCCGTCCGCAGATGGCGGTTCATCGAAAGCCCATCCACCACGCGCGGTCCCAGCGAATCCGGCGTCACCTGCCGGTTTCCCAGTCCCGCTACCAGAATCGAAAGTCCGGCCATGGTTGAAGCACAGTTTTTCCGGATCAGGGACGCCAGCTGCCGTCCTAACTCCCCGGCAGCCGCCTCACAGTATACATCCTCTGTCTCCGACAGACCCGGATCTTCCATCGTCAGGTAGGTTCCCATCGGCTTTCCCATTGATTCCGCACCTTTTTCGTTCAAAATCGAGACTTCCGTCATCCGGATCGAACTGCCATGACAGCGCCATTCCCGCAGCGCCACACCGCCGATTTCGCCCCCATTCCCCTCAAAACTTTCTCTCTCCTCCAACGCCAGATCCGTCCGATTTTCAAACATGGCTGCTCCCTTCTATCTCACAACTCAATCACAACCCGCACCACCATAAGGCTTAAATTCCATCCTATCACTTTTTACTTCAAGATAGCCTTATTATTTTTCTCAATTCGTAACTGTTCAGTACCTTCACAGTCACGCGCAAAAATCCATTAAAACGCAGTAAATGCGCAGACCTACTGAACAGTTACCTCAATTTTTATATTTTCCAGAAATATATATTTTATTCTCTCAAAAAAACCTAACGCTTTTTTGTTTCATAGGACGCAATTTCCTGTGAAACAAAAAACTGCGCCACCCAGCCCAGATATTTGACATCGCCCGCAAGGATAGGCGCCGCCTGATATCCGGTCAGATACCGCAGTTTATACGTTTATTTTTCGAATTTTTCTAAAACTCTATTCTATTTCTCGCCGTCCGCACTCTCCACCGGCGTTACTGTTCACACACGTGTGCTCAGCAACGGGATTTTGCCGATGCTACGCATTCCAAATCGGCAAAATCTGCTGCCGGAACTGTATCGTACGGAATTTTCAGTTCAGAAAATTCCTACCTGTGAACAGTTACCCACCGGCATCTATTCCCCCGGATGTTCCACCTTCCAGATCTCCGTCTCCAGATAGTTCCAGATCTCTTCTCTGCCCTGTTTTGTCTCGGCGGAGAACGGAATCATCATCACTTCGGTGCCGACTCCCAGACCTGTTCTGAGAATCTTTAACTGTTTCTGGAGCTGGCTGCGCTTGATCTTGTCAGCCTTGGTCGCAATCAGGATCGGCTGGAAGCCCTGGGAAACGATCCAGTCGTACATGAGTTTGTCGTTTGAAGACGGCTCATGACGGATATCAATCAGCAGGAAGACGCAGCGAAGCATCTGCGATTTGTGCAGATAATTCTCAATCATCTTGCCCCACTTTGCCTTGACCTCAACGCTCGCGCGCGCGTAGCCGTAGCCTGGCAGATCGACGTAGTAAAACGCGTCGTTGATATGGTAAAAATTGATCGTCTGGGTCTTGCCCGGCTGCGAGGATGTTCTCGCATAGGATCGGCGGTTCATCAGCGCATTGATCAGGGACGATTTGCCGACGTTTGATTTGCCTGCAAACGCGAATTCAGGCTGTGTATTTGCCGGCAGCTTACTGGTGATACCGCAGACGGTTTCCAGATTTACATCTTTTATAATCATATTTTTTCTCCTACTAAACCGCTATTTCTCCGGTACAAATGCCTCTCGGATGACTTCGTTCATCTCCTTGATGTATACGATCTCCATTCCTTTCGTGATTTCCTTCGAAAGTTCCTTGACATCCGGCTGATTTTTCGCCGGTACCAGTACCTTTTCCACCTGCGCCATGCGGGCTGCGAGCAGTTTTTCTTTCAGACCGCCGATCATCAGCACATGACCGCGCAGCGTTACCTCGCCGGTCATCGCCACACGCGGCAGTACCTTCCGTCCTGTCACCGCCGACAGCATCGCCGTTGCCATCGTGATTCCGGCCGATGGACCATCCTTCGGCACCGCGCCCTCCGGGATATGCAGGTGAATATCGTGTTTCTCGAAATAGTTCTCCTTCACGCCGTAATCAGATGCAACCGAACGCACATAGGTCAGTGCAATCTGCGCCGACTCCTTCATAACATCGCCCATCTGACCCGTCATCTGCAGCACGCCTTTGCCCGGCATGACATTGACCTCGATCTGCAGTGTATCGCCGCCGACGCTCGTCCACGCCAGACCGCGCACGATACCGACCTGTGCCTCATTTCCGGCTGCATCGAAGAAGACTTTCTCGCGTCCCAGATAATGATCCAGATTCCGCTCTGTCACGCGGATCGACGGTTTCTTCTTCTCCAGCACCTCTCTGGCTGCCTTGCGGCAGATATCGCCAACCCGGCGCTCCAGATTCCTGACTCCAGCTTCCCTGGTGTAGCTGTGAATCATTTTCTCCAGCGCCGAACCCGTGATATTTAACTGTTCCTTCGAAAGGCCATTCTTCTCCAACTGTTTCGGAATCAGATAGTCTTTTGCAATGTGATATTTTTCATTTTCCGTGTAACTATTGACTTCAATCAGCTCCATACGGTCCAGCAGCGGTCCAGGGATCGTCTGCGTTGTATTCGCCGTCGCGATAAATAATACCTCCGACAGGTCAATCGGGATCTCCACATAATGGTCGCGGAATTTCACATTCTGCTCGCTGTCCAGCACCTCTAAGAGCGCCGAGGATGTATCTCCCTTATAATCGCTGCTGACTTTGTCGATCTCATCCAGCAGCATCAGCGGATTGGCAACCCCTGCCTGCTTGAGCCCTTCCACGATGCGTCCCGGCATCGCGCCGACGTAGGTCTTTCTGTGACCGCGGATCTCCGCCTCGTCGCGCACGCCGCCCAGGCTGATGCGGACATATTTGCGTCCCATCGCCTTCGCAATCGAGCGGGCGATCGAAGTTTTACCGGTTCCAGGCGGTCCCACCAGGCAAAGGATCGGGCTGGTGCCCTTCTTCGTCAGGATGCGGACTGCCAGGTATTCCAGCACGCGCTCTTTGACCTTTTCCAGACCATAATGGTCGGCTTCCAGAATCTCTTCCGCATGCTTCAGGCTCGCGTTATCCTTCGTCATTTTGTTCCACGGCAGTTCCAGCACCGTTTCCAGATATGTCCGGATCACATTCGCATCCTGGCTGCCAGCCGGCATATTCTGGAAACGGTTGATCTCCTTGCGGATCCGCTCCTTTACTTCCACGCTGGCTTTGATCTTCTTCAACTGTTCCTTCATCTCGTCCGCATCAGAAACCGGATTTTCCTCTCCCAGCTCCTCCCGGATCACACGCAGCTGCTCCCGCAGAATATAATCACGCTGATTTTTATCCAGCGCCGCCTTTACCTTCGTCTGAAACTCGCGTTTCACGCGGTAAACCTCTAATTCCGTCAGCAGAAGCTGCAGCTCTGTCTCATACATCTCCGTCAGCGTCCGGCATTCCAGTACCGACTGGCGCGCTTCATAGTTCCACGGGAACTGGGCTGATATCTGGTTCATTAATTCGGTCAGATCTGGCTGTGCGATCAACGGACTTAATACTTCACGTCCCGCTGCCACATTTAATTTTCCGTATTCTTCCAGCTTTTCTTTCAGGATCCGGAGCATCGCCTCTTTCTGAATCGTGTCCAGATCGTCCTCGACCGGATCCAGAATCTCCACGATCGCAGTGCAGCATGCCTCGCCCTTCTCCATCTCCAGAAGCTCGGCTCTCTCCTGCCCTTCCACCGTGACGCGCACCATGCCGCCCGGCATCTTGACAAGCTGTTTCACGTAGCCAATCGTTCCTACCTGAAAAATCCCGTCAATATCCGGGATCACCTCATCCGGCTGCTTCTGCGTCGCCAGAAATACTCGCTGATCGCCCACCATCGCCTGCTCCACCGCCGCGATGGATTTATCCCGGATGATATCGAAATTTACCGTCATCTGCGGCAGCACGGTCAGTCCGCGCAGCGCGATCATCGGCATTGTCAGTTTCTTATCTTCCATAACACCTTTATCTTTCTTAATCAAACGTATCGTTATTTCCTGTGAAAAGAAAAACAGGGGTCTGCCTATGGCAGTTCGCCATCTCACAGACCCCATTAACAGCCGCCATTCTCAAGCTGCTGCATTTATTTTCCTTTACATTTACGCAATCTCGCCGGTTCTGTCTTTCTTAGAACGTCCTGTAAAAGACTTGCGGGGCACCGTATTGTCGCGATATACCAGCTCCGGCGCACTCTTTCCCTCGACTACGTCTTTGGTAATCGTGCAGATGCCGATCGTGGAATCGGACGGAATCTCATACATGGTATCCATCATCAGGGACTCCATGATAGAACGAAGTCCTCTGGCTCCCGTCTTTCTCTCGACTGCCATGTGGGCGATCGCCATCAGCGCATCATCCGTGAACTCCAGCTTCACGCCGTCCAGATCGAGAAGCGCCTGATACTGCTTGATCAGTGCATTCTTCGGCTCTCTTAAAATGCGGACCAGCGCCTCCTCATTGAGCGTCTGGAGCGATACCGTGATTGGCACACGACCGATAAACTCCGGAATCAGACCAAACTTCGTCAGATCCTGCGGCATTACCTGTTTCAGAAGCTCATCGATATCCTGATGCTTGCGATCCACAATATCGGAGTTAAATCCGATGGAACCGGCACCTAAACGGCTGTCGATGATCTTCTCCAGACCGTCAAATGCACCGCCGCAGATGAACAGGATGTTGGTCGTATCGATCTGAATCAGTTCCTGCTGCGGATGCTTTCTGCCGCCCTGCGGCGGAACACTGGCAATGGTTCCTTCCAGAATCTTTAAAAGCGCCTGCTGTACACCCTCGCCCGATACATCGCGGGTGATAGATACATTTTCAGACTTCTTCGTAATTTTATCAATCTCATCAATATAAATGATGCCGTACTCTGCCTTGCTGACGTCGTAATCAGCCGCCTGGATGATCTTCAAGAGAATGTTCTCTACATCCTCGCCGACATATCCAGCCTCGGTCAGAGTGGTCGCATCCGCGATGGCAAACGGTACATTTAAGATCTTCGCCAGCGTCTGCGCCAGGTATGTCTTACCGGAACCGGTCGGTCCGAGCATCAGGATGTTGCTCTTCTGAAGCTCTACATCCTGCGTGGACTTGGACATAACTCTCTTGTAATGGTTATAAACCGCTACGGAGAGCACCTTCTTGGCGTCGTCCTGTCCGATGACATACTCATCGAGAAATTCTTTGATTTCCTTCGGCTTCAGCAGGTTGATTCCGCTGAAATCCGGTCCTTTTTCCTGATCGGCAAATTCCTCTTCCAGAATCTCCGAGCAGAGTTCGATACAGTCATCGCAGATATATACATTATCTGTGCCAGCGATCAGTTTTCTAACCTGATCCTGTGTCTTGCCGCAAAATGAGCAGCGTATTTTGTCGTCTGTTCTGCCTGGCATACTTCCACCTTGTTCCTTTCTATTATTCCATCCAGAAATCTAATTAGTGGTTGGTAATGACACAATCAATCAGACCATACTCTTTCGCCTGCTCTGCTGTCATGTAATTATCACGCTCTGTATCACGCACGATCACGTCATACGGCTGGCCTGTATTGGCTGCCAGAATCTCATTTAATTTCTTCTTGGTACGAAGAATATTCTCCGCTACGATCTGGATCTCGGTTGCCTGTCCTCTCGCGCCGCCGGATGGCTGGTGAATCATCACTTCTGCGTTCGGAAGTGCATATCTCTTTCCTTTGGTACCGCCGGAAAGCAGGAATGCGCCCATGCTGGCTGCCATACCCAGACAGATGGTAGATACATCACATTTGATATAATTCATCGTGTCATAGATCGCCATACCTGCGGTAACAGAACCGCCCGGGCTGTTGATATATAAGCTGATATCCTTATTCGGATCCTCTGCCTCCAGAAACAGAAGCTGTGCTACAACCAGGCTGGCTGTCACATCATTTACTTCCTCTCCCAGGAAAATGATACGATCTTTAAGCAAACGGGAGTAAATGTCATACGTCCGCTCGCCGCGGCTGGTGGATTCAAGGACATAAGGTACTAAACTCATGATTCTTCCTCCTATAATTGAGAATGAATGTTTATGGCAAAAATTGTTATAGTTCACACGCGTGCAAACTGTAACAGGATTTTGCTGATGCTTCGCATTACAAATCAGCAAAATCTGCTGCTACTATGTTATCGCACGGCACTTTCGGTTCCAAAAGTGCCTGCCTGTGAACAGTAATACAAAATTCTATGATGCCTTAGGACACCATAGAATTCTGCCTTATTTCAGTATTCGCTTTTATCGGTTTGATTAAGCAAGCTTTGCCTGCTCTACCAGTAAATCGATCGCTGCCTGAACTTTCAGGTCCTCACGGATCTGCTCTTTCTCGCGCTCACCCATCATTTCTTTCAGCTTAGCGCCTTCCAGTTTGTAGGATGCTGCGATCTCGTTGATCTGCTCGTCAAGCTTCTCATCGGAAACTTCTACGTTCTCAACTTCAACTACTTTCTCAAGAACCAGTCTGGTCTTGATTCTCTTCTCTGCTTCCGGACGCATCTGCTCCATCAGCTTCTCCGGTGTCATGCCGGTATATTTCATGTAATCGTTGATGTTTAAGCCCTGGCTCTGCAGACGACGAGCGTAATTCTCTACCATCTCTCTTGCCTGAGTGTCAACCATCGGCTGCGGCAGTTCCATCTGAGCATTCTCAATTACTTTCTCGATTACGTTGTTCTCGTTCTCTACTTTAGCATCCTGCTCTTTCTTCTCCTGCAGTTTCTTGCGGATGTCTGCTTTGTACTCATCCAGAGTATCGAAATCAGATACTTCGCTTGCGAACTCATCGTTCAGCTCCGGAAGCTCGTTTCTCTTAACTTCTTTGATGGTTACAACGAACTTAGCCGGTTTGCCAGCCAGCTCATCTGCATGGTACTCAGCCGGGAAAGTAACGTTTACGTCACAGGTCTCGCCTTTTTTCTTGCCGATTAACTGATCCTCAAAGCCCTCGATGAAGGAATGGGAACCGATTACCAGCGGATAATCTGTACCAGCGCCGCCGTCAAATGTCTTGTCATCAATGTAGCCGGTGAAGTCGATGATCGTGTTGTCGCCGTCCTCGATTGCGCCGTCTTCTACGTCGATCAGTCTGCCGTTTTTCTTACGTGCTGCAGTCAGCTCGTTCTCTACATCCTCGTCTGTCACAACAGCTTCTGCCTTCTTAACTTCTACGCCTTTGTACTCGCCCAGAGTTACTTCTGGTTTCAGAGCTACGGTTGCCTCGTAGATGAATGCCTTACCTTTTTCGATCTGAGTTACTTTGATCTCCGGAGTGGAAACAATCTCTTCCTTGCTCTCCTCTGCTGCCTTCGGATAAGATGCGTCGATCACTTCGTTTGCTGCATCCTCATAGAAAATGCCAGCGCCATACATCTTCTCCAGCATAGCTAACGGTGCTTTACCTTTACGGAATCCCGGGATGCTGAATTTGTTTTTGTTCTTGTTGTACGCATTTTTGATTGCTGCATCAAACTCTTCAGCCGGAACTTCGATGGTCAGCTTTGCCATGTTCTTCTCTAATTTTTCTACCTGTAAACTCATTTTAAGGGGTCCTCCTTGCTTCTATATGTGAACCGCCATTCTACCGGGCGTTACACTTCAAGATAGCATTATAGCATATCTGCGTGCTAAATACTAGCGGAAAATATAATTTTGCGTTCACTTTTTGCGGGTTTATGAGTGGTTTTAGGTGGGTTTTATGCCATTTTTGATGTATTTTCTGTGTGTTTTTTAGTTGAAACTACACCTGGTCATACTGAATTGAATCTTTGACCTGTAATGCTACCGGGCGATCGACTAAGAGCGATGCCAGCTCAATTCCCAGATCCAGCGCATATCCAAGTCCACGCGCCGTTGTGATATTGCCGTCCGTCACAACGCCCGCACCCGTCAGCTTCGCACCGGTCAGGGCATCCTCAAAGCCCGGATAGCAGGTTGCCTTCCTGTCCTTCAAAAGCCCCAGCTGCCCCAGAATGCTCGGAGCCGCACAGATCGCTGCCAGGCGCTTTCCAGCAGCATCTGACTGCACCAGTGCATCGCAGAGCGGTTTGCACGCCATCAGATTTTTCGTTCCCGGCATACCGCCCGGAAGGAACAGAAGATCCGCTTTCATCGGATCAATCTCATGCAGCAGGGTGTCTGCATGAATGCCAAATCCATGTGCGCCCTTCACCTCTTTTTTACCCGTAATCGAAACCAGTTTTACCTTCACACCCGCGCGGATCAGCACGTCTGCCGTCGCCAGACATTCCACTTCTTCCAGTCCATCTGCTAAAAATGCGTATACTACAGCCATGATTATTTCCTCCTGTTCTTTATTTTTATAAGACTTTTTATATTAATTTTTTTATTTTCCACAAAGTAATCATTTTTTCTTTTTAGATATCAGAAAATCATTGCAACTGTTCAATTCGTTCACTTTTTTATTCTTCATGAACCGCATTCGTTGTTTTTCCAGCTTTTCCTTTTGAAAATGCCTTTACTAGCACCCACACATTCACTGCCTCGTCAAGAATCAGGCTCAAAATCCAGCCACAGAGCACATCGACCAGCGAATGCTGTTTGATGAACATGGTTGAAAGACAAATCAGAATCGTGACAATCCACGAAAGTGTACGGATCGGTTTCTTGTTCCGCACACTTGCCGCGTGGCAGATCGTCAGATGCACCGCCACAGTGCTCGATACATGGATCGACGGGCAGACATTGTTCGGCGGATCCACCCTCCGCAGAAACCGCACAATCTGCGCGCAGAAATTCTGTGATGTGATCTCCTGCCGCAGATTTAAACCGTTTGGTGCCAGCAGGTAGACAAATAAGCAAAAGGTTGCTCCTGCAAACATCACAAAACAAAGCCGCAGATATGCCTCCCGATCCTTGATCATAAAATAAAGCATAAACACCGGCACCCACGCGTACCACAGAAAATACGGCAGTACAAACCATTCATTAAACGGTATCAGGTCATCGACCGCACAGTGTATAATATGAACATCCGATGGTTCATGCAGCTCCAGCAGAAAAAATCCTGACAGAAACACCAGCATATAGAGTCCTGCCAGACAGTAGCGGTGCGTTTTGATCCAATTCATTACTTGTTTTATCATTAATAATATACCTTTGTATTGTTCTTTCGTTTTTATTCTTTCGTTTTTAATACCAGGTTTTCCGCCAGCGCCAGACGGCTGTTCTGGTACTCGCCCGTAAACGTCACCTCGCGCCCGAACCATTCCGGCGGCACAAAGGCATGTGCGGCTTCCTCACTTGGAAATTCAACCTCCGCCAGCTTCAATCCCTCATATTCACCTAAAAAAATGTCCAGCTCAATCGTGTACTCCGTTCCTTCCATCGGAATCAGATAACGCTTTTTCGTCAGAATCCTGCCGTCAGCCTTCGAGCGGAGATGCTCATAGGATTCCTTCGTCAGCGGCAGATTGTATTCCTCCCGCGCCATCAGTCCTTTGGATTTGTAGGTCAGATAATAGGTGTCATCCTCCTGACGGACACGCACAACCGGGGCAGTGCTTAGATATGCCTGCTCGATCTGGTGGAAGGGGTATCCGGCTATATCAAATGGAATGTGACTAATTAAATATTTGCGTTCGATTTCCATAAAATTAGTTGTCCTTTTTATATTTCTTAAAAAGTCTTAACAAAAGTACCGTATTTCTCCAAAATGAGAAAGCCATTTTTCTATAATTTCTTCACTGTTGGCCTCTATCACCCGAATCATACTGTTCAAAATTTGGGCTGATATTTTGGAAGAATTGTGGCTGAGCAATGCCTTGCCCGTACTGGTTATCCACACTTTTGTCGCATTTGAAGTTGCTCTTCCCTCTGCAATATGGACATGCACCGGTTCCAGCGGCTCATTTTCATTCGACCAAAAATATACAATATATGGTCCAATCCTAAAAATTTGCGGCACTCAGAATTCCTCCCTCTTGTGAAAACTCCATAATCAAGTGTGCATTTTCCCGAATCAGTTTCTTGAAATAACTCATTTCCATATCTGAATAACCATTTATATTCTCCCACTTGTAATCTGGCAAATAGCATATCGCATTGTGAAATCCATCTTTTTCATCGGGTGTTTCTATATAAACTTTAACCCTGCCATCTGCCCGCATTTCAGAATGGGTAATTTCCGTATCATCATTTAAGGTCATAAATGGGTACATCATCTTTCTTCCTCCTCTCATTTATCCTCAAAACAGTTTTAACCACGGCTGCTTTCTACTTATTCAGCATCCCCATCACCACAACCACCACAAACAGTACCACCATCACGCCGATAAAAATATCCATCGTCCGCACAGAGACATGCACATGGTCATAGATGCGCTCTTTGATGGTCTTTTCTTTCATGAGTTCCAGCTCCCGGCGGAGCTTTTCATTCTCCGCTTCCAGTTCCTCCAGAGTTTTATCTGCCGTCTCCTCTGCCGCTTCTTTCGCCGTCTCCAGTTTTTCGCTCACTGTTTCTTTTATCGTCTCATTCTTTTCCAGCATTTCGTTTTCGCTCATCCTTGTTCCTTTCAGAATATGGCTTGTTTTCTCTGCTGCTCACTCTGAAACAGCCTCTTCTCTTATTATATCCATAAAAATAAGTTCAGGCAATCCAAAAATATTTTTCCGTCACTGTCAAAGCAAGCGCTGGCACGCCATCTCGTCCACCATCCCCCTGCCGATTACAACTTTTCAGATTTATACAAGAAAAAATCCTGCCCGGCAGTTTATATAATAGAAGATTCCAACGGATTATCCTATTATAAAAAACTCCCCCGCCATGCATCCATGGAGAGGGAGTTTCTGATTTCTTTTCGAACTTATATTTATGTACGGTTTCAGACGACTTTTCATATGGTACATACATTCTCGTCAGAACACAGTTAATCTTATTACTTCTTCGCAATATACTTACGGATATCCAGCGCAATCGCAACAACGATAACGATACCCTGTGCAATATACTGATAGTTCGGGTCGATGCCGAGGAACTGTAAGCAGGTCTTTAAGAACTCGAATACAAGTACACCGATGATAACACCGGAGATACGTCCGATACCACCGTTTACAGATACACCACCGATGGTACAAGCTGCAATAGCCTCCAGCTCGTAACCGTTACCGGTATTTACACCGGCACCACCAGATTTAGCTCCCAGAAGGAAACCTGCGATAGCATACAGTGCAGTAGCTGTTACATAGATGATGATCTTGGTTTTCTTAACATTTACACCAGCAACCTCTGCTGCTGCCTCGTTGCCGCCGATTGCATACATATATTTACCATGGCGGGTGTAGTTAAATACGAACCACATGATCGCGCCGATGACAAATGCAATGATGAACAGGTACGGAATACCGAAGAAGTTACCATTTGCAATGATGGTATACTCCTGACGATAACCGCCTAACGGAACGGATTTTGTGTAAACCAGGTTGATACCGTATACGATCATCTGCATACCCAGGGTACCGATGAAAGCCGGTACATTCAGGTAAGCAACTACGATACCATTGATAAGACCAAATACACAGCAGATAGCAATACAGATAAGGAGAATCAGCCATACGTTCTGCTCGCCAAATCCTTTGGTAAGTTCAAAATGTCCGCTGTAATCACTCTTCTGGAGCAGAGTACCTGCCAGGCAGGCAGAAAGTCCAACCAGACGTCCTGCAGAAAGGTCGGTACCTTTCGTAATCAGACAGCCGGATACGCCGACTGCGATGATGAAACGGCATGCTACGTTGATGGAAATGTTGCTAAAGTTGCTACGGCTGAAGAAGTTCTGTTTTGTTACACCAACAAAGAGAACCATCAACAGGATCAGAATAACGATACCGTTATTGATCAATATATCTTTTACATTCAGTTGTTTCTTATCCATTCTCTCTTCCTCCTTTAGAACTTAGTCGCGTAGCTCATGATACGCTCCTGAGTTGCTTCCTCACCCTGTACCTCACCGGTAATGTGACCATTACACATGACAAGGATACGGTTCGACATACCAATCAGCTCCGGCATCTCAGATGAAATCATGATGATACCTTTGCCCTGCTTTGCCAGGTCAATCATGATCTGGTAGATCTCGTACTTGGCACCAACGTCGATACCACGGGTCGGCTCATCCATGATGAGGATATCCGGGTTGTTGGCCAGCCAGCGGGAAATCAGAACCTTCTGCTGGTTACCGCCTGAAAGTGACTGAATCAGTGTCTTACTGCTCGGCGTCTTGATTGAAAGCTTTGCCACGTTATCCTTGACAAGCTGCTCAATCTTCTTCTTATTCAGTTTGATACCATAGTGTAAATACTGATCCAGGGAGGAAATTGATACATTATCTGCAATGGACAGACATCCCAGAATACCAGTTCCGCGTCGGTCCTCGGTAATCATACCGATACCGCCCCGGATTGCATCCTGCGGACGCTTAATGTTCATTTTCTTACCCTTAATATAAACTTCTCCGGATTTAATATGACGCATACCGAAGATACCTTCCATCAGTTCCGTTCTCTGAGCACCTACCAGGCCGCCGAATCCAAGAATCTCGCCTCTTCTAAGGGTGAAGGAGCAATCCTGGAAGGAACGATCATGGATACTGGAATATCCTCTGACATCCAGCAGTACCTCTCCGGCTTTTGTATCATTCTTCGGAGGATAGATATTGGTCAGCTCACGACCAACCATCTGTTTGACGATCTCATCATCCGAAATCTCGTCCATATGCCAGGAACCAACATAGGTGCCGTCTCGCATGATGGTAATATCATCACAAATCTCACGAATCTCCGCCATCTTATGGGAAATATAGATAAGGGATACGCCTCGTGATTTCAGGTCACGGACAATGCGGAAAAGCGCCTCTACCTCATTATCCGTCAAGGAGGAAGTCGGCTCGTCCAGAATTACAACTCTGGCATTTAAGGATACAGCCTTGGCAATCTCGACAGACTGCATCTGGGCGATGGACATGGTTCCCAGTTTTGCCTTCGGGTTATACGGCATCTTAACATCGTCCAGCCATTTTGCTGTCTCTTCAAACATCTTTTTATGGTCGATGACCTGAATCGGACCAAATTTCTTGGTTGGATAACGACCGGTGTACATATTCTCTGCTACCGTTCTCTCAGGTATCGGCTGCAGCTCCTGATGTACCATGGCCAGTCCTCTGTGAAGGGCTTCATCCGGATTGTGGATCTCCACTTTTTCTCCATCCAGATATACCTCACCTTCATCCATATGATAAATACCAAAGAGACATTTCATCAAGGTGGATTTACCAGCGCCGTTTTCTCCCATCAGTGCATGGACGGTGCCGGGACGTACTTTGAGGTTTATCTTGTCCAGAGCTTTTACGCCAGGGAAGCTTTTCGATACCCCGCGCATCTCCAATCTGTACTCTGCCATCCCATTCTCTCCTTTCATAAAATCGGGTGTGCCATCTGCACACCCGACACTTTATTCACTCCCCCGCAGGGGAGTGATATGTTCATAACCGTCCTTCTCTGAACAGCTACAATTATTTAATCATTTCCAGAATATCGCCAGCGTTCTCAGTTGTAACCTTTACATAGTCTACCATGTATACGTTGTCAACATCTTTGCCGTTTACGAAATCCAGAGCTTTGTCAGCTGCTGTATGAGCCTGTCCGAAGTAATCGTTGAATACGGTACCGGTCATCTTGTCGTTCATAACGTTCTCAACAACCTCAACCAGAGCATCAACACCTACCAGGTAAATATCTTTGTTTACAGTTCTTCCAGCTGCCTCGATAGCCTGCAGAGCACCAAGAGCCATAGCATCGTTGTTGCAGAATACAACATCGATCTTGTCGCCGTACTGGGACAGAGCGTTAGCAGTGATCTCCTGACCCTTTGTCTGATCCCAATCACCACGCTGCTTGGTCAGCTCTTCAACCTCTACGCCAGCTGCCTTTAAAGCCTCAACGGATTTCTCAGTTCTGTACTGAGCATCTACGTTCTCCGGATCACCCTGAACCATGATGTAACGAACAACGCCGTCGCCGTCTGCATCACCCTTGTTCTCAAGCTCAGCGATCTCTTCACCCTGATATGTACCGGACTGTCTAGCATCAGCACCTACATAAGTAGCTTTGATGCCGTCGTCAACCCAAGCCTGCTCTCTCTCAGCATCCGGCTCACGGTTGATGTAAACAACCGGGATACCTGCTTCGTTGCAGATGTTGGTTACATCCGGCTCAGAAGAAGCCTGAACCAGGTTGATGATCATAACATCAAATCCCTGGGTAACGAAGTTACGGATCTGGTTCATCTGCTCGGACTGGTCATTCTTACCATCCATGATGGAGATGTTCTCTGCCTTTAAGCCAAGCTCATCTACTAAATATTTCTGAAGTTCGTTTCTATACAGTGTCATGAAGTTATCAGCGAACTGGTAAATAGAAATACCAACTTTAACTTCTGCCGGATCTTTTCCTTCGATTGCTTCTTTAACAGTCTCTGCTGCGTCAGCTGCTGCTGTTGTCTCTTCTGCCGCTGCAGTTGTCTCTGCCGGTTTGCTGGAGCAAGCAGTTACGGAAAATGCCATTGCAGTTGCCAAACCAAGTGCTGCTACTTTTTTCAGTTTCATAATGTTTGTCCTCCCTTAAACTTGCGTATCCGTTTGCGCTGTCCGGATCCACCGAACAGTTAAATTTTCCGCATACACACATTATACAGTTTCGCCGATTCGTCATTTTTTCTTATCGACACCTTTATTATACGGATCGTTTGTACACTTTTCCATATAATTTTCTTGGTTCTTATATAAAATTTTTTTAGATCCTTTGTGATTTTATTCACATATTCTTGTTTTTCCGGTGTGAAACTGTGGGATTTTATGGTAAATCAGCAACAGTCAACGCTTTCTGACTGCATTGATAATAGGTTCCTTCCTCTAATTCGACCTTTTCCTGTACATTTTGACCAAGTGCCTCAGCGGCAGCTATCTCAAAAATCACTTCTGCATACTCGTCGCTGTCACACTGGACTGTTCCATACAGTTTTCCGCTCTTAAGCCCCTCGATTCCCTGCGGGGTTCCGTCGATGCCGACCACCTTCACACCCCTTGTGTCACCGGCGCGTTCAAGCGCCTCGGCAGCTCCGAGCGCCATCTCATCGTTGTTGCCGATCACCACCTCGATCGCATCCCCGAACTGGCGGATCCACTGTTCCATCAGCGCCGCCGCCTGGCTCCGATCCCAGTTTGCCGAACCACCGGTCAGTTTTTCCAGCGGAATACCTCCGTCGCGCATCGTCTGCACCGACCACTCTGTGCGGATCAGCGAATCCTGATGGCTGCGCTCGCCCTCCAACATCACATATCCAACGGTTCCATCCCCATTTAAATCAAGACTGCCCGGATTTTCCTGATACGCATCCACCAGAAGTTCTCCCTGCAGAACCGCCGATTCCCGCGCGTCCTCCCCTACATAATAGAGGTGCTCCCATCGTTTCATATCCTCCTCGACCGGTTCGCGGTTGAAAAATACGACCGGCGTCCCGGCATCCATCGCCTTGTTGATGACATACGATGCTGCTGAGCGATCCACCATATTGACGCAGATCGCATCGTATTCCAGGGAAAGGAAACGATCTACCTGGCTGTTCTGCGTATTTTGGTTTCCCTTCGGATCCATGATTTCCAGATTGACCTTAATGCCCGTCTGCTGCTCATATTCCTTCGCCTTTTCCTCCAGGCTGGAACGGATATTGTTGATAAAGGCATCCTCGCCCCGGTACAGCGTTACACCGATACGGATGCTCTTTTTTTCTGCCGGTTTTGCCGCGCTGCATCCATTTAAAAGAAGTGTGCCCACTGCCAGAAGTGCCAGCGCCATCTGAATGCTTTTTCCGTTTTTTTTCATCTTTCTATACTCCCTCCCGGATTTTTAATCAATCGGGTACAGCATCTTCTCATATTTCTTCGAGCGCAGCTCATCCTTCTCTATATAGTAGGATTCCAATGAAAGCTGGCTTCTCTCCTGCTCTTTTTCAATCGCCTGCACTGCTTTTTTGACCGCAAAATAGCCCGCGTCAAACTGGTTTGTCACCACCAGCCCCCGGATTGTCCCCTTGTCAAGCTGATCCAGCAGGGACGGCATCATCCCGACGCCGTATAGCCCGGAAATGTATTTTCCGTACACGCTGCTTCCGCCGACAATCTCCGCCGCCTCCGCTGTGCTGGCGAAATCCAGTGCCGCCACCACCGCCGTGCCGCTGCCCGGATAAACTGTTTTTTCAATGACGGAACGGTAAGTATCATCGGTGCCGCGCGGCACAATGGTATAGGAAAAGCCCTGTTTTTCCAGCACCTCCGTCAGCCCCTGCTTCATCTCCCCCGCCTTGCCGATATATGGGTTATCTGCAAAGATCCAGACAGGAAGATCGGGGCTCTGTTCCGCCGTAATCGCCTCGCCCAGCTTTCTCCCGGCTGCCGTCCAGTCCATATGAACCGCCCCCTTGACCTCCTCATCCGGTGATAATTCACCCAGCAGGATAATCGGCGTTCCATATGTATTTTCTTCCAGATATTGGCGGCATTCCAGCTCATCAACCGGCTCCAGTATCACTACCCCGGCACCGTCTGCCGCTTCCCGGCGCACCAGCTCCATCTGCTGTGCCAGATTATCCTTTTCATACAGGGTAATAAAGCTGACATCTACATTATACTCAACCGCCGCCTGATCCACGCCCTTGCGGAAGTTGACGTAATCATCATCCGAAGTATCGCTGATAATCAGGGACACCGGGTAGACCTCCACCTCTTTTTCCTTGATGATCCAATCCGTGGAGGAAAGGAGATACAGCAAAATAAGTCCCACACACAGGATTCCCCAGAGCGCCAGCTCCTTTTTTTTTCTCACTCCATATCGCATTGATCTGTCGCCCCCACTTTTACACTTTCTTCTCTTCCAGCACTTTCTCGTAAGGCACTGCCGGAAGATGAATCTTCACCGCGGTTCCCTCATCCGGCTCCGACTCGATCGAAAGACCATATTCCGCGCCGAAATACAGCTTGATCCGCTCGTTGACATTGCGTACCCCGATGCCGGATCCGCGCTTGGATGCCACGTGCGCCGTATCGGTAAAGAGGCTCTCGACCTGTTCCTCCGTCATGCCAAGCCCATTGTCCCGCACCTCCAGATACAGCTCTTTTTCCTCCTGCCAGGCGCGCACGAAGATCTCGCCGTCGCCGTCCATATATTCCATGCCATGGTAGATCGCATTCTCCACCAGCGGCTGCAGCATCAGTTTTAAACTTGCAAGTTCCAAAACCTCATCATCTGACTCGATCGTATAAGTAAACTTATTTTTAAACCGCATCTGTTGGATCATCAGGTAATTCCGGACGTGTTCCAGCTCATCCTTCACAGTAATTAAGCTCTTGCCGCGGCTTAAACTGATACGGAAGAACCGCGCCAGCGCCGTCACCACCTTGACCGCCTCCGTTTTCTGCTCATTTTCAATCATCCAGACAATGATATCGAGCGTATTATAGAGGAAATGCGGATTGATCTGCGACTGCAGCGTATCAAACTCCTGCTTGCGTTTCGCCTCATGCTCACGCACAATATCCTGCATCAGGAGGCGGATCTGACCCGCCATATCACTGATCGATTTTCCCAGATGGCGGATCTCATACGAACCGCCGATGTACACCGGTGCGCTTAAATTGCCCGCCTCCAGGACGCCGACCGATTTTTCCAGCTCGCGGATCGGATTCGTGATCCTCGATGAAATATAAGAGTTAATCAGAGCCAGAATGCACAAAATGAGGGCAATGACAAATACGATAAAAAGCCGGGTTTTGATCGTGTTGAGCGACACGGCATTTTCCGGCGTCACCCCGACCACCTTCCAGCCTGTGTAGCCGATCGTCTTGACCGTCGCCATCCGCTTTTTTCCGGCAAATATCTCCTCATGATTTCCGTCCGAATAGCCGGCTGCCTGTCCATTGTTCTCCTGCACCCAGCCGGAATCCAGAAGCTGCATCTGCGGGTGGTAAAGAATCTCGCCATTTCCGCTGATCATATAGAAATAACCGCCGCGCCCCGTCGTGATGCCGCCAAAGAGCTGTTCCAGGCTCGAATAGCGGATATCGACCAGAAGGACGCCCTGAGAGGTCGAGGTTCCGTGTGTCAGTTCGACCGCCCGGGACAGCGAAATGACCCATCGGTATTGATTTTCCGCATTGTCAAACACATACTGTACGTGCGGCAGGGAAAAATGCTGGTTTTCCGTCCGGTTTAAGGCGCTCCGGAACCATTCTTCCTGCGTCACATCCACCTCATTTTTCAGACGCACCGCCGGGACTGCCTCCAGAAGCGCCCCATCCTCCGAAAACAGGGCAATATTCTCCACATTATCCTTATTATTATCGTAGAGAAGCGTAAATTCACTTCCAAGCGACTGGCTCGACAGATCGGCATTCTTGATCGTGCCATAATAAAGCGAGTCGGACAGCTTCATGATCGTGCGGAGGTACGACTCCACAGAGCGCCCCACCTGCGCGATCAGGTTCTGGCTCTCCTCCTGTACTACTTCCGTGACCTGCCGTGACATTCTCTGGTACAGCGACAGGGAGATCAGCACGCTCGCCGCCAGCGCCGTGATCGTAAAATAGATAAAGATCATAGACCGGATGCTGGCGTCGTCAAAAAGCTTTTTCTTCCAGATCGTCCTTTTTTTACCCATTATGCCTCCCCGCTCCGGTGTGCCGTGCGGTACCGCGTCGGGGAAACACCGAATTTTTTCTTAAATACGTAACTGAAATAGTTCTGCTCCGGGTAGCCGACCTTTTCCGCGATGATATACGTCTTGTCGTCAGTTGCCATCAGAAGCTCGACCGCGCGCCCCAGCCGGACATCGGTCAGATAGGCGATGTACGCCTGTCCCGTCTCCTTCTTAAACATCGTTGAAAAATACGCCGGGCTCATATGCAGATGGCGGCAGATCTTCTCCACCGACAGCTCCGGATCTTGAAAATTGTCCTGAATGTACTGCTTCGCCTCGCGGATCACGTTTTTTGTCGTATTGCTCCGCTCTTCTTCCATTCCGGCATTCATCTTGAGCGCCACCTCGGTCAGGTACGGGCGGACATTCTCCATCTTCTGGACGCGCCCCAGAATCTCGAAATAATCATTTTCCACGCCAAACATCTCGCTGATCCGCAGATCATACTGCTGGGAGAGCTGTGTCAGCACATTGATGATCGCAAGCACATACGCCTGATACTGGCGGTAATGCACCCGCGCATCCTCCATCCGGCTCACAATCCCGTCTATCACGGAACGGATCTTTTCCTTCGGTCCAAACTTGACTGCCGCTATAAGCTCCGACTCCATCCGGCTGTCGAACCGGAGTTTTTCATGCCCGGACGGCTCCATATCGCCGATGCAGATCACACCGCCGGAACCTGTGATCGCACGGTAACCGAGTGCATTGAGTGCCGTGTGGCACGGGCGGCTTAAATCCGTCAGCGAACTGCAGCTCTCACCCACGCCGATCGTAACCGATACCTCCAGAATTTTCTTCGTCTCCTTGCAGATATCGCCCAGCAGGGCAATCAGTCCGGTCTGCGTATTGTCTTTGTCGATCGCCACCAGAAGGATCGTCTCAAAGGAAGAGTGGAACACAATAAAACGGTACTGCCCTTCCAGTTTTTCCTCAATCAGATTGCGGACGGAAATCGGAATCAGCTCCCGCTGCTGATGCAGCGAAACTGCCTTGTCCACCTTCTCATCCGGTTCCAGATGGATCGCCGCAATCACCCATTTGACCGCACCCGCAACGTCGATCGCATATTCGTTCAGTTTTTCCTCAATCTGCGCTTCCTCCATGCCGCCGTGAATCAGGTCATTCAAAAAATGTTCCCGGATCGCCGGAAGACTCTTGATATAACTTTCCCGAAGCAGGGTAACATTCCGCTTCTGCTCGATCTCCTCATCGAGATTTTTCTTGATTTTCTTTAAAATCGCCGTCAGCTCTTCGACATTGACCGGCTTTAAAATATATTCGATCACATTGAGCTTGATCGCCTTTTTGGCGTACTCAAATTCATCAAAACCAGAAAAAATCACGATCTTGATGGACGGATATCTCTGCCGTATATTCTCCGCCATCTCCAGCCCGTCCATATATGGCATCCGGATGTCTGTCAGCACAACATCCGGCTCATTCTGCTCGATCTTTTCCAGCGCTTCCTTCCCGTTCTCCGCATCCCCGATCACCTCGAATCCGGCATCCTGCCAGTCGATTTTGCGTATGATGCTTGTCCGTACTTCCTCCTCGTCATCTACCAGCATGATTTTATATGGGTTCATATGGATTCGTCCTTTCAGTTCCTGATGCAATGTTGTTGTGAGCCAGTTTGTCTTAGGACTCTGGAGCTCTGCTACGGTATCCCCATTCCAGCTTTCCCTGACACCTCATGAGGAAGTGGCTGGGCAGGCTGGAATGAGGGGAATTTCTTTCTTTACATTATACCACATCTTTCTTTATTTGTGAGTTTGTGATTTTTCACTGGCAGGTTCCAATTTCTGTAAAGGCGTGCTTCGTCCCCGGGTGCGGGAACCCGGTTCCACACAGCGTCTGCATCCAGTCCGCCGTCCGCGGCAGGCGAGACAGTCTTCATCTATTTCATAAACGGCATTTCCATCAATGATCAGCCGGGTGTTCATAGCTCTGAATCCTTTTCTTTCTTATTTTTTATAATATACTATATGTGGTTTTTCCTGTCCCGGAGCTTTTTTTCTTTAAACATTCCCGTTCTTTTTCGATTCCAAAAGTGCCTACCCGTGAACCAAAACGTCTTTTTTTCCTCTCATCTGCATATATTGAGACAAAGATTTGGGAGGTTTTTTTCGTGAACCAAGATGTTTCTCTCAAAATGACCGAGTTAGACCGCTTGACCTCACTCCCACATATGCAGCTTGTCAAGGCGGCGCTTCCCTATATTCACATCCCGGAACAGCGTTTTTTCTCCCTGTTTGTGAAATTCCGCGAACTAGAAAAGACGATGCAGCTATTTGCTGATCCGGCCGACGGTGAGATCGGAATCTGCTCGGTGGGCGAACGCGACAAGGATTCGCCGGTTGATATGCTGAAAGCGATCAAGCCGTATGGCACAGAGGAAGAGCAAAGTTCGATCGATCTGGTCTTAAATTTTATCGAAGGTTCCCGCCTCTATGAATCCTACTGGCAAAATATGCCGCAGACAGCATCCTTTCCGACTTCGCAAGATATCCAGAATGATTCACCCAATTCTGATGCAGTTCCGGCATCTGTCCTTTACCCGCAAGCCGAATATTCCCGCAGACAGAAAAAAACCACAGACCGTGCATCTGGCACATCCACTTCAAACAGACAGGAGGCACACACTATGGAATTTCAAAACTGGAAACAGGATCCGAGACTCCGCTCCATGGATCCAGACAAAATAAAACAGATGGAACAGTTAGCCGATCAGGCAAGAAACACGCCGCAAGACAAGCTTCTGCCGCTTCTCATGAGTCTCCGGGGCAGCAACGGTTCCCCGCAATTCTCAACCTCAGAAATGGACACTCTTTTTTCGATCCTGACAGACCAAATGCCCCCAGCGCAGAAACGGCAGGCGGAAATGCTGCGGATGCTGAGCCGGCAGATGGGCGGGGCAAATAAATCATAAAACCAGAGTTGCCATTGCTATTTTTTTCCAAATCATGCTACAATTCATTTCGATAATGGGGAGCTTGTGATGCAGGCTGAGAGGGAACCAAAAGTTTCGACCCAAAACCTGATTTGGATAATGCCAACGTAGGGACAAATATTTTGAGACACCTGAGCGCCGGATATTGTCCGGCGTTTTTGGGTTTCATTAGGAAATTATGTCCTATGAAACAAAAAAACTCATCTGGGGGTTCCTATCTGCTTCCAGATAAAAATCCCCAAATGAGATCTGACTCTCACAGCCTATCTAATTAGTAATTTGCTAAATCGCTCTCATCCTGCACCACCACAATCTTCGTCCCGGTATCCACCTGGCACACAACCTGTTTCATATCTTCCTCCGGAATACTGATGCATCCGGAAGTTCCCGTATTATTCCAGCTCTTCGGGCAATGCAGAAAGATCGCCGATCCCTTTCCCGGTGTACACTCCGGATTATAATCCAGTACCAGGCCATAATTATACTGCGGCGCCTGCGCCATCAGATCCTCCGCCGAATTCCAGTCCTTCTGTACCTGCTTCGTATTTGCCAGCTTGTTATAATACTGGCTGTTTCCGTCATCCACATAATAATCGCCGTCCACGATCTGGTGATACGGCAGAATCGTTCCCGGATTTGCCTTCAGGCCAAATGCCATCGTAAAGCGGTACACACCCGCCGGCGTCTTCTTATCGCCCTCCTGCTTCTGCATCGTGATACCGTTCATGCCGCTGACCGCTTCTTTCGACATCACCTGCACCAGTTTTCCATCTGCATCGCGTTTATACCAGTCCAGACGGCTCTTCGCCGGATCCTGGCGGTTGCCAATCACCACAATCAGCTGCGTTGCATCCTTCGCCGCCTCCAGTGTATTTACATCCCCGTTGTAGCTTGCCGTAAGCGCCGGTCCTGTCGCTTTCTCCGCCGCCATCGCAGCCGCCGGAGCTGCCGCACTCATCAACATGCCTGCTGCCAATACTACCATTGCTTTCCGCTTCATTCTCAATTTCATCTTATTTATCTCCTATTATTTTATGTATCTGAATTTCACTCAAAAATCGGCTGCTTTTATCTTTCGCACACCTTTTTCCACACACTCTGTCAGTTCCTGCCACTTTCCAGTCCAGCCGCCTGCAGCATCGCCTTTCCAAAAATATGATGAAACAGCGCAATCACGCGCCCCACCAGCATGACAGCACAGACCGTTCCAATGCCGATTCCCACCGGTTTTCCCGCAAACAAAAGTCCCATGAGCAGTGACAAAACGATACAGGTTGCATCGACACAGTTCTTCATCAGACCTGTGTCGATTCCAAAGGTGTCCGCCAGCACCTGCACCAGACCATCACCCGGATTTGGCACCAGCCGCATTGACAGGGACATCGCTGCGCCGACGCCTGTAAAAGTCAGGGCAAGCACCAGCACGCCCATGCGTCCTAAAAGTCCAGAAGCCGCCGGTCCACATTCTTCCAGCGGCGGTATGCACGCTGAAAATACATTCAGAAATCTTGTAAATGCAATACTCAATGGAAACTGCAGAGCATCTTTCATAAGCAAGCTGCGTCCTGCTTCTCCTTTCTCCCGCAGATGAATCGCCGCCTGAATCAAGACAAAGATACCATACAGGACAAAGGTCATATCACCAAAATTCCGGTTCCAGATCACGGACGCTGCATACGAAAGTGAAATAATCGGCGACACTCCGAGTCCTGCTTTGGTATTGAGTGTAAGCCCCATCGCCAGAATCAGAAGCCCCATCAGATAGAAGCTCCACCGTGCTACCCCGCTTCCCGTCGGTTTCTCCGTCATTTCCATGTTGTGATTCAAGATTTCCTCATCCCTTTTTCTTAATATTCGTTAAATCGTAACTGTTCAGTCCCCTCACAGTCACGCGCAAAAATCCATTAAAAATTGCCTATGGCAATGGGATTTTTCCCTGCTGACCCATGTTTTCGTACGGTCAGCGCAGTAAATGCGCAGACCTACTGAACAGTTACATTAAATCTATTCTATTATAGATCCTCCTCTTTCCACTTGACAAGCGCTTTCCGTTCTCTTTACTTTTTCCATCCTCTATGCTACACTAAACTCATGATTTTAGCTGTATCAAAGGAGTTTTATACATATGAAAAAAGATATGACCGAAGGGCGGGAATGGTCCTCCATCCTGCTCTTTTCCCTGCCTATCATGGGGGCAAACCTGCTGCAGGTTTTGTACAACCTCGCTGACAGCGTGATCGTCGGAAACCTCATCAGCGCAACCGCCCTTGGAGCCGTCGGACTAACCAGCTCCATGATCTGGCTTCTGACCGCCATCTGCACCTCCATCGGTGCCGGTGTCAACATCGCAGTTGCCCAGTATTTCGGTGCCAAAAAAGAGACAGACATACAGGAATCCATCTCCGTCTCCTATCTGATTGCCATAATCGCAAGTATACTTTTAACCGCCGCCTGCTTTCTGGCAGCCCGTCCAGTTATTTTCGGTTTTTTGCAGGCACCGGAGGAAATGCGTTTCGACAGTATGGCATACTTTCTGATCTACAGCGGTGGAATTATTTTCCAGCTGCTCTACAATGTTACCTATGGCATCCTGCGGGCACACGGTGATTCGCGCGGCGCACTCATTTTCCTGATGATCTCCGCCGCCCTGAACATCGTGCTGGACTGTGTGTTTATCTCCATCTTTCATATGGGTGTCTCCGGCGCGGCTGCCGCGACCGTGATCGCACAGGCAGGTTCCGCCATCGCCAGTTTCCTGTATCTGCGGCACATTTTCCCGGATCTGCTGCCGAAACGGCGTTATCTCTACGCCTGGAAGGGACAGGGGGCGCTGCTGATGCGCCTGAGTATTCCGATCATGCTGCAGACGGGCGTCAATTCAATCGGCTTCCTCATCCTGCAGCGTCTCATCAACTCCTTCGGCGCTCCCAGCATCGAGGGCTACGCTGCCATGCTGAAGGTCGAACAGCTCGCGCACATCCCGTCCCAGAGCTTTAACGTCGCCATTTCCAGCTTCGCCGGACAGAATATCGGCGCTGAAAAACTGGACCGTGCCCGCCGCGGCTACCGCACCACCATCCTGATGGGCGTCCTGATCAGTATCTCCATCAGTATCGTAGTTCTGCTTTTTGACCGGCCGCTTCTCCAGATCTTCAACATCACCGGAGAGTCCCTGCGGCGCGCAAAGGAACATCTCGACATCCTGATGTTCTTCATCTGGACCAGCACGATCACCAACATCACCTGCGGTTTTCTGCAGGGTGCAGGCGATGTCAAGATCCCGGCAGCTTCCGGCTTCATCAACCTGGGCATCCGCCTCGCGCTCTCCTTCCTGCTGGCGCTCACCCCGGTTGGCTTCCGCTGCTACTATGTGAGCATGCCGCCCGCATGGCTGATCGCCTGCTTCGTAGTTGTGATGCGCTACCGGAGCGGAAAATGGAGGGAGTTTCGAATTGTAAAAGAGTAAGAAAAAGGATGGAAGAATTTACTTTGGGGGTGATTTCTTCCATCCTTATTTCGTTTAAAGCTCTTTTTCGCGTTTTACCCGCTCCTAAAATTTTAGCACACTACTATCTATAAAACACAAACTCCATTTTTACCATGCACATTCCACTCCACGCGCACACCGCTGCTGCCAGTGCCCGGTATGTAAACACGATATGGATATAAGAATGATTCACAAACACACTATACCAGGCAAACGGAATCAGGCAAATCATAAGATATGGCAACATACATAGGAAGAGCTCCCGCCAGCCACTCCGAACATGCAGGCTTTGTCTATTTCTCCACAGCATAAAAATCGTCAACAGAAGAAAGACAACCGCCGCTAATACCAGAACACCTATAAATCCGGCACCTATATTCCGCATAAATACCATCACTCTGGAAAAATGATTTTCTCCATAGCTGCTGGAAACGCGGACCTGTGCCTGCGAAACGGCATCTGCCAAAACATTCTGACGTAAAATAATCGAAGAAATCAGCCATTTTCCTGCCCACATGCCAAAATAGCCAAATCCCCAAACGACTGAACCAGCCACAATCTGCCGAATCTTCTCTGCAGGCGCCGTTTTTTCCTGAATCATCATAAAAACAGTCAGTAATACCCCTAATGAAGCGACCGGATATGTAAGCAAATCCGCGTATGCAATCACAATCCCATTCATCAAAAACAGATAAAGAAAATGTCCCTCCCTGCACATCCATTTCTGAAAATAAATACACACAATAACCGACAGCATCGTCGGGTAAAATACCGTCGAAAGCTGCAGCGAATGAATAATCGCTAATGGACGCAAAAATAAAATCGTAATCCCCAACGGCAGGAACAACTGATATTGTTTTCTTTTTATTATAACCAACACCAGTAATAATATTGTAACCGCAAAAAAGACTGTATTAATTGACCGTATACCCAAATAATCGGTTACCATCAAAAGCGGCCTAAGCGCCACCAGATAGCCATGCCAATAACGCGGGTACGCAATACTGCCAACGTCCTCCTCCGCCTTCACGTATGCATCTAACGAAGTAATCGGATCTCCATTCTGATAATCTGGTCGGTAGGCTGCAGCCGCGCGGTTCAACGCACTGGCATCTTCTTTCTGATAACAGGCATTTCCAATCATAAGCGCATCCGTCCAGTTATCCAGCTGATCCGCATATGTATAACCAACCGCCGCACCTATCCCTTCATAAGAAAATGTTTCCGCCGATCGGGCTGCATGCGTCTGGGTCAAACGATCCGGCAGCAAAAATACGCACCATAGTAAAAATATGCCTGCAAACAGACTTGCAAGCAGCATCAAACATAATTTTGCACTTATCTTTAGAAATTTCATACTCTCTCCCAACTATTGACATAGCATCAAAAAAGAAGCCCACCTACAAATCGTATACGATTATAGTAAGCGGGCTGATCAACATTATGCTTCTTTCAGTTTCTCAACCACTACTTTACATCTCTTTTTGTAAAAAGCGATGCCATAAAGCATTATATTATGGCGACCATCATTTTTCAGATACTCAGAATACCTTCGATCTCTGATTTGCTTGAGCGCTCTTTCACAGGTCTTATCTAATCCTGACACTTCCTTGGAATGCTTAAATTCAAAGATAATGCCATTATCCGGATTTTGCGGTTCAATGATAATATCAGCATATGTATAACCAACCGCCGCACCTATTCCTTAAACTTTTCCAAAATATTCCTAACTTCATCCACATCTATTTTCATCTGTTCTGCAATCTGGTTTTCTGTATATTTATCTCGATATAATCTATAAATTCCAAACACTCGTTCTTCACCCTGCTTCTGACCTTCCTTTAATCCTTCCTTCTTACCTTCCGCATACTCTGCCTTCCGAATCAATTCCTTTTCCCGTTTCTCATCATATTCGAAAATACACACCTCTATCGCCTCCGTTCGATTCTTTCTCAGGAAATCAGCCAGTATATTTTCCTCAATACATTCCGTCACAGCCTGCTCTGCCGCCCGGTTTATGTCCTTATACTCTGCCGCATATTTACGAATCTTGTCAACCAGAAGCATATACTCTTTCAACAGGCAGCAAGTTTCCAAAATCCTCTGTTTTTTATCCAGATTAATATTCAATACCTTCACTATCAATTCCAGCTCTGGTTCATCCGCCTTCTGGCAGAATGAATGTGACAGTTTCAGAACACTTTCCGCTTCCCGCTCCTCTTCTCCATTGTAAAATACAACAAAGTGTGGGGTCGGCAATTCTACCAGCGTTGACGCATACAGCGTTTGATTCCGAATGAGCATCTGGTATTCTTTCGTCACATAAATCAGAAAACGCAGCGGCATATTCGGATTCCAGGTTGACTGATGTTCATACAAATTCAACTGCATATCCAGCAAAAATGCCTGGTCATTTTTCATATTCATATAAACTGCATTTTCCAGCGTCACGATCTCCAACTCTTTTGCATCCGTATAATGTGAATGATTTACCGCATTATACAGACTCAACAGGTTCTCCCTTGTACTGAAAATCATCCGAAACAACGTATCCTTGTGATCCCGCCTTACTTTTACAGAATTCATATTTCTCATTCATTCTCCCTTCTGGCAGGAGAATTTCCACTTTTCTTTTAACCCTTTGAAAATCTCCTGCTCTTCAATTATTGTTGACTTGGATAAGCATAAGATTTCTCAGATTAAAATTAGAATATTAGATACCGCTTAAATTGCTGATAAAGAAAAATATATGCTTGATAAGATAAATGTAGCATATCCGCATATAGGATGCAAGAAGAATTTATTTCTTTTATATTCCTATTTTATGCCCCAGATTACTGTTCACACATGAGTGAACAGTAACTGCCCCAGAACATTCCCAGATACCGTTTCCGCATTTCCATATCCAACGGTGCATCTGTCATAACTTTCGTATTCAAATAAGGAGTGCCCTCCCTCCGAAAGACACTCCCGTCTAAGCTAAAAATCATTTAAATCGTTCCAAAATTTTCCGTACTTCTTCTACATTCATCCCCAGCTTCTCTTTAATCTGGTTTTCCGTGTAGTTCGCGCGAAATAATTGGTAAATTTTAAATATCCGTTCGGCTTCTTCTTTCTTTCCAGCTTCCCGTCCAATCCTTTCTCCCTCTTTCATACCTTCCGAATACTCCGCCTTCCGGATCAGCTCCTTCTCCCGCTTATCATCATATTCAAAAATACACATTTCAATCGCCTCCGCCCGATTCTTTCTTAAAAAATCAGCCAGTATATTTTCCTCGATACACTCCGTCACTGCCTGTTCGACTGCCTGATTAATATCTTTATACTCATCCGTATATCTACGAATCTTATTCACCAGAAGCATATATTCTTTCAAAAGCTGGCACGCCTCCAACACTTCCTGTTTCTTATCAAGGTTAATATTCAACACCCTTACCATCAATTCCAGCTCTGGTTTATCCGTCTTCTGCTGAAACGAATGCGACAGCCTCAGAATCGTCTCCGCCTCCTGCTCCGTCTCCCCATTATAAAACACAACAAAATGCGGTGTCGGCACCTTTACCAGCGCCGATGCATAAAGCGTCTGATTCCGCACCAGCATCTGGTACTCCTTTGCCACATACATCAAAAAGCGCAGCGGCATATTCGGATTCCAGGTGGACTGATGTTCATAAAGGTTCAGCTGCATATCAAGCAGAAACGCCTGATCATTCTTCATGTTCATATAAACCGCATTTTTCAGCGTCACAATCTCAAGCTCCGATGCATCTGTGTAATGCGAATGATTCACCGCATTATAAAGACTCAGCAGATTCTCCCTCGTGCTGAAAATCATCCGAAACAGCGTATCCTTGTGATTCCGCTTCACTTTTACAGAATTCCTACTTCTCATTCATTCTCCCTTCTGGCAGGAGAATTTCCACTTTTCTTTTAACCCTTTGAAAATCTCCTGCTCTTCAATTGTTGTTGACTTGGATAAGCATAAGATTTTCTTAGATTATTTTTAGAATATAGATAAATATATGAAATGTGGTAAAGAAAAATATATGCTTGTTATGTTAAATGTAGCATATCCTTACAGGAGATGCAAGCAGAATAACATCCTTTTTTAACAAACTTTTGATGTTTCAAATTCATGTCCTTCTTCCCTTCTTCCCAGACATCCCCGCCATCACAATAACAAACCAGAAAAACGGCTGCCTGCAGTTCATCAGCGTAAAACTCTCTGCCAGAAGTGCCAGCACCGCCGCCCTCTGCGCTTTCTCACACCGAATCACATTTTTCACAATCCAATACACCAGAAATGTGGTAGGAATCAGTCCATACGAAAACCAGACATCAAAAAAGCTGGAATGAATCTCATTAACATGAAAAACATCAAACACGCCCGGACTCAGAAGCTTCTCAAATCCATCATACGGAATAAAACGTTCAAAAAAACCCTCTCCCGCTCCATAAAACAAATACTGAGGCGTCAATACCAGCCGCTCCGCACTTCTGTCATACAGCAGATCATAGAGATTTCCATTTGCCAGCTTCCATATTTTCTGCTGGATTCTGGAAAGAAGCGTATAATCCGTCTGCGAAACATCAAAATTTGCCCCTGGCCAGATCCGATAGACGCCCAGCGCCAGCATCACTACAACAGCTGCCCCGCCGAACCACCAGAGTTTTTTATACTTTGAGTGCGTGCATCTTTCCCAGAAAAACTGCCATGCCAGTATTACAAAAAAGGCAAGCAGTCCCACAAACATACCGGTTGATTTTGCTTTTCCAATCAGAAGAACTCCCCAAAAAAACATTCCCCAGCACGCAATCCGTGTCTTGACTGTATACTCTGCCTTCCGCCGGTATTCCATAAAAAGCACCAGAATCATCGTAAAGATGAAAAAAGCAAACTGGTTCGGATCATTAAACGTTCCCATAAACCGAGAACCGCCCCAGCTCTCATGAAAATAGCGTCCTCGTCCGGAAATCAAAACAATTGTCTGAAACACCAGATTGATCCGACATATCCAGCAAAGTCCCCGCATAAACGAATCCGAATAAAGTGTCCGGAACGCCCAGATCAGGAATGCAGAATAAATCCAATAAAGCGTATGTAACGGAAAACTTCCTTTTCCTGTCCGAACAAAATAAATGCCATTAATGACAGCTGCAAATATCAGGAAGACCACCCAGGGAAAATCTTCCTGATACCAGATTTTCTTACCACTTCTCCACGCCATGATAAGCGCCAGGGCACCGGACAAGGCGAAAAACAGATCCGCGATGCCGATGCTGCCGCTGGGGAGAAGGTAGAATTGTTTGGTGAGGACGGCTGTGTAAAATAAAACTTCAACCATCCTGTTTCTCTCTAATTTCATTTGTTCTTACTTTATCCTAATCCCACAAATTTTCCGGATATAATCCACTCTCTATCATCTGTCGGAATCCCTCCTGCGCCGGTTCTATATCTTCTTTATAAGTAATTCCAATCCATCTGTCCGGCGTATTCAAAACTTTTACGGAAGCTAACTTCTTTTCAAGCAATTCCGCCACAATATTTGGGAGAAGATACTCCTTCTTCTCCGGATTTTCCCCTAATGCATCAAGGAATCTGGCAAATCCTTCATCTATGTACCGCAAAAAATCCGGATATCCGGCCCACATATTCATGGATACCATCGTATCCGGTGTGATCCATTTGCTTACCTTCGCATTATCACACTGGATTTTTCCATCTACACACTGAATTCCCGTCGTTTCAACGACCTCTTTCAAGAATCCCGCCTTATCTGCCACGCAGACACCTCTGGTAACCGCTCCGTTTTCACTCAGCGTATTCTTTAAAGAAAAGCCTGCCATTGCCAGATTTATCTTATCCGCATCTGTATTTCCAGAAAGCAGGAACTCATGAAGCTTCGAAAAAGCTTCTTTCCCATAATAATCATCTGCATTGATGATCACAAATGGTTCTTTCACAACATCTTTACAAGCCAGAATTGCCTGCCCGGTTCCCCATGGTTTTACTCGTCCTTCTGGAACATGATAGCCTTCAGGCAAGTCTTCTAACTCTTGATAGACATATTCCACAGGCATAACCTTAGATAAGCGATTTCCAATCACTTCTTTAAATTCTTTCTCAATGGCTTTCCGAATTACAAATACAACTTTTGTAAAACCAGCTTCCTTCGCATCGTAAATCGAAAAATCCATAATAATCTCTCCATTCGGAGCCATCTTAGCCAGCTGCTTGATACCGGTTCCAAAACGGGAACCTATACCGGCAGCCATGATGATGAGGGTTGTGTTCATGTTTTCCTCCATAACTATAAAGATGCAAATTTACAGAGTTGTTTCTTTCTGAACTATTCTCTTCTGTTCTCCCCATTTTTTACAGACTAACAGCATCAATTCTGAAATCATTACCGACCAAACGATTGACATTCCTAATTTTAACCAATATCCATTTAAAGGAAATAATCTTTGAATCCAATCTTGAATAGGATAATGGATGCAATAAATTGGAAGTGCCAATTCACCCAAATGAATGCATATCGAATAAATATGCTTATTTTTTATATAATTTTCATCATTCATTAATGTAAAAAACATCACTATAATTATCTCCGCTGAAATATCAATTCCACCATTTCTAAAAAAAACAGTAATAAAAATAAAGCCTATAAATCCAATCACACTCGCTATACGAAATAACATTTTAGGGAAATCATCTTTTTCTTTATAATATCTTGTCATATAAAACAATGCGCTTCCAACAGTCAATCCAGCGATTCCTCTAAAGCACTGAAATATTCCGCCTTCCCAAATTGCAATTTTTTTCATATAATCCATGCACAATGCATATAACATAATAGGAATAAACCAGCATAAAAAATACTTATAAATTTTTTCATTTTTGACCATTAAAATTATAATCAACGGCAAAAACAAAATCAAATGCGTAATATACCACAAAGGTGGATCATAGGTATAAGAAGAATTTGCTATATCACTTCCTTTTAACAATAATAAATTATATATTAATGAAAAGGAAGCTACGCCTCTGTCATTTTCAGAGCATTTTGTAATAACATTCAAAAAGCTGAACAGCACCCCCCCTACTGCATAAGGATACAATTTTTTTATTTTACTTTTTACATAAAAAAACATTTCATCGTACTCAACTTTATGTTTTTCCATTTTTTTGACAAAATGACTCGTTGTATAATATCCCGTTAATATAAAATAGAACTCTACAAATGCCCATCCTCCCAAAAAAATCGTACGATCCATCAATGTATATGAATGATGACATAATATTATAATTGCGCCAACAAACCTACACAATTCAATATATTCACACTTATTTTTCATTCATTCTCCTATACGTTTTACTTTTGCACACACAAAGCATGTACACAATTCTGTCTATAAATAAAATATTAAAACTTTTTCTTCATACTTTTTATTAATAGCTTTCACTATTTTATCTTGTCTCTGTGTATTCTTCTGGTGTATAATGAATAATTTTTGTACCACCCTCTTCAAACTTGAATGGGACATGTACCAAATCTTTCATTGCTTCTTTCACTCTACTTTGTCGTTCTTCCGGAACATAAAAAACAAGAAATCCGCCTCCTCCAGCACCTAAAAGTTTCCCTCCAAAAGCACCTTCTTTTATTCCAAGTTCATATAATCGATCAATAGAAGAAGTAGATATCTTCGAGCCCGTTTGCTTTTTTAACTTCCATGTAGTATCTAACAATTTTCCAAAATCATCAATATTTCTATTTTTATTTACCAATACCTGTTCCGCTTCATCTACCAAATCATACATTTCTGAAAGATATTCTGATTTACTTTTTGCAGCCACATTATTAACTGCTTGTATTTCAGAAGAAAATCGCGTGAAACCAGTAAAAAATAACAACAAATTATTTTCTAATTGTTTCTTCCTTTCCGGTGAAATCACAATTGGCCTTACATCATATTCATTTCCAGAAAAATCGATCCGATTCAAACCTCCAAATGACGCAGCTATTTGATCTTGCCATCCGCCTGCCTCTTTACAAAGTTCTCGCTCCAAATAAATAGCTTCATCTGCTAATTTCTTTTTATCCGCATATTTACCCTTTAATGCATAAAAAGCATTTAACATTCCCACCGCAAAAGAACTGCTTGTTCCAAGTCCCGATCTAGCTGGCAAATCTGCCTCATATACTAAACGTATCTCATGCATATTAAGCATATTCATTGCATTTCGAATTGCCGGATGCTTTATCTCATTATTTTCATTTACATATTCCATTTTCGAATACGTCAAATGTGTTTTATATTCAAAGAAACGCGGTAAATGACGGACATTTACATAACAATATTTATCAAACGTCGTAGATAAAACTGCCCCTCTATTTTCATAAAAATGTTCTGGGATATCTGTTCCACCGCCAAAAAAAGACATCCGAAATGGTGTTTTTGTAATTATCATATAATTTTCTCCTATATAAATTCAAACTTCATATTTTATGAAGACAATTAGCTTTTTAGAATATCATCCATTAGTTTATCCAATGGATATCTTTCAATAAATAAATTGTATTGATGAATACTCTCTTTTCTAATATCATCAATAGTCTTTTTCCGAACATCATCTTCATAATTTGTAAGTTCCATAAGATATTTAGCACACTCTTTTTCACTTTCTAATTGATGATATTTTTCTTTTAATCCAAGTCCAGTTGCTGCAATTTTTGTACAAATAATAGCCACTCCATATGACATTGCTTCTAATGTCTTACACTTCAATCCAGAATAAAAAGTATCAGGATTGATGTATATATCATATGAGGAATAGAACTTTTTCAAGTCATCAATATATCCTAAAATTCTTATATTATCTGGAA
The DNA here is from genome assembly GCF_003479985.1 of Clostridium sp. AM43-3BH. Lineage (NCBI taxonomy): Bacteria > Bacillati > Bacillota > Clostridia > Eubacteriales > Clostridiaceae > Clostridium > Clostridium sp. AM43-3BH. The sequence continues at coordinate 85,260 of NZ_QUIH01000009.1, forward strand.
CCTTTAATGATGAAAGCATATTACAAACCCCACCCGCAATATTTAATTGTATTTTTTTGTTATTTGCAAGATCCGATATTAATTTCTTAATAGCAAAATAATTAGGCGGATTTGAAGAAGCCAAATATCCTACTTTTATTAAATCTTCTTCATATTTATTATCATTCCTTTTTTCATCAATATAATGGCATGCAGGAACGAATGGATATGTAATTACCTTCGTTTGATAATTTGTTATTTTTCTAAAAAACGTTGCATCTTCTTCCTGTGATGCCAAAACAATATCTGCCCGTTTAAGTGCACGTGCTTCTTCTCTTTCCGTATTTACCCCAAACCAAAAACTCCACTCTGGAAAACCCGCTTTTTTTAATGATTCATTATGTTTTGTAAATTTGTCATGTGTATATAATACTTTCTTTGCATTTGGCAAAACCTCAAATGCTTTTGAATAAAATAAATAATTTGCCATGCAAAGATCGTAATGATAATGTTCATTCATTCGGACTATCGATTGTAAAAATTCATCATCAACCCAATCATCTATATAATCCCCATCCGCACAATTAGGTGAAACATTAGTATGCGAAAAATATGGATTTGATGCATGTTGATAAAAAACTCTATCCCAAACTTTTCTATTTATATTATCAGGTCTAAACTCATTATAATACAAAAACAAATGCATTTGATATTTTCTCTTTTTTAACATTTCGGCAATATTTTCAATGTTATGAATTGCTGCATTTTCAGAATACCATGGCACAATTACAAGTGCTTTTTTCCCTTCTCCCACAGGTTCTAATTCAAATATTCCTGTATCAAAATCCATGCAATATAATCGATTTGAATTACCATCTATTTGAACTTCTCCCTCATGTAATTTATTCCATATAAAAGGTCTATGCATGAATTGATTAAATTTTGTCCATATAAAATCACCCATTCTTGTATGATACATGACCCTTAGAATATTTTTCGTTAAATCATGTTTTCTACGACCATCTTCATTTACAACTATCCCTGTTTCAAATTGTTTTAAAAATGGATATACAGTTTTATAATAATAATCTCGCATTTCCCATCTTTGGAATCGTGCATTATCTAATCCAACTCCAGCTTCTTTTCCCTCTTTATAAAATTCTTTTGCCTTCTCTAAAAATTTTTTTTGCGTTTTATCATCCAAACGATTATAATGGAACAAAAAATCAAAATACCCATGCAAATAAAAAGCATTTTTAAAAATCTCAAATTTTTTATGCTCCATCAGCCATTTTTTTATCTGTGCATAATTCTTAAATTCTGCATCCCAGTTCTTCGATGATTTACTTGAAGAATTTGTTGTCATAACTCGATAGTCATATACCGCATCAGGTATACACACAACTGTTTTGGTGGATGAATATATCATAAATTTAAAAATTCCATCTTGATACGCTGCTCCAGCCGATTCAATCATTCTAATTTGATTATTCTCTAAAAAATCTCTGCGATAAAGTGCCGCCCATATAGATGATTCCATTAACATCAAATCGTTAGAATAACATGGCTCTACTATCACCTCAGGCTCATAAAAAGGAAATGGGGGTTTTACTTCACAACTTCCACCATCTTGATATAGTTTTTTAAACCCCGCCTTAACAACATTGGCCTGATGTTTTTCAGCTGCTTTGTATAAAACTTCCAACATATTGGGCTCAATAAAATCGTCTGTTTCAACAATTGCAACATATTTTCCTGAAGCCTTATCAAATCCACTATTAACAGCTTTTCCGTAACCCCCATTTTTCTGATGAATAGGTTTTACACGATGATCTTTTTCAGCATAATAATCCATTATTTCTCCGCACTTATCAGGCGAACCATCATCAACTGGAATAATTTCGATATCTTTTAGCGTTTGATTTAATACACTCTCAATGCATTGTTGAAAATATTCTTCGACTTTATAAGTCGGCATTATTACTGATATTAAAGCCATTTTTTCTCCTTTATAACTTACCTCATTATCAAAATCTTTGCACTTTCATATAAAGCACTGATCACATCAGCACAATATCATTTATTTATCACATTACCTATTTCATCTTCCGTAATCCAATCGCTCACAACTCCATCACCTAAATATTTACTTTTATATTCCTCAAAGTCATTTTCCACCGCCCAAAAAATCTTAATTCCAGCTCTCCTAATATCTTTTATTTTCTCATCATCAGCATATTGTAAGTTTATATTAACTGCTTTAACTTTGTATTTATTACAATTCGAAAGCAATTCATCAAACTTGTCTGGATAGACTGCATGCTGTCTTAACATAATATTCTTAAATGGATATATTTTTAATACATCCTCTAAGTCCTGGACATCATAGCAAGAAACAACCAAATGATTCAGCATTTCATCATTTTCTTTAAAATGTTCAATAATCCACGTATATGTTTCTTTTGCATCCTCTTTTACATCCAAAACCATATACGCGTCCGAATGGGATTTCATCCAATCTACAACATCTCTGAATGATAACGGTGTATATTTTGACAAGATGCGAGCTTGTTTAAATTGTTCTAAAGTCGGCAGGTATTCTCTTGGTATCTGCTCTTGAAGATATTCACTCGGCTGGCGTTCAATCTGCTGTAAATATTCAAATTCAGGCTGCCCTAAGTCTACTTGTGTCCAGTCATGCCTCAGTACAATTTCATCATCCGAAGTAAACCTCAAATCAATATCAAATAGCCTTGTCTCATTTTGATAGGACTGATTGAGTGCTTCTAACGAATCTGTATATATGTTTCCATCTATTCCCCCTCCAGCATGAGCAATCACATTATAGTCATAAAATTTAGCTTCCTGAGTTGGTTTGCTGCAGGAACATAATACACAGCATCCGCATAACATTAATATGTATTTCCAACATTTCATCTTTCGCTGCCTTTATATTCTTCCCTTATTTTTTCTTTAATACTTTTTGTAGAAACTGATTTTGTATATGGAAAATAAACACACGAAACTCCCTTTTGTTTCAATTTTTCTTCTATTTCATTGTACATCTTCGTATTTTTCCAATCGTCTCCATGAAATAAAACGTTGTAATTAATTTCCGTTAATACCTCCAGCTTGTTCATTGTTTTCTGCGGAATTACTTGATCTACACATTTCAATGACTTTACAATACGAAGTCTGTCTTCAAAAGGAATAATGGGAAATTCTCCTTTATACTCTTTTACCAGTTCATCTGTGCTTACACCTACAACAAGGTATTCACAATTTTCCTTTGCTTTTTCCAGTATATTTAAATGCCCTACATGGAACAAATCAAAGGTGCCTGTTGTATACCCGATTTTGAATTTCTTTTTCTGCATAAAACAATCCCTTTATACTAATTTTCATCGCATTTCAGTTTACTTAGATACTCCTTGTAATCCATCTCTGTATCGAAAATTACCCCTCCATGCGTATTCGATACATTCTGAGGCGTCATATAATCTCCATACCTATTTGTCAGATATGCGTCATACCCAGCCGGTACCGGCATTTTCAAATATTCAAAGTCCATCCAAATTGTCTCATCATACATATGGCGGTCTCTGATTCTCTTTTCTGTATCAAAAATAAAGTTTAAAGGTGCCACCTTATCTGCATCTTTCTCTTTGACTGACCGGAACATATCATCTATATATTTCCAGCAATTGTCTGTACTCAGATTTTCTTTCAACTCCTCTGGAATTTCAAAATCCTCCGGCCATTCAAATTCTCTTCCATCTGTCGTTTCAACAATAAATTGCTTTAATACATCACAGTTCCTTCTCTGCTTCTCTACAACCTGTACATCATTTGAAACATTCTCTAAAACAAACAGATCGATAAAAATACCCTGATTAAATTCTTTATTCTGTCTTTCTTCTACGCTTAGGATTCCAGTTGTATAGCTATTTCGAATCTGAGCATGTCCATGTACATACTTTTTATCCGTGTACACATTCTGAAAAAAATACGGTTCTGTGAAATATCTGGGAGCAATCTCACATAACTTATCATAGTCTTCCCGGAACATTGCAAAATCCATATCATCATCCCAAGGAATGAATCCTTTGTGGCGCACTGCTCCCAACATAGTTCCTGCATCTGCGAAGATTTTTAAATTATTTTCCCTGCACACCGTCAGCAGGCGATCTGCCATCTCCAATTCAATCGCCCATACTTTTTTCTGCTGTTCTGTTATTTCAAAACCGAATTTTGTTTCCGGATCAAAAAATGACTTTATTGGATATGTGTTCCATCCATGCGGCATTACCAAAAATCCATGCTCTTTTCGCTCAGCTGTCTTGATATCCAACACAATAAAATCTGTCAGACTGTCATGAAGAACTAAATTTTCTCCCCATATACGTGCTTCCAAATAATATTGACCATCCAAAAGATAATTTTTATCAATATGACATTCCATGACTCCGCAATGCTCAGATAAAATCATTTTTTTATATTCCAATGCGGTTGATGTCCGATAAACTGGTGTATGATCCTTTGTAACAATTCCAAATGCAAAACTTAACGGCATATTTTTGGTTCTGCTTGCATATTGAAAACGAATTGTTATCTTATCTCCGGTATCAAAACAAGCACTGGATTTTCCTTCTTTGTCCAGCAGTTCAATCGAAGTAAAATGAACCAGTCCTGTTCCTTCTCTTTTCGCCTCCGGAGCGCTGAAAATACTCAGTGAGCTGCAGGTCTCATCAGTAAAAGGATTTTCCTTCTCCTTTTCCTTCATCTCTCCTTTATTTCCACTTAAGCTGTTTAAATACGCTCTTGATACTTCACGGACGGTTCCACAACCTCTGACAACTCCTTTTTCTAACCACAAAGCATTGTCACAGATTTTTCGAACCGATTCCATCGAATGAGATACGTACAGAAGTGTCGTTCCTTCTTCTCGCATCTTTTTCATTCTTTTCTCACATTTTCGCTGAAACGCATAATCGCCAACCGCAAGAACCTCATCACAAATCAGAATATCCGGCTTAACCACCGTCGCGATCGCAAATCCAAGTCTTGCTGCCATACCGGAAGAATAATTCTTAATCGGCATATCTAAAAAATTTTCCAGCTCCGCAAATTCTACTATTTCATCAAAATGCTCTTTCATAAACTGTTCGTCATGCCCTAAAACAGCTCCATTTAAGTAAATATTTTCCCTGGCCGTCAAATCACCATCAAAACCGGCGCCCAATTCAATTAAAGGAGCAATCGTTCCGTTTACCGTTACTGTTCCTTTATATGGTTTTAAAATTCCGCAAATCACCTTTAACAACGTCGATTTTCCAGAGCCATTGATTCCTATGATCCCCCAGGACTCACCTTTTTTTACACTGAATGATACGTTTTTTAATGCAAGGAACTCCTCAAACATTAATTCTCGTTTTACAAGCTTAATAAAATATTCTTTCAGATTATCTATCTTTTCAGAAGCCATATTAAATCTGGCTGTTACATTCTTTACTTCAACTGCTATTTCATTTTTTTCATTCTGTTTCATTTTTTCCTCGTCTAAATATATAAAATAAATTTATCCTGTGTTTTAGAAAAAACAATGCTTCCGACAACCAGCGATATAAGTGCTACCGTAAATCCGTAAAGAATCCACTTAATATCAGGGAATACTCCTTTTAAAACAATGGTCCGGAATTGTACTACATATGAATACATTGGATTAAATATTTTAATTAAATGCTGTACTTGTTCTGGAAGCTGCTCAATTGGATAAAAAATTGGTGTAAGATAATTCCACGCTGTTAAGACCGCTGCATAGATATGCTGAATATCTCGGAAGAAGACACATCCCTGCGCCAATAGCAATCCAAGTCCAATACTAAATATATAAATTTGTATCAGCACAACCGGAATCCAAAACATATAAAAATTAAATTTCACACCGCACACAACAAATACAATCAACATAGCTCCAAGAGAAAATAGAGTATTTACGAAACTGCTTGTTATTTTGGATATTGCAAATATATATTTAGGTACATATGTCTTTTTTAGCAATGCACTATTTCCTATAATTGACCACATGGCCTGACTGGTTGCATCTGACATAAAACTAAACAATGTAGAACCGATAATCAAATATACCGGATAATTTTCAATATTAAAGCGAAACATCTGACGAAATACAATTACCATAATGATCATAATCATTAATGGATTCAGAATGCTCCATATATATCCCAGAAAACTTCTCCGGTATTTCAATTTAATATCTTTTATTACCAACTGCTTCATGAGCGGTTTATATTTTTTAAATAATTCTATTTGTTTCTTTCCCATTCTCAATTCTCCTAATGGATACTAACCTCTATTTGTTAATATTTTTTCAATCCAGAGCTTTCCGTTTTTTAATATTTCGTATTTTGTCTTATATTCTTTTTGAGTTTTTCCATATTGAACCATCAGAATCCGCCAAGTATTTATGCAATACATAGCTGCTTTGAAAAGCTGTCTTTCTTCCCGGACTGCCACTCTCTTCTTTTTGCCCCAGTATCCCGCAATTCAATCCGCTTCTTTCGAAAAATCGAAAACGGTGCATCATACGGACGTAAGAAACCTACTTCTTTATCTGCTGGCAGGAACCAGCCGTTGAACGTTACCTTTTTCCAAAACTGTTTTTTATTCCGATCCGGGTTATAGCACCTCTGTAATTCTTTTAATGTTGGCTGCTCATCCACTTCCATCGGCTCTGTATCCGGAAGATGCTTTCTCAACTGATTGTTCAACTGCTCTGCGTCTGTCCCCATCAGCCATTCTGGGCCTTTCATGAAATCTATCACTCCCCGCCAGGAGAAATAGGCTTCTTCATAACGCATCTTTAAAACAGCTGTTATGATAAATTTAGAGATCCATTTCCACATCTGAATTCGTGGCATATCCGGTTCATGCAGTGCCGCAAATATCAGGTTATTCCGCACATCGTAATATGCGTTTGTTCCCAGAAAATTCACTTCAAACCCTTTATGCCAGACATTGAATCCGTTTAAGAAAACAATGCCTGTCTCTCTGTTTCGAATCTCATATTCGATATCATCCCGGTGAATAAACAGCGGAAGCGGCAAATTATCTTTTCGAACTGTATTCAGGGAATAGCAACAGCACCACCAACCGGAATACATCCGGTATTCGTCCTGCGGTGTTTCAATTAATGGTTTCCGGCAGTTACGAAAACTTCGCATATCTGTCATGACGAGGCGGTTAGTCACATTGAATCCTTCAAACCACTCTCCCATCGCCTGACAAATATACGGATAATCTTCCCGAAGCAGCGTACCTCCCAAGCGGATATCCTCCCACTCATCCTTCCGCATCCCCAAAAATCCATACGCCCGCACAAACAGTTCCGGATCCATGACGGCATCATCATCCATCAGCTGTACATGCGTTAATCCGAGACGTTCTTTTTCCTCGATCGCCTCAATCATGCCTCTGGTGAAACCGCCTGCGCCGCCGACGTTGCGGTTTGGTATGATTCGAACGGTTTCTGGATATCTGGCTGCCAGGCGGCTGATTTCTTCATGTTCCGAAAGCGTTCTTCCGTTGTCTACCAGCCAATAGCAGAGTTTTAAAGAAGCAATTTCTGGTCGTTCCAGAAATTGCAGGATACTTTTCAGATTTCGGAGGACATACGGCTCTCTCTTAAACGTGCAGACTACCGCTGCGATCCGCACCTGTTTTTCATTCCGACAAGTTCCCTCATACCAGCCTTTTATATGATTTGATATATCAAAACCGATATTTTTCTTTGTATCCTTTATCGTTTTGGCAGCTGCATTTTCTGCTGATTCTGTCTCCGCGTTTTTCACGTTCTCCGATTCTGTCTCTTTCCCGGCACCTATCTTTTTCACCGAAAACCAGAAAACTCCTTTTTCCGTCTCCGGATATGGGAACTCCAGATCCAGAGTTTCTTTCCCCCCCGTCAGCATCTTTTCCTGAATGATATTCTCATCCAGCATCAGACGAATTGCCTGACAGCCATTCAATTCCAGGTGCAGCGTCAAACTTTCCTGGTTTGTGTACTTCTTCCTTTTTTCGATATAGAAAAGGTTGAAATATCCATTGAAATCGACCCATTCTCCATTTCGATGGAAATACAGTTCTTCTTCCCTACAGATATCTGCTTCCGGAAATCGTATATTTTGTAGACGCATCCGCTGTGTCTCCTTTTCAGTCCTTTTAGGAACTGCCGTTCCTCATTCCATGTTTTGAGAATTATATAGTTTCTAATCTGTCTTTATATCTCTGACGGATCTATCTTCATATTTAGAACTTCCTTCTGCTCCGCCCAAGCGCCCATACCGCCGCCCGGTACAGCCCATACCGGCTTACCCGCAGCAGCTTCACCGCCTTATTTCGGTTCGCATGGTAAATTTCCGGATAGTCCCGAAGTAATTCATCTTCAAACTGCATCAATGCATGCTTTACTTCCTTGCCAGCCGGAAGGCTCAGAAGTATCTTCACTCTCCCAGCTGCCACCCTGGCGATTCCATTTTCAAGATACTGTAGCTTTTCCTGAGTGCATGAAATCTTCTTTCCGTCTTTTCCGGTAAGTGTTCCGCCCTGATACAGGCGGTAAAAGGACAGCAATGATTCCATCACTCGGTCATAATTTTCCTTATTCCTGATCATCTTCTCCGGGCTGACACTCTGTCCTTCCCGGCCGATCCGGTACTGATAGACAAAGTCCGGGATAAAGGATACGGTCTTGACCCACGGAATCGGATACAGGATGTATTCGGCATCAACGTAATAGCAGTGTTCATCGATGGAAAGCGGCATCTTCCGCAGGATCTCTGTTTTCCATGTGATTCCATGCATTTTCATGTAAATCTGATCTGCGATTCCATCGAATTCATAGGAAATCCCATATTTCACCCCTGAAAATGGTTCCGGAATTTCTGCTTTTTTCGGAAAGGAGCTTTCCTCTCCGCTTCGGTTGTCAAATCGCCAGTAGAAACCGCTGACCAGCACATCATCCCGACAGTTTTTCAGCGCAGCAATCAGATGATCCAATGCCTCCGGATCCACCCAGTCATCGGCATCGACTACTTTCATATATCGCCCCAATGCATTCTGGATGCCGCAGTTGATCCCAGATCCATGACCGCCATTTTCTTTATGAATGACACGGACAACGGTCGGATAGCGCTCCGCATATTGATCAGCAATCGCACCGGTTTGATCCCTTGATCCATCGTCTATAATCAATATTTCCAGGTATTCGGACCAATCCATACCTGGTTGAAAATCAGACATTCTTGCTGATACAGTTTGAATGTTTGATTCCGTTTCATTTCCTGTCCAGCTCTGATTTTTCTTTTTCAAATCCTGGTCTTTGCATCCTGCGCACAGTGAATCCAGGGTATATGTGATATATTTTTCCGCGTTATACGCCGGGATGACGACTGTCAGAAGCTTTTCCATTGTCTGCGACTCCTTCCGTACTCTCTTTGAGCATCATGATCTTCGGCGTCATCAGGATGAGCTTCAGGTCGAGAAGCAGAGAGTAATTTCGTATGTAAGTCAAATCCAGTTTCAGTTTGTCATAGGACGTTGTATTGTATTTTCCATAGACCTGCGCATATCCGGTCAGTCCGGCTTTCATCTTTAAGCGGTAGCAGAATTCCGGGATTTCTTTCTCGATCTCCGCCGCCAGCTCCGGGCGTTCCGGACGCGGTCCTACGATCGACATCTCACCTTTCCAGATATTGAAAAGCTGCGGCAGCTCGTCCAGGCGGGTTCTCCGAAGGAAATGTCCCACCGGCAGGATCCGGTCATCGTGTTCCGCTGCCAGTCTCGCCCCGGTTTTTGCCTCCGCGTTCTGGATCATCGTCCGAAATTTGCAGATCTGAAATTCTTTTCCGCCCTCTGTGAGACGGGTCTGCTTGTAAAAGACCGGACCGCGGTCGGTCAGGTAGATCGACAGCGCCACCAGAAGGAAAAATGGGGATAATACCACGATTCCGATGCTCGAACAGATGAAATCCATCGCCCGCTTAATAAATCGCTGAAGATCCGATATGCCATCATTTCTCGATAATAGCAGAGGACTGTCAAAGATATCTAATTCCTGGGAAGTCCGGATCAGAATGTCCGATAATTTCGGCACCGTGTAGGTCCGGATATCCTGCTCAAAACATTTCTTTAAAAGCGCATTTCGATCCTTCGCCGGAATATCTCCGATGATCAGAGCGTCGTATTTTTTTGCTTCTTCCAGAATCGCTTTCATGCCAACCCGGATATGAATGGCTGTTTCCAGATAGTATTTATCTTCTCTGGAATGAATCTTTTCCATCAGATGAAAGGCCGGACGGTCTCCGCATACCAAAAGCATTCTTCTTGGCGGAAACAGAATCCTGTATATCTGCTGAAACAGGAACGTCCAGATCAGTGCAATCAAAAGCTGGACAACCGTCATCCCAAGCAGTATCCGGGGATCATGAAATTTTTTATCTAACAGAGAAATCTGAATATACGTAATCAGATTTAAAAGTCCGATCGAAAGGATCTGAGAACAGAGCAGATTTCCTTTTTTCAGGTATCCGATCCGGAATCCCCCGTAAGTCAGCAGGAAAAATAGTAATAGTCCCGCATACAGGGCGATCATCAGCCAGTTTCCTCTTCTCCAGAACGGAAATTCGATCATTTTGTTGAAATATCCGTTCCAGACATATCCATAAGCGCCAACTTCTGCCCCCATCAGGAGCAGCGCACCTATCAGACGGAACAGTCGTTTGAATGGTTCATATTGTCTCAAAATAGTTCCTCTTCTTTTTGTTTTTATTCAGGCCGAACTCCACAGAACCCAACGTGTAATTCTATTCCAGGTAATCTGCCTGTTTCTTTTTATAGGAACACTAAGCATCCTCAGAAAGCGTTCCTCTCAATTTTTTCTGATAGAGTATTCCACGCACGGATGCCGGAATCAGACTTGCAGTAACGCGGATCACGCAGTTTCGCAGATACTCTCTTCTATTTAAAAATCCACTTTTAAAAAACGTTTTCTGCAGATTCAGAGCGGCCCTGGCATAGGACAGACCGCCGCGGCGTTTGATCATCCCATTGTCCGTTCTCGCATACACCAGAATATCCGAAAGATTTTCTGCTTTATATCCTGCCTGCAAAAGACGGACCCACAATTCATAGTCCTCCGCCCCCGGAACCGGATGATAGTTTCCCACCGCCAGCACAGCTGAACGCCGCATCATGACGGCCATATGGTTCATCGGATTGCGCTTTCTGGCAAACGTTAAAATTTCTTTATATTGGCAGGGAAGTGACCGAATTCCAGTGATTCTGCCCGGCGGAAACAATTTTCCATTCATCCCACTTCCAATTTCACCTCTATCTGGCGCATTTAGGTTATCTACATTTTCCTGTTCTGGCACTTCTGCTGCGGCAAATTCTGCAATTTTTCCGCTCAGAAGTCCGAGTTTCCCCTGTTCTGCTTTCTTTCCCAGCAATTTGCCCGCTGCTTCTTCTGCATATCGTTTCAGCTGCTTTTCACAGCGATCCGGACAGGCAATATCATCACTGTCCATGCGGGCGATCCATTCATTTCGGCACGCTTCTACACCTGCTGCCAGCGCCCGTGCGATTCCGCCGCATACAGGAAGGCGAAGCACCTGCAGAACTCCCGGCCATTCCCGGTCAATCGTCTGGATCGTTTCATCCAACACTGGTGTCAACGGTCCATCGCATACCAGGACAAATTCATCTGGAGGAATCGTCTGATTCATCATGCTGGCTGCCGCCTGATAGAAATACGCTGGATTTTCTTTGTGATATACCGGCATCAGAACCGAATATTTCATACACTCATACTCATTATTCTGCTGCCAGCTTTGTTCCATCGTTCTCCGCTCCATGTAATCTTGTTATCTTTTTTGATGGGTTCTTTCCAGAGACCGATACCCGGCTAAAATCGTTTTCCTGGAAATCTCCTGAAAGATTTTTAGGGTTCAGGGGTCCTTTCTTTGGGAAAACTGCCTCCGGATCATCTTCCATCCGGATTGCCAGCTCTACCTGTCGTGCTTCGTTCAGCAGTTCTGCCTGAATCGTCACGATTCGTTTCCGCAGCCGCTTCCGGATGATCTTTGGCAGCATCTCACCAAGCACTCCTTCCGCCCATTTGATCTCCCCCGCGTCATTTGCCCGCACCAGAAACCGCCGGACGGTGTGAGAAGAATCCTCCCGAAGAAGTTCTTTCAGAAATTTCTCTTCCTCTTTTTTTAAGGGGACTGCCGTTCCATATGGATGCGCTTCCGAACCAGCATTCAGAAATCGAACCAGCCCCGCCAGACATTTCACTCCGTCTTCCAAAACCGGCTCATCCGCCGTGTCCACAAACACATAGCCCGGAAACATGACTTCCGTATCTACATAGTAGACACCGCCCATCCGCCAGGTCCGTTCTTTGGACAACACAAAACAAGGCTTTTCAGCCTTATCCCGATAAAAATGATTCAGTTTTTCTGCCGCTTCTGCCTCGCGTCCCACAGGTGTCTGCACCACGTACCACATACAGGCGTTCTCCCTTTCATGTTTGCGATTTTCGCAGAATATCTAGTTCTGCGAAAATAAAAGGTTTTATATGCAGAACCCAAATGCCGTATTGACAAAAACTTCAAAAGCAAAGGGAAATATTATATGAGAATTTCAGAAATTTTTGTTCAGAAATGATGACTTAATAATTTCATAAGAGATTCTTGGGAGAAACTTCTATTGAATTAACCTTGAAAGTATCGTATAATGATTGAAGATTTTCGCAGAACTAGATATTCTGCGAAATTTTTTATTCTGATTTTTCTAGCTACAAGCTATTATGTTGCATTTATGATATAAAATTTATCTTTTGAATTGGTAGACTTTTTAGACAATTTTATTGAACGATAGTACTCCACACCTTCGCTTCCTCCCAGAAGCGCCATATGGAATGTTTCGTATAGACAGCAAAAAGCATTCCATATGAGTTTTTCCTCATCAAGAATGCTTTTTGCATTCAGGGCTGATTGAAACGCCGAATTGTCCGGGTTGACAAATATTCCCATATTCAATTTAATTTTATCATTTAAGAAATCAAATAGCAGGCACGTGAAAAAGGAGCGGGCAAAAAAACAGCGGCCACACAGTTTTTCTCCCCTGTATAGCCGCTGACCTTATCTGCATAGAAAAGTCACAGATTCTTCTGCTTCTTCCCATACCATTTTTATTTATTTCATAACAATATTCACAATCCGTCCCGGAACGTAAATTTCTTTTACGATATTTCCAGTCAGCTTGTCCTTGATAGCCTCTTTACCAGCGGCGATCGCATCTTCTTTGGAGATGTCTGCCGGTACGGTGATGGTCGCACGGACTCTGCCGTTGATCTGAACGGCTACCTCTTTCTCGTCATCCTTCATCTTCTCTGCGTCGCACTCCGGCCAGGAAGCATGGAAGACACTGTCGGTGCCGCCGAGCTCCTGCCACAGCTCTTCACCCAGATGCGGTGCGAACGGTGCCAGCAGGATAGTGAAGGTCTTGAGGGTTTCTTTGTCGATGCCGCCCTCTTTCTTCGCCAGATCGATGAGCTTGTTGTTGTACTCCATGAAACCGGAGATAACGGTATTCAGGCTGAACTGCTCGAAACGCTGCTCAATGTCGAATACCAGTTTGTGGCGCAGTTTAACCATTTCCTTGGTCTCTTTGATGTCTTTGTCCTTGCTGGTCATAACCAGGTTGTAGAAACGGTTCAGGAAACGGGATACGCCCTCGATACCGCGGTCATCCCACTCTGCATCCAGTTCCGGCGGTCCTACGAAAAGCTCATAGAGACGCAGGGAATCGCAGCCGTAGTCGCGTACCAGATCATCCGGGGATACGACATTGCCTTTCGACTTACTCATCTTGATACCATTCTTACCAGTGATCATACCCTGGTTGAACAGCTTCTTGAACGGCTCGTCGAAGTCAATAACACCGATATCGCACAGGAACTTAGTGTAGAAACGGGAATACAGCAGATGCAGTACTGCATGTTCAACACCGCCGATGTACATATCAACCGGCAGATATTTGTCTGCTTTCTCACGGGATACCAGTTCTTTATCGTTCTTGTTATCTACATAGCGCAGGAAGTACCAGGAAGATCCAGCCCACTGCGGCATGGTGTTTGTCTCACGTTTTGCCGGAGCTCCGCAGCACGGGCAGGTGGTGTTGACCCACTCGTCGATGGCTGCCAGCGGGGATTCGCCGGTACCAGTCGGCTGATAGCTTTCTACCTCCGGAAGTTTTAACGGAAGCTGATCCTCCGGAACCGGTACGTTGCCGCACTTCGGGCAGTGTACGATCGGGATCGGCTCGCCCCAGTAACGCTGACGGGAGAATACCCAGTCACGCAGCTTATAATTGACTCTCTTGTGACCGATACCTCTCTTCTCAATCATTTCCGGCGCTTCTTTTTTCAGTACGGAAGATTCCATACCATTCCACTCGCCAGAGTTGATCATCGTGCCGGACGCCTCGGTATACGCCTCAGTCATGTTCTCGATCTCTTTGCCATCTTTTGCGATAACCTGGATGATCGGGATATTAAATTTCTTTGCAAACTCGAAGTCACGGTCATCGTGTGCCGGTACGCACATGATAGCGCCGGTACCGTAGTCAGCTAATACATAATCAGACAGCCAGATCGGAACCTTCGCACCGTTGATCGGGTTGATTGCATAAGTTCCGGTAAATACGCCGGTCTTTTCCTTATCCTGCAGACGGTCTACGTTGGAACGCATGGATGAATCGAAAATGTATTTCTCTACTGCCTCGCGGGTCTCATCGGTTGCCAGGCTCTTTGCCATCGCGTGCTCCGGAGCCAGTACCATGAAAGTTGCACCGTACAGGGTGTCCGGGCGGGTGGTGTAAACGGTGATCTTCTCATCGCGTCCCTCTACGCCGAAATCAACCTCTGCACCGTAAGATTTACCGATCCAGTCAGTCTGCATCTTTTTAACCTTCTCCGGCCAGTCCAGTTTGTCCAGATCATTTAAGAGGCGGTCTGCGTACGCGGTAATCTTGAGCATCCACTGACGCAGGTTTTTCTTGGTAACCGGGGTACCGCAGCGCTCACAGCAGCCGTTGACAACTTCCTCGTTTGCCAGACCTGTCTTACAGGACGGGCACCAGTTGATCGGGAATTCTTTCTCGTATGCCAGACCTTTTTTGAACATCTGGACGAAGATCCACTGGGTCCATTTGTAGAATGCCGGATCTGTGGTATTTACTTCCATATCCCAGTCATAGATGGCTGCGATCTCGTTGATCTGACGTTTAATATTTTTAATGTTGGACTCGGTCGAGATAGCCGGGTGTACGCCCATCTTGATCGCGTAGTTCTCTGCCGGCAGACCAAATGCGTCCCAGCCCATCGGATGGATCACGTATTTGCCGCGCAGCAGCTGATAACGGCTCCATACATCTGAAATAACGTAGCCTCTCCAGTGACCAACGTGCAGACCACTTCCGGACGGATATGGGAACATATCCAGGCAGTAATATTTTTCTTTCTTTCCATCGTTTACATTGATGGGATGTTTTTCCCAGTTCTCGCGCCATTTTTTCTCAATGGCGGTATGATTGTACTGTGACATCTTTGTTCCTCCTGTTTTCTGCTTAACCCACGCTGATTTTTTGCTATTTCCTGTCAAAATCCGGCTCCAGTCTCTAAAATGATGATTCATTATTGCAATCGACTGGTCCGTTGGCAGTTGCATAACATCCAACCCTTGCGGACATTCTTTCAATCCGGTAACGTCAAAAACGCCCTGCGTCTCTACATTACCTGTATAGAGACGCAGGGCGAAAATTCCAACTGCGCGGTACCACTCTATTTCACACGGAATCCGTGTGCTCCTCATCGTCCTGTAACGGCGGATGACCGGCTCTGTCTACTCGGGTATTCAAAAACACTTCTTTCAACAGGCTGCTCCCGGACCAGTTCGGCGGCTTCCTTCCGCTGCCTCACACCATCCGGCAGCTCTCTGTAGAAATTTCGCGGCTTACTACTTCCGTTCATTGCATTTGTGCTATCTGGTAGAATAGCATAAATGGGAAGAAATGTCAAGTAACGTGACCTTCTCAAACTTGCACGTGACAGATTCGACGTTCTTTCAATACATGACATTTTCGACAATCTTTCAATCACCGTCAAACCTACACCTGAATCCGCTCTGCCACTTCATCGCCCAGTGCCAGCCGAACCTTTCCATTTCCGATGATCAGACCATCCAGCACACGTCCAAGGACCCGGATACGGCTTCCTTCTTTGATTCCATAGCGCTCCAAAAAGTTCATCACATCCGCATTTCCAAACATCCACTTGATTTCACAGGACTCTCCCGCCTGCACCTTTGCCAACGACTGCATACAACGACCTCCTGACTGATATTCCGCTTTCTGTAACTGTTCAGTACCTTCACAGTCACGCGCAAAATCCATTAAAAATTGCCTACGGCAATGGGATTTTTGTCTGCTGGTCCATGTTTTCGTACGGTCAGCGCAGTAAATGCGCAGACCTACTGAACAGTTACTGCTTTCTTTACTATTATTATATGCAGTCAGACTATTGTTAGTCAATGGTAATAATTGTTAGTTAATTCTAACAGTATTTAGCCGTTACCGTGAACCATCTCCACACTTCTCCGTCCATCTCCCGGCGGATTCTGCCGCGCAGGCGGAGGTAGTCCAGATGCGCCATGCACTCGCCCACCGCGAACCACTTCTGGGACGGTGGAAATTCTTCCCAGCTGGCGGCACGGATCTTCCAGCGCATCTTTCCAGCCGTCTCATATGCCGTCATACCCGGATGTTCGGCAAGCAGCGCCTCCGTCTCCTCCAGACGCCGCTCATGGTGTGCCAGCAGCGCCTCGATGCGCGCCGCATAATCGCCTGTCTTCCGGTGTCCCGGTAGGGCAAGGCGGACCGGATATTTTCTGGCGAGACGCAGGCTGTCGAGATAGTCACCTAATGAATCCTCCGATTCCAGCCAGGAAGTAATATTCGGCGATATATCAAACAGGATATGATCGCCCGTGAACATGACGCCCTGCTTCTCTGCCCAGAACATCGCATTGCCCGGCGTATGCCCCGGCACGGAGATCATTTCCAGGGTGTAATCTCCTACCGTGTATTTCCAGCCTGCCTCAATCGGAACAAAACGGTCATCAACCTGATCCAGCTTATAGCGGACTGCCGGATTGAGCGCCTGCGTTTTCTTCATCTCATCCTCCGGAAATCCCCCGGCACGGAATTGCTCCGCCAGCCGAAGCGGACGCTCCGGTGTAAAACCGTCCTTTAAAATCGCCAGATCGGTTCCGCTGATATAAATGCGGCTGTCCGCCCCTGCCGCCTCCCTGGCAAGTCCTGTGTGATCCGAGTGCAGGTGTGTCAGAAGAATATCCAGCCGATCCGGGCTACTTCCAAGTGCCCGAAGCCCGGCAAACAGCGCCTCCCGGCATTCCTCGCGCCGAAATCCGGTGTCAATCAGAAGATCACGCTCGTTTTCTTTTCCCTTGATCAGGTAACTGTTGAGTTCCCGCAAAGGATTCTGCGGCAATTCCACACCGATCCGCCAGATTCCATCTGCCACCTGTTCTACAAGGGCTTCCCTCTTCTCTATGTTCTTTGTGATTTCTTCTCTTTTATTTTCTTTAAGCATATTTTTCCTTATTGAATCTATTGAATCTTCTCAGCCTTCTGCTTTCTCTTCTCTATGATCCATCGTTCGGAACAGATGTGCACAAATCAAAATCGCCACCACAATCGACAGATAATCAGCCGCCGGCTGTGCATAGATAACTCCATCCAGGCCAAACATCGCATTCAGCACGAAAATCAGCGGAATAAAAATCAGTCCCTGGCGGCAGATCGTAAGAATCAGCGACGGAAGCGCTTTTCCCATTCCCTGGATCGTATTGATGCAGAGGAATAAGATACCAAGGAGTGGCGCAGAAAGCTGCAGGGCAACCACCATCTGAATACCATACTGGACAACTTCCGCATCATTAATAAACATCTGAATCATTGTCTTTCTTGCGACAATCATAATCAATGTCAGAATCGTTCCCATAATAACCGATACAAGTCCTGTAAATTTGAATACCGACATCAGGCGTTTCTTGTTGCGCGCTCCATAATTATAACCGATCAGCGGCTGGATTCCCACGCAGAGACCAATCTGCAGCAGGACAACAAGCATATTGGATTTCATCGCAACCCCCATCGCCGCTACCGGTGTGTCACCGTAACCGACCAGCGCCTGGTTCAGGATAATATTGGCAAAGCTCATCAGGATGTTATTTAAGGATGCCGGAATACCGATCCCTGCCACGCCGGAAGCGATTCCATCTCCCATCTTAAAATCACGGAAATGAATCGACAGTGTCGATTTTCCCCGTAGATAATAAGCAATATAGTAAAGACAGGCCGCAATATTGCCGATGATCGTCGCAAGCGCTGCACCGGTCACTCCCCAGCCAAGCACCAGGATCATGATCGGATCCAAAATAATATTTACTACGGTACCTATCAGGTTTCCGACCATCGATTCTCTCGATGCGCCTTCTCCCCGCAGAATATTCGCAAATGCAGTTGAAAACATAATAAACGGCGCGCCGATTGCAATAATCGCCAGGTACTGTCTCGCAAAACCGATCGTATTTACACTGGCACCGATGAGATGCAGAATGGTTTCCATTCCAAGTACAGACAGGATAGCCACTATCACGCCCAGCCCCAGGGATCCATAGCAGCAGAATGAACTGATATGACATGCCCGATCTTTATGGCGTTCTCCCAGTGCTCTCGATATCGCTGAGCTGCCGCCGATACCGAACAGATGGCCTAATGCCATAAAAATCATAAAGACCGGCGTTGCCAGCGAAACTGCCGCCACCTGCAGCGGATCCTTCGTCTGACCGATGAAAAATGTATCCGCCATGTTATAGATAACAACCACCAGCATGGAAATCATGGTCGGAACCGCCATGGTTGCGACCGCCTTCGGTACGGGTGTTTTTTCAAATAAATCCGTATTTGTTTTCATTTGTCGTAACTCCTCTCTTTCTATATTTGTTGTATTCTTTACAGTCACATTCTCGCGCCGAGCGCGGTCGCTTGCGACATGTTTCTGCTTCGCGCAAGTGCACATCATTGGCACGTTAGTGCCTTTTTGTGTAATAGGGGATTCCAAGGAATTTCCTATTACATAAAAATACAGGCACTTCTGCCTGCTGTGTAAAAGACCAACTCTTATTTATAAACACTTAATTTTATCATAAACACCTATTTTGTCAACTATTTCCGTATTAAACCTATCTTAAACTCATCTTAAAACCCAGCTTAAAAATTGTCTTTTGGAATTGTCTTTGGAAGTTGCAAAAAAGCGCTTTCTGGGATATGATGGAAACTAGAAAATTATGAATTTCATACCGATGGAGGATTTTTACTATGTCTAACAATTACGCAGGCAAATTTGTAAGTGCTGAGACCGCCGTCAAGGCCGTTCAACCGGGCGACTGGGTGGATTATGGCTTTGGCGCTGGATTTCCGGAGCTTCTCGACCGTGCGCTGGCAGCGCGCAGGGATGAGCTGACCGATGTCAAGATCCGCGGTGGTTTAGTCATCCGCCCGCGCATCGAGGTTGTCGAAAGCGACCCGGAGCAGAAAGCATTCAGCTACTACAGCTGGCACATCGGCGATTATGAGCGCAAGCTGCAGACCCGTGGGCTCTGCAAGTTTATGCCGATGATGCTGCGTTCCCTGCCGGAAATGTACCGCCACCACATTCGCGTGGATGTTGCCTTTGTACCGGTTTCCAGACCAGATGCGGACGGCTGCTGCGGACTGGGTATTTCCAACTATGCATGGCGCACCATCTTTGAGAATGCGCGCACCGTCATCTTCGAGATCAATGAGCGCCTCCCGCGCTTACAGGGCGTCGATGGTTCCCACCGTGTCCACCTCTCAGAGGCAGATTTCATCGTCGAGGGCGAGCATGAGCCGCTTCCGATCCGCACCTACCGCGATCCGAGCGCCATTGATATTGAGATTGCCAAACGTGTCGTTGAGGAGATCCCGGACGGCGCTGTCCTTTCCCTGGGCGTCGGCGGCGTTCCGTTTACCGTTGCCAATATGCTGGCACAGTCCGACAAAACCGACCTCGGCTGCCACACCGGCACCATCAGCGATGCTTTTTTAGCCCTCTATAAGGCTGGCAAGCTGACCAACAAGAAGAAGGAAATTGACAACGGTTATTCTACCTGGAACCTTGCCATGGGCTCTCAGGAATTATATGACTGGCTGGATAATGAGCCGCAGCTCTTCCACCCGGCTGATGTCGATTACGTCCACTCCCCATACCGCATCGGTGAAATGAAAAATGTCATCAGCATCAACGGTGGCGTCGAGCTGGATCTGATGGGACAGGAAAATGCCGAGTCTGCCGGCACCCGACAGCTCTCCGGTATCGGCGGACAGATGGATTTCCTGGAGGGCGCATTCCGCTCCGAGGGAGGCAAGGGCTTTATCTGCCTTGCTTCCACCCACAAGAAAAAAGATGGCTCCTTAAAATCCAACATCGTACCGTTCATTCCGGGCGGCAGCACCGTATCTGCACCGCGTACCATGATTCAGTACGTGGCGACCGAGTACGGTATCGCAAAACTGACCGGGCTTACCTTAAAAGAACGAGCGGATGCCATGATCGCCATCGCACACCCGGATTTCCGTGATGAGTTGCGCCGGTATGCGGAGGAGAATTTTAAATAAAAATTGGAAAGATACATCGGAACCGAAACATCAACATTCCATGTTATCTTTGATTCTTTGAAAACCAGAATTTTCAACATAGAAAAGCCGTAACCTTATACTTTCGCTCATGAGTTTAATCCCATGGGCGAGTATATCTGGTTACGGCTTTTTATTTTTTATGCCTCTTTCTTCGCCCCTATAACAACCACAACCACCATAAACCGGCAGACCAGAATAATCATAGACGCAAAGAGCTGCCACAGCGCGATATGCAGAATCAGGCTGACTGCGTACCCACACAGTGCTGCTCCCATTACCATAGCATATCCACAGCACAGTTCGGAGTGATACGAATGTCTGGGCGAACCTGCGGTGTAGCTTTCCATCAGTCCATAGAGCACCACATATTCCAGCATACACGGAATCAGCGACCAGATGGTTCCGTCCGGCCGCCTCCAGAACATGGACAGAAAGCTAGAAAAAGCAGTCACCAGCACAAGCGCCGCCCCTGCTGCCCGGTACACTCTCATCTCTTTTACATCCATCTGGAAAAATCCAGCCTGTCGCTCTTTCTGGAGAATCCCGATATATAAAATCAGGAACCCGATGCAGGGCGGCAGCAGCATCACATGGAACAGATTAATATGAATCGAAGCAAGAATCAGACCGGCTAAAATCTTATGATCTCCCGTTTTCACTTAAATGCCTCCTCTTTCAGCAGATATTTCCACACATCAATAAAGCGAAGCTCCCTTCTCTTCCTGTATTCATTTTCAAATGAAAGAACCTGCTCCCCGCCATCTTTGCCGATATATGAAAGCACTGCAACTCCTGAATGAAATACCTGCGGTGACTGGTCTTCCTCTTTGCCAATCCAATGGCTCTGGAACGTCAGCACATCACCCGTTTTTACTGTCAGCCGTTTCGGATCTTCCCCTTCTTTTTGGGCTGGGATAGGCTCTCCATTTAAGGTCATCGAAAAATTTTCCATCTCCCCGGCTGACGCAATGCAACCTTTTACTTCGATGGTTCCATCTTTCTGAACGGTGTAAACCTGTGTGGCCGTTCCATCTGAATTGGCGCTGGAACTTGGATTTTCCAGGGCGCTCCCGCCCTCCGGATTTGCAATCAGTACCAGATTACCAATTTTTACGTCCGCTGTGTTTCCATCTGAATAGAGCACCTGCGCCCGCGTCAGGATTCTCCACTGACTGATCCCGTTATGCTGCGGATCTTCAATCGAAAGCGTAGCATCCAGGCGATGAAGCGCATACTGTCCCGCTGACTGGACTGTCTCCCGCATTTCCTGCATTTGAAGTTCAGGCAACTCTGAAAAACGAATTTCTCTCACACAGATCTCATCCGTCACATCCGTCAGATAGGCAAAATTTACCTGTGTATACCATACATCCGAAGTTTCATCTGTCTCATCCACACTTTCTTCCCCGAGCGCATATAAGAACACTGTATTCTCCAATTCCATATTCGCATTCAGGTCTTTCACACCTTCGTCTAAAACTCCAACTTTCACATCGGAATCGGTACTTTCTTCTTCAAGCGCCTCACTTGACACAGATGAAACGATTCCATCCTCCGAAGTTTCTACTCCGTCCAGCCCACAGCCCAGATAAGCCGACTGGCTGTAGTGCAGAAACAGCGGTTCTTTCAGCCGGAACGTATACTGGGCGCTCAGACCCGCCAGCAGACAAATAAGCGCCAGCACCAGCCAGATACGCACGATCATCCGCTCCGGGTGTTTCCGAACTGTTTTTGCCTGTTCTTTTACTTCCATGAGTTCCCCGCTTTTCTCATTTTTCTCTATCATAAAAAGGCCACCCACCTGTCTGTATAAGTTGTTCTCTTTGCAACATTATACCTTTTTACAGGTGGGTAGTCTTTTCTATTTTCTTACAATTTATAGCCTTCTTTTTGAAAATTGCAAAAGCACGCAATTCGTAGCAATTTGGCATCCGCATTCACTGCCTTAACTTCTCGCCTGTCCCATCGATAACATTCACAGCGCTTTGTTCAATTCAAGCACAGCCTATAACCATATCGATCCGAAAGACCTTCCAGAAAGAGAAAGCCGCCGCTGACAGCCTTGATGAATCGGTATCGATCCACTCAGCCGCCTGCGGCGGTTTTCTGCTTATTTATATAAGAATATCATATTTTTGACCGAAACGGTAAGCACTTCATCTGCCATTATTCAGCTTCTGCCGCTCTCGCCTCCACTTCTCTCTTCTGTACATCGCCCGGAGCCTGCTCGTAGCGGCTGAACTCATAGGAGAATTCACCGATACCGCCGGTCATGGAACGAAGATCGGTGTTATAACCAAACAGCTCGGACATCGGGATATCTGCCTCGATGATCTGTTTGCCGTGATGGTTGGAGTTCATACCGAGAACACGACCTCTTCTGCGGTTCAGATCGCCCATAACATCGCCGGTGAATTTATCCGGAACGGTTACTTTCAGAGATGCGATCGGCTCAAGGAGAACTGGATTCGCTTCCATGAACGCTTTCTTGAATGCCAGCGTCGCTGCCATCTTGAATGCCATCTCGGAGGAGTCAACCGGATGATAGGAACCATCTAACAGGGTTGCTTTCACACCGACAACCGGATATCCAGCCAACGGACCCTTCTGTACGCATTCCTGAATACCTTTCTCAACTGCCGGGAAGTAGTTCTTTGGAACGGCACCGCCAAATACCTTCTCTTCAAATACATATGGTGTCTCCAGATCGCCGGACGGCTCGAAGGACATCTTAACATCGCCGTACTGTCCATGTCCACCGGACTGTTTCTTATATTTGCCCTGTGCTTCTACTTTCTTGCGAAGTGTCTCGCGGAATGCAAATTTCGGTTTGCTGAGCACAATGTCTACTTTATATCTTGCCTGCAGCTTGCTGACAACAACTTCGAGCTGCTGCTCGCCGATGCCGTAAAGTAAGGTCTGACGGTTCTCGGTATCGCTGACGCTTCTGAGTGTCAGATCTTCGTCCATCATCTTCGCCAGTGCACTGGAGATCTTGTCCTCATCGCCTTTGGTCTTAGCTGCGTATGCCATGTAGGTATACGGGGTAGAAATCTTCGGTTTGTGGTATACAATCGGAGCCGTGCGGACTGCGATGGTATCGCCGGTCTGAGTAACGTTTAATTTGGCAACCGCGCCGATATCGCCAGCCTTTAATTCCGGAACCTCGATGACATCCTTGCCGCGGAGAACATATACTTTCTGAACTTTCTCTTCAGCATCTTTGTTTACATTGTAGATAACGGTATCTGGTTTTAAGGTACCGGTACAAATCTTCATCAGGGAGTATTTGCCGATGAACGGGTCAACCACAGTCTTGAAAACACGTGCCGACAGGGATACATCGTCATTATATTTAGCGGTAAAGCGCTCTGCGGTCGATACATCGACACCGACACACTCGAACTTGTCCGGTGACGGGAAGTATTTATCGATCGCCTGCAGCAAATATGCGAAGCCCTGTGCATTGACACCGGAACCCATCATAACCGGAACGATGTTGCCCTCACTTACGTGCTCACGCAGCGCCTGTGCGATCTCTTCCTGTGTGAATTCTTCACCGGAGAAATAGCGCTCCATATATTCTTCACTCGTCTCTGCCACTGCCTCGATCAGCGCATCACGGATGATGCCGAGGTTCTTCTTGGTGTACTCCGGAATCTCGCATTTCTCATATTCGCTTAAATGGGTGAAACGGCGGCCTTCCATCTTTACCGCATTGACAAAGCCGACAAATTTTTCATTTTCACGGATCGGCACCTGGAACGGCGCGATCTTACGGCCAAACTGTTTCTCCAGTTTTAAGATCAGCTCACGGAAGCTTGCCTGATCGTCATCCATGTTGGTAACGAAGAACAGGCGCGGCAGGTTGTACTCTTCACAGAGTTCCCATGCCTTCTCGGTTCCGACTTCGATGCCAGCCTTGCAGTTTACAACGATGATTGCTGCATCTGCTACACTGATAGCTTCCTCTACTTCTCCCACAAAATCAAAATAGCCAGGGGTATCTAACAGGTTAATCTTGATCGGTCCATCTTCTCCTTGATACTCCAACGGAATCAGCGTGGTGGAGATAGAGAACTGTCTCTTGATTTCTTCTTTATCATAATCGCTGATGGTGGTTCCTTCCGGAACTTTTCCCATTCTCTTGGTAGTACCTGTTACCAGTGCCAGCGCCTCTGCTACCGTTGTCTTGCCGGCACCGCCGTGCCCCAGTAACACTACATTGCGGATTTGTTTTGTCCCATACACGTTCATAGTTAAGTCCTCCCGTCTATTTATTTTGATGTTTTTTTCTTGTATTTTAACCTCTGTTCATATTGTACAAGAAAATAGAGAAAATTTCAAGCAAAACAACACCTTTATACAAAATTTATTCGTTTTATTTTGAAAAGCATTGAAAATGCGACAATTTCCCTGTTCAAAGGCGGTGAAATCAATCGCATTTTCGCAAATTTAGTAATAAACAGATGTAAAAAAATTTCTTTTTCACTTCAACGCGTAAAATCGTTGACAAGTGACTTGTTCTATTCTACAATAATTTCTAGTTTCATTTTTTACTATACTACCTATGAAAGAGAGCGTAATTGCTATGAATACACCGATTAATCATCTTACCGCCGGTTTCATCGGACTCGGTCTGATCGGCGGCTCTATCGCCAGAGGTTTGAAACGCAGCGCCCCGGATATTCAGATCATGGCTTATATGCGAACCCGCGAAAAATTGGAACAGGCACATGCAGACGGCATTGTTGACCTGATTCTGGACGGCGTGGACGAGCATTTAAGCGAGTGCGACATCATTTTCCTGTGCACACCGGTTGAATTTAATGAATCCTATCTGCGCCAGATCCGGCCGTTCTTAAAGGAAGGCGCGGTTGTGACTGACGTCGGAAGCACCAAGACCAGCATTCATGAGACCGTTGCCGCGCTTGGCATGGAAAGCTGCTTCGTCGGCGGACACCCGATGGCTGGCTCGGAAAAGACCGGCTACGAGAGTTCAACCGACCATTTGCTGGAAAATGCGTACTATATCATTACCCCGACGCCGCACACCCCGGCTTCCTACACCGACCGTATGGTGGAGGTGGCAAAGGCGATCGGTGCGCTGCCCCTGGTGCTGGATTACCATCGTCATGATTTCATTGTCGCGGCGATCAGCCATCTGCCGCACCTCATCGCCTCCAGCCTGGTCAACCTGGTACACGACTGCGACGGCGAGGATCAGATGATGAAACGGCTGGCTGCCGGAGGTTTCAAGGATATCACCCGTATTGCCTCCTCTTCTCCGGTCATGTGGGAACAGATCTGCATGACGAACACAGGCAATATCACTGAGGTGCTGGATCGCTACATTGATTCCCTGACGACATTGCGGGAAGAACTGTCCGACCACCAGTCTAGAGCCATCTACCAGCTGTTTGAGTCCTCCCGCGACTACCGGAATTCGTTTGCAGAAATTCCAAAAGGATCGATACAGCCGGAATATGCCTTCTCCGCCGACGTGGTGGACGAGCCAGGTGCTATCTCCATCATTTCCTCGATCCTCTCCGGTAAAGGAATCAGTATCAAAAATATCGGCATCAGCCACAACCGTGAGCATGGCGAGGGCGCGCTGCGGATCAGCTTCTACGACAAGGCTTCGATGGAAGCGGCGTGGGCGCGTTTGAAGAAATACAATTACACGCTGTTCGCGTAGACTGCAATGTATGTTTCAAACTTAACTTTCAACATTAATGTTTAGGCAGGTACAACTATGAACTCAATGAAATTTACCCATACATCTTCTCTCCGGGGCGAACTGACCGTTCCGGGAGACAAGTCCATCTCCCACCGCAGCGTCATGTTCGGCGCTCTTGCGGACGGACTGACCGAAATTCACGGCTTCCTGCAGGGCGCAGACTGTCTCTCCACGATCTCCTGTTTTTCCAAAATGGGAATCTCGATCGAAAATCAGGGCGAGACCGTTCTCGTCCACGGACGTGGACTGCATGGGCTGACTGCCCCAGACTCCGTTTTAGACTGCGGCAACAGCGGCACCACAACGCGCCTGATCTCCGGCATTCTCTCGGCCCAGAAATTTGACACAACACTGACCGGCGACGCTTCCATCCAGAAACGTCCGATGAAGCGCATCATCGATCCTCTCTCTCAGATGGGCGCAAAGATCGAGAGTGTCAATGGAAATGGTTGCGCGCCGCTCCATATCACCGGCTCACCACTGCACAGCATCCATTATAATTCTCCGGTTGCCTCCGCCCAGGTCAAATCCTCGATTCTGCTGGCAGGTCTGTATGCCGACGGAGAAACCCGCGTGACCGAACCTTACATTTCCCGCGATCACAGTGAACGGATGCTGTCCGCATTCGGCGCAGACATCCACACAGATGGAACCACCGCGATTTTACAGCCGGCAAAACAGCTCTATGGACAGAAAATCCTGGTTCCGGGCGATATCTCCTCCGCTGCCTTCTTTATCGCAGCCGGACTCATCGTACCGGATTCAGAAATCTTAATTAAAAATGTCGGTATCAACCCGACCCGCGACGGCATCCTGCGCGTCTGCAAGGCGATGAACGCGGACGTCGAACTTCTCAATGTAAACACCGCCTCCGGCGAACCGACCGCCGACCTGCTCGTCCGCTCCGGTAAGCTGACTGGAACCGCGATCGAGGGTGCGATCATCCCGACTCTCATCGACGAGCTTCCGGTGATCGCTGCGATGGCGTGCTATGCCGAGGGAACCACCGTCATACGCGATGCCGCGGAACTGAAGGTAAAAGAGTCAAACCGCATTGCTGTCATGGTAGAGAATTTAACCGCTATGGGCGCGGATGTGACCGAGACCGAAGATGGCATGATCATCCACGGAGGCAAGCCGCTGCACGGTGCTGTGATCGACAGCAAGAAGGATCACCGCATCGCCATGACCTTCGCCGTTGCCGCACTCGGCGCTTCCGGCGAGACCGAAATTCTGGATGCAGACTGCGTGAACATCTCCTATCCGGGATTCTATGGGGATCTGGAACGGCTGTGTAAATAAAATGTGACTATGCATATTTGAGACAAAAAGGGCAGGAAAAGCTTCAAATCGCTTTCCTGCCCTTTTCTTTTGTCCTACTGCCCATATTTCGCAAAATACCGATCCAGCACCTGTCTTGCGATCGGCGCAGCGACCGCACCGCCGGAACCGGACTCTTCTGCCAGCACGCAGATCGCCACCTTCGGCTTGTCCGCCGGAGCGAAACCGACAAACCAGGAATGTGTCTCCTTACCTGTCTCAAACTCGGCGGAACCGGTTTTTCCGGCCACCGTATAGGATGCCCCCCGCATCGCGGAACCTGTACCAATCTCGACCACCTGGCTCATGAGATGTGTCAGAAACTGTGCGTCATTCGCAGACATCAGGGTTCCATAGGCGGACGGAAGGAACTTCTTGACCGTCTGACCACCCACATTTTCAACATGATCGATCATATATGGCTTCATCAGCGTGCCGCCGTTGGCGATCGCCGATACGATCATCAGGTTATGCAGCGGCGTAATCTGGGTTTTTCCCTGTCCGATCGCGGTCTGAAGCTTTTCCCAGTCATCCGAACTGCCGTCGAGCGAAAACGTGCTCTGGTTGTACGGAAGTGTGTACGGAAGCTCCGAATTAAAGAGCATCTGATTTGCCAGCGCCCGGAATTTTTCTGAATTAATCTGCATTCCAATCTCCGCAAACGCACCGTTGCAGGAATTGGCAAATGCCTGAATCAGGTTCTGCGCCCCATGTGCCGTCCCGTGGTAACATTTAATCGTATAATCGCCATTCTGGTAAGAGCCATTACAATTATACACATAGTCCTGCCAGGTATTCGGGTTCTCTTTCATATATTCCAGCACCGTCAGCATCTTGAACGTCGATCCCGGCGGATATAAGCCCTGCGTCGCGCGGTTGACTAACTGCGCCTTCGTGTTGTCCGGCGATGTCAACTCTGCCCAGCGCTCATCGACGAGATTCGCATTGAAATTCGGCTGGGAAACCATCGTCAAAATCTTTCCCGTATCCGGTTCCATGACGATCACTGCGCCCCGGTGTTTTCCGATCGCGTCGGATGCCGTCTGCTGCAGATCCACATCGAGCGTCGTAATCACATTGTCGCCCAGATTTTTCTGCCCCTGAAATTCATTGATCGTTTTCTCAATCAGATTCACATGGGAGGAAAGCAGGTAGAAATTCGCCAGCGACTCCAGACCTGTTTTTCCATTTTTGCCGGAATATCCGACCGAATGGACAAACAGATAATCATACGGATAATAGCGTTTCTCGCTTCCGTCACTTGCAACGTTCGTCTGCGCCAGCACCGTTTTATCATTGCTCATAATCGAACCGCGGGTCACCCGGTCTGAGAGGAGATCGAGTCTCGCATTATAAGAGCTGCCGATCACATTTTCACTCTTAAACTGGATAAACCAGCCAAAATAAACGGCCATCGCGATAAAGAGCGCCGCAATCCCATAGGTCAGCCACAGAATATGACGGTTTGAACGCGCTCTCGCATTTTCAGTTCTTTCCATTTCATCCTTCTGCCTCATCAAGCTGCTGCTCCTCCTCTTCTTCCTCATTCCGTTTCAGGACATATAGTCCCTGTATCACGCCAAACAGGATAAATGTGCTGAGAATCGAACTGCCTCCATAACTGACAAGCGGCAGCGTCACGCCGGTGGACGGAATAAACTTGGTCACGCCGCCGATCGTCAGGAACACCTGCACCACATACTCAATTCCCAGACCAAACGCGATCAACTTGTAAAATAATGCCTGCATCCGGGTCGCAATCAGCATGAACTGCATGAAGCAGCCCAGACAGATCAGGAGAATACAGAGCGCATAGATGCCGCCCAGCTCCTCCGAGATCGCCGCGAAAATGAAGTCCTTCTCGACAACCGGGATCTTCTTCGGCATCCCCTGGTAAAGTCCCATGCCAAACCAGCCGCCTGTGCCGATCGCAAAGAGCGCCTGCGTAACCTGATACCCTTTTCCTGCGATGTCACTCCACGGATCCTGCCATGCTTCCACGCGGACACGCACATGCGAAAACAGCTTATACGCCAGCATCGCAGCCGCACAGCCGCTTCCAAGACCGCCTGCCAGATACAGCCAGTTGGAGGTTGCAATAAACAGCATCAGGACATAGGCGAGGAAAAAAATCAGCGCACTTCCCAGATCCTTGGATAACACCAGAATCAACACGTGCGCCGCCGCCACGCCGGTCGTGATCGCCACATTTTTAAACTCCGTTGAGCGGTAAAACATCGTCGCCACGAAGAATACAAAGCTAATCTTGACAAACTCGGACGGCTGGAACGAGAATCCACCGATACTGATCGAAAGCTGCGCGCCGAAGCTGGTATTGCCGATCACACAGACAACCAGCAGCAGCGCCAGACCTATCAGACCGTACACCCACGGTATCTTAGCGAGCTGCCAGGTTCTATCTATCACATATGGTATAATCATTGTGATAACCGCCGCAACTGCCATGATGATAAACTGGCGGACCGCCTTGTCCATCGAGATGCGCGTCAGCATGATAAAACTGGTGCACAGAAGCATACACGTGTTGTTCAGCAACAGTCTCGACGCATTCCGGTAAAACAGCCGGTATAAGAGCTGGTACAGGACAAAAAAGACAAGCTGCGCGCCGAAAAACAGCACAACTGCCTCATCCTCGGTTTGTAGATAAATGATCGTACCCGACAGAAGAAATATCAAAAACAGCGGTACATTCTGCAGACGACAGAGCCGGAGTTTCGACTCGTCATCCGGCAGTGAAAAAAAGCGGAAATTGTAATATGTATAAATCAGTATCAGCAATATCATCAGATACCTGGACATCGTTGTCACAAGATTTATCATGGTGATCCTCCTTTTCATGTGTACCCGGAAGATTCCCGGTACACACGCTACTCTACGCCCCTCTTAAAATGACCTCTTGTAAATTCGCCCTCCAGCTCCACCGGTTCCTGATGGAGGAAGGTCTTCACGTAGGCATCCAGCACTTCCCCGGTCTGTGCCGCACTCTCCGACGTAAATGCCAGACGCAACACCTCCGGCTGCAGGCGGTCTATCTGCTTTTTATCCTTCAAAAGCGACAGGGGGCTGGAATTGTAGATCGTATTGCAGCAGAAACGGCACTGGTTCCTTACCGGAAATACCTTCTTTTTGCGATCCCGCAGATACAGATATTCCGGACATTTACTGCATCCTTCCACTGTTTTCCGGATGCACTGGGCGGTTACCATGACCGGGATCGAACCATATACGAGAAGTTCCCGTTCCCGGCTGTCGCGCGCCTCCAACTCCCGGCTGTTGAGCTCGACCGGAAGGGTAAAACGCATCGAAAACTCCGGCGCCATCTCCCGCACAAAATCCTCCGCCCGGTGATTCATCGTATAAATACCATAATCCATCACAAGCGGGATGGAAATCTTCCACTCGCGCACCAGTTCCAGCTCTTCCCATGCCCGGATGACAAGACCGTCAAATCCCGCCGATTCCAGCCTGGAACGATGTGTTTCAAAATATTCCTTTGCCCGATCGCGGAAAATATGCGGCATTACCAAAAGACACTGCTTGTCTGCCTCATGGCAGCGCGATACCCATTCGTTCCACTGTTCGACGCCAAATTCAGCACTATCCAGATAGATGGCGCCGACTTCCGGTACGGATAACGCCACTTTTAACTGTGCCGGGTGTTCGACCGAAACGTGGATGTGGTACAGAGCTGTTTTATTCCCTTTTTTATTCTCAAACAGCGTTTTCTGGCTCTGTACAGGTAAATCTGCTGTGAGTTCAACGTCCTGAGCCGGGCTGGTTTTTTCTGATTCCGAACCTGTCTGGTTATTTTCTTCCAGATTCTTTTCTTCCGGATTTTGCCATCCTTTTCCTGTCCCGCACGCCCTATTTTCCGGTATCTCCCGGCGGTATGGACGCAGTATCTCCTCGGTCAGCTGCTCAAACGCAGAGCGGCGGAGTTCATTTAACTCCTGCACCGGCACAAAGGGGCTGCCGCCTGTCTCCACTTCCAGATTTTCAAAATAATACGGCGTATTTCCCGTTTTTCCGAGCTGTTTCTCAATCCGTTCCTTGCTCATCGGCTGTTTCACTGCCGTCTGGACAACTGCTCCGATTCCGCCTGCCATCCGGCTTTCTCCCGTCAGCGGATCTTCGTATTGAAGCGTCAGCTGCAGCGGTTCGCCTTCACAGACACGCGCAAACCCCTGAACCGGTTCTTTCACCTCTGCTTCCACATACGTTTTGTCCAGATACTGGTAAAGTTCCCGGTTTTCCTGGCGGAATGCCGGTTTCTCATGGCAGACCACCATATCGCGTCCATTGTGCTCGGTATAATAGCCTAACGTCTGACCGCCGCGGTCAAACAGATCCAGCAGCTCCTTCCGGTCTTTCGGGTCAACCCGGTAACCTTTTCTGCCATTCTTTAAATATAAATCTACATATTTCCGGTACAGGCGCACCACGCCTGCCGTATAGCGCGGACTCTTCATGCGTCCTTCGATTTTCAAGGAATAAACGCCTGCTTCCAGAATATCCGGCAAAATATCCAGCGTACAAAGATCCTTGAGACTGAGCACATACTTGGAATCGCCCGGATTTAACACGCCATTTTCTTTCTTTTGTTTTTTGTTTTCATTCGGGTTGTTCTCATCCAGCCGCCGAAGGACATCAAACGGAAGCCGGCAGGTCTGAGCGCATCGTCCCCGGTTGCCGCTTCTGCCGCCGATCAGGCTGCTGAACAGGCATTGTCCCGAATAACAGTAACAGAGAGCCCCGTGAACAAAGCTCTCTATCTCCACGCCCGTCTCCTGATAAATGCGGCGTATCTCTTCCAATGAAAGTTCACGCGCTGTGACGATGCGGACCGCGCCCATTCTAGTCATAAGCGCCGCGCCCTCCGGTCCGGTAATCGTCATCTGTGTGCTCGCATGAACCGGCAAATCCGGAAAATGCTCCCGGATATAAGAAAATACGCCCATGTCCTGCACGATCACGGCATCCAGTCCCGCCTGGTAATACGGAAGCAGATAGTCGTATAAGTCATCCATCTCGTCTTCCTTTACCAGCGTATTGACCGTCATATAAAGCTGGCGCCCATGCATATGCACGTAGTTGAGCGCTTCCAGCATCCCCGTTTCATCCGGATTTTCCGCATATGCCCTGGCTCCGAAACGGCTGCCGCCCATATAGACTGCGTCCGCCCCCGCAGCAACCGCCGCTTTCATGCTATCGAAGGAACCCGCCGGTGCCAGAATTTCCACCTTTTTTTTCATATCATTTCACCCATTATAACCGCAGAATTGCATCTTTCAGTTCCACCGTTCCCTGTCTCTTGGGAAATGGCTTCCGCTTCATATATGCCTCCACCTGTGCCTGACGGACAGCTGCCAGTTCCTCACGTGCTGCCCCTGCCTCCTGGAGGCTCTCTTCCAGATCTTTCTTTATCGTCTGTTTTTCCTGCTCCAGCTGGCTCAGCTGCTCTTTTACACTTTGTTTTTCCTGTTCCGTCTGCATCAGACGTGCTTCCAGCTGCGATTTTTCCGTCTGCACAGCTGTCGCCGCCTGTCTTGCTTCTTCAAGCTGTTGTTTGAAAATCTCCAGCTTGTCCTGCAAAGAAGCGA
This sequence comes from Clostridium sp. AM43-3BH, assembly GCF_003479985.1. NCBI lineage: Bacteria > Bacillati > Bacillota > Clostridia > Eubacteriales > Clostridiaceae > Clostridium > Clostridium sp. AM43-3BH. The sequence goes on from NZ_QUIH01000009.1 coordinate 118,803, forward strand.
TTTCACTCTGGGATGACTCGACCGCCAGACGCTGATCTTCTGCCTCCTGTTTCCAAACCTCTGCTTCTCCACGGAAATCGTTTGCTTCCTTCTTTGCATCCGCAATCTGTTCCAATGCCTCTTTCTTTGCAGCTTCTGCCTGCTCCCGGGCTGTCTGCTCCGCCCTGGCAGCGCGATCCTGGGCTGCTTTTTCCGCGGATTCCACGCGATCCTGTACCTCTCTCTTCGCACGTTCAATCTGCTCCTGCGCTTCTTTTCTTGCAGACTCAACCTGTTCCTGTGCTGTTTTCTTCACAGCCTCGATCTGTCCCCGCGCTTCTTTTCTTGCAGACTCAACCTGTTCCTGTGCTGTTTTCTTCACAGCCTCGATCTGCCCCTGCGCTTCTTTTTTCACACGCTCAATCTGCGCCTGTACCTCATTTTTAGCAGCTTCCGCCTGCTCAGCTGCCTCTTTTGCCGCCTTCTTTGCTGTCTCCAGTTCTTCCTCGCTGACGGTGCGCTCATTGCGGAGACTCTCGAGTTTCATCTGGGTGCTGACCATCTCATGTTTCAGACGATATGTCTCTTTTTCCATGCTCTCTTTGTCGGATGCAAGTGCCTTCGCACTCTCTTTTTCTTTAAAATAATCATCCGCCAGATTCAGATAAGTCATAATACTCTGGTAGTCTTCCGGCATTTTCAAAAATCCCGGCTGCGCCTTGAGCTGGAAAATCTTCCCATTCAGATACGTGGCAATCTGCTGTACATATCCTTCCGTCTCACTGCCGCCCAGGCTATACACTTTTCCATCAATTAATACATCTATATACTGTTTTGCCATCGCATTCTCTTCTTTCTATCTATTAATAAATATGGTTCGACGTTGTCACGTCACCCACACAGAAATACCACCTTCAAATCAATCAAATATCAAATCTCAGAAATACCGTTTTTTGCTTGATTCCAGGCATACCCGAGATGCCGATACGCTGCTTCGGTCGCCATCCGCCCACGCGGAGTCCGGTTGAGCAGACCGTTCATCAGAAGATACGGTTCATACACATCTTCCAGTGTCCCAGCATCCTCGCCCAGCGCTGCCGCCAGCGTCTCCAGCCCGACCGGACCGCCGGAAAACTTGTCGATAATCATATGTAAGATCGCACGGTCGTTGTTGTCAAGTCCCAGCTTGTCCACATCAAGGATATCCAGTGCAAAATCCGCGACTTCTTTCGTAATCACGCCGTTGTACTTGACCTGTGCAAAGTCCCTCACACGTTTTAACAGGCGGTTTGCCAGACGCGGCGTTCCTCTCGAACGTCTCGCAATCTCATAGGCGCCCGTCTTATCAATCTCCACATTCAGAACTCCCGCCGTCCGCAGGACAATCGTCTGCAGCTCTTCAGGCGTATAAAAATCCATCTTCTGCACGATGCCGAAGCGATCGCGCAGCGGCGCCGTCAGAAGCCCCGCGCGTGTCGTCGCGCCTACCAGCGTAAATTTCGGCAGATCCAGACGAATCGAGCGCGCCGTCGAATCTTTTCCCAACATGATATCGATCGCATAGTCCTCCATCGCCGGATAAAGCACCTCTTCCACCTGGCGGTTTAAGCGGTGAATCTCATCCACAAAGAGGACGTCTCCCTCCTGGAGCCCGTTGAGAATCGCCGCAATCTCCCCTGGTTTCTCGATTGCCGGACCGGAAGTAACCTTCATACGGGTTCCCATCTCATTGGCGATAATGCCGCTGAGTGTCGTCTTTCCCAATCCCGGCGGTCCATAGAAAAGAACATGGTCAAGCGCCTCGCCGCGGGATTTCGCCGCATGGATAAATACCTTTAACGTCGATTTGATCCGCTCCTGACCGATATATTCGTCTAAGGTCTGCGGGCGGAGACTTCCCTCAATCCGCTTATCCTCCTCCGTCACCTCGGTTGTAATCGTCCTTCTGCTCATACTTGTTTCCTGTCTTTCCTGTTTTTCTCTCTCATTCAATTAAGCCATGACAGTTCCATTTTCTCATATCTGCCACACATTCCAAATTTTCATCTGACGCACAAGCACCACTATTTTTTATGATCCTGCAATTTCGAATGTCCGACACATAGGTTGTTTTACAAAAACGCCAGATATTTCAGCGATGCCTTCAATACCGCCTCGGAATCCATCTCTTCCGTCACATTGGCGCTCTTGACCGCCTTCACCGCCTCGGCATTCGTATATCCCAGCGCCACCAGCGCCTCCACGGCTTCCTTCACCGCATTGCCTGAAAGCCCGTTCCCCGCAGCCGGCGAAACCGCCGCACTGCCATCTAACAGCGGTGTCAGCAGATCCTCTGCCTGTACTTTATCCTTCAAATCGAGAATGATCCGCTGTGCCGTCTTTGCCCCAACGCCCGGTGCACGGGAGATCGCCTTCGCATCCCCAGTCATAACCGCAAGACGCAGATCCTCCGGACGCAGCGCCGACAAGATGCCAAGTGCCCCCTTCGGACCAATGCCGTTGACCCCCAGAAGCTGGCGGAACATCTCCAGATCCGAACGGCTTAAAAAGCCGTACAGGCTCATATCATCCTCCCGCACCTGCAGGTGCGTATATATCTTTACCTCTTCCCCGAGCGGCGGTAAAACTTCCAGCACCGACATCGGGACAAAAATCCCGATCCCCATCATGCCGGACTCGACCACGATACGGTCCTTTGCTTTCTCCGCCAGGATGCCTTTTACATACGAAATCACGGTAAATTCCTTTCTTTTCTCACTGGTTCAAGATCTGGTTCAAACAAAAAAAAGAACGCTTCAAAATGCCTCCAAATCTTCTTTTCAGTATACCATAGCACAGTTTTCATTGCAAGGAAAGTGCGGAATTTCGAACATATATTCTGCCCGGTTGATTGAATTTCATTTTTACACATTATCGGGAACCTATAAATGAAAAAGCTTTTCAATTGTAATATCAATGATTACAGTCAAAAAGCCTTTCCTTATCTTTTATTTACTTGTTATGCTTAGATAAACTATGTAATATTTCCTGATTACACCTATATAATTCATCAAATAGCTTTCTAAACGGCTTGTATAACTCATGCCTCTCTAAATCCGGCTTATAAATACATTTCTTTTGGATTACTTGGCGCAAATCTGAAAAACCTTGGTAGAATCCGACTCCAATCGCTGCCATCAGTGCATCTCCATAAGCTGCCCCTATGTCTTTCTTTTGTCATTTTGCACAATAAGCAATTTTCTTTTTTGACAAGAAAAAGCATTTTTCACAGTTCTTTTTTGCGAATCTTTCCGCTTTCAGTCTTTGGAAACTCCTTTAGAAAGACAAATTCGCGTGGAATCTCATAATCTGCCAGTCTTTCTGCCAAAAATTCCCGAATTGCCATATTGGTACAACCACTTTTTTCGCTGTCACTTCCGGCAATTTCTTCCCTTTCAGCTTCTTTCTCCCACACAATCCACACTTTCAGATAATCGCGCCCATGCTCATGGACTGCCTTCACTGCCGTCTCTGCCACTCCCGGAAATGTCCGCACCGCTTCTTCGACCCGGAGGGATGACACTTTTCTCCCATTTATGTTGCAGATATCATCATCCCGCCCATCAAAATAGAAGAGTCCCTCTGCATCTGTGTGACCGCAATCCCCAATCACCGCGTCATTTCCAATTCCAAGGATTCCATACCGCGTTTTTACATGAAAATGGTCGTTTTCAATCCAGACATCCACCTCTGGAAATGCACGGCCAACCAGCGTCGTATCTTCTTTCATCTCACTTCCACGGATATAGGTAATATAGTTCAGCTCGCTGGCGCCATAATACAATGTAATCTCCGCTTCGGGAAATGCCTTTTTAAACTGCACTGCCTCCGCACCGCCCATACTCTGGGAGCCGCTGACAAAAGAAATAATCCGGTAATTGACCGCCTGTTCCCGCTCATAGATACGCCGCAGCGCCCGCAGCTTGACCGGAATCAGATAGACGCTGGTCGCCTGTTCTGCCTCGATCATCCGCTTCCAGAGGCGCGGATCAAAGGAATCCGCCGCAACGACGCTTCCGCCGGACGCAAGCTGCGCCATATAAAGGTTCAGGTTGCCCGTAAACGCCAGGCTCCCCTGCATAAACGTAATGCTTCCCTCTCCCATTTTGAAAATCTTATTCTGAAGCTTAAAAAAATCGTGCCAGCTTTCAAAGGAGCGGAACAATACTTTCTGACGACCGGAGGTTCCCGACGTCATCACACCCATATATGCCCCTTCCGGAGGTGTCACGTCACGCAATTCATCGGAAATTTTTACATCGGACGGTGCAATCACCGGAACCGTATTTCCGTCTCCATATGCCAGAAACTGAATAAGCTGATGCGCGATCGTCGGTTCCTGGATCCAGTGGATGTGACGTTTTCCCTGTTTTTCTTCTATCTCTTTCGGATGTTTCCTTACACGTTCTGCCGCCTCGATGAGCTCCCCGAACGTATAGCGCTCTTTCTCCGTGATCAGGGCTTCCCACTCTGGCGGGTATGCCCGGAGCGCATCCAGATATGTATTTATACATTGTGTCTGTATTTCTTTCATGATTAATTCCTGTCTTTTACTTATTTTTATATAGAACTTTTTACCAATCTGAGCTTTTAAATTTACCACATTTACTTTTTATATCATTCAAACACTGTCTTCATCTACTTCATTACTTTCTCCACCAGAATACTGCTTCCGATCCCTCCGGCGGCTGCCACGCAGCACATTCCCAAATGCCCATTTTTATATTCCAGTGCTTTCATCAGATGCAGCAGAATCATTGCGCCGGAGACACCATATGGATGCCCAAAGGCAAGTGCCCCGCCCCAGATATTATAACGGTCTTCAATCCCCGGAAATGCACGTTCAAATAGAACATCAATAACGGCAAACGCTTCATTGACCTCAAAAGCATCGATCTCCTGATAAGAATGCCCCGTTTTTGCAAGTATCGCCTTAGCAGCGCTGACGGCTGATTTTGGGCTCATCATCGGATCATCCCCGATCGCTGTACCAAACCGGAAACGGCATTCTGCTTTCCGTCCCTGTTCCCGCAAAAACCTTTCCGAACAAAGTACCACAAATGCCGCGCCATCGTGCATCAGGCACGCATTTGCCGCCGTGATTTTCGTGCCATTTGGAAGCAGATACGGCAGGCGGTCGATCAGACGCTGGCTCATTGTCGGACGGATTCCCTCATCCCGGCTGCTGCCGTCGATGGAAACCGTTATATCCTCCAATATTCCCTCTTTGCGCGCCTGCGCCGCCCTCTTATGGCTCCGGAGCACCCAGGTGTCCATCTCTTCCTTAGAGACATTTTCCCGGATCGCAGTCTCCTCCGCGCCCTCTAACATAACCTGCTCGCCGCGCTTTCCCGGCACAAACTGTGCAACCGTATACACCTTTCCACCGTCATATTCCGGATGGTTCGGGGACATCATGCGGTACGGCTGTACCGAAGAACTCTCCATTCCCCCGGCAATGACCAGATCCGCCATCCCGCTCTCAATCTTGGCTGCTGCCGCGCTGATCGCCTCCAGCGCCGACCCGCACTGCAGATCCAAAGTAACTGCCGGAATCCGCTCTGGAAACCCTGCCGAAAGTGCCGCCAGACGCGTGATATTGCCGCCTCCCCCGACCGCATTTCCTCCTATTATATAGTCGATCGCATCGGTTGGAAGCTCAAATCGCGAAACCACCTCCCGCAGCACCTCCGCCCCCAGCTTTTCCGCCGGGATATGACGGTACATTCCATCTTTCACCCCGATGTAACTGCGCAAACCGCCCAGAATATATACGTGATTCATACTTTTCTCCTGTTTTTCTTCTATTCCTAATTAAAATTAAAGGGATGCGGCAACGGACTCCTCATGCCTCCTGGCTGCATTTCTGCACTAAAAGGCTGATTCTGTTCACTACCACATCCCATCTTTATTTTCTATCTAATTTCCAAATAAGCCCGTCCGCTTCAGCGCCTTTCCAAGTGCTACCGCTGCCACACACTTAACGATGTCCAGCGGAATAAACGGAATTATCGACTGCACGATAACTGCACCCCACGGCTGTCCGGTCACGTGTTTCATCCAGCCTGCACCGAATGCGTAAATCACCGGAATACCAACTACAATCAGGAACGCTGTCTGGAATGCAACATTTTTCCATTTCCGGCAAAACAGGGAAATCAGGAACGCTACAACCAGAAATCCGATATAGTAACCGCCGCTCGGTCCAAGCAGTTTTCCCGGTCCTGCGCTTCCGCCGCTGAATACCGGCACGCCGCATAAGCCTAACAGCAGCCAGCTCGCCATAACTAAAATGGTATCCTGTGGTGCAATCAGCAGACCGATCAGGTTGACAATCATCGTCTGCGCTGTGATCTTTGCATCCGAAAACGGAAGCGGAATCGCAATATACGAAGACACACTGATAAGAGCCAGCATCATCGCCAAAAGTGTAAGCCGCTTCGCGCTCCATGCGCCGTGTACGTTCACTGCACTTGTCTCTGAACTCATTATATATACCTCCTCAGTGATAAAATTCTAAGCCGTGTAATGCATTTTCCTATGAATCACACACAGAGAATCTTTGCTAGAAAAGAGTATATCGGAATTTCAGTGAATTGTCAACCTTGTTTTTATAAATGGTTTACATATACATCCATAGCTCCTCTGCACCCACTTTATCATCGGCATCCCTATTTTTCTGTAATCGAAAGAATTTCCTTTCCCTCTTGCTTCGCTCTCAGATACACCGCGTTTCTTCCCTCCTGCCCCGAATCCGACAGATATACCTCCTCATCAGGACGAAGTGGGGCAAGAAAACGTACTTCCAGAGCGGTCTGTCCCTTCATCCAGCCCTTCTTCCACAGACGAAGCAGACAGGCATTCATAACAAGAAACCCCGGCAGAACTGCCGCTTCTCCCTGATGGATCGGATTGGTATCTGCCGCCTCCCGGAGATATTCTTCCATCTGGCTGCGGCTAAATACCAGCGTATCATCATCCTCACTGCCCAGTTCCGTAATTGCTTTCATGAGCGGCATTTTCTCTTTTTCCGGGACAAGGACGCTCTGGCGCGGTTTTACCAGCAGCACTTCCATCTCCTCATTTTCCCGTTCCTTTTCCTCCTCCGCTGCCGCTATGCGGACCCGGATTGCCGAGCGGCCTTTTTTGATGATTTCTGGAGTTAATTTGGTATGGCAAAACTCATTCTCCCCCTGTTTGGGCTGCCAGTCCAGATGAAGTGTAGTTGTGCCTATCATCCAGCCCTCGTATCCTTCCAATGTGGAGAGAGCGCGCTCAAAGCAAAGAAGCTTCTTTTTCAATCTATCATTCACGGTATTTTCGACCTCTTCGTTATAAATTGTAAATCTGACTCGCATGCACTTTTCTCTGCTCATTATACTAGATCTGTTCCAGAATCACAATATCCGAATCTCCCGCGTCTCCCCCTGATCCACCGGAATAAACCGGTCTTTTAAGCCCGGCGTCAGCCAGATCGTGCCGCCCTCGTCAACTAGGACTGCCTCATAGTCCTGATGCGCCGCCCAATGTGCCGCTGCCTTTTCCCGTCCCATGACAAACAGGGCGGTCGAAAGCCCATCGCAGCGCAGCCCGCACGGTCCGATGATTGTCACAGAAATCAGCCCGCTATGCGCCGGCGTCCCGGTGGACGGATCCATGATATGCCAGTAAATCGTTCCGTCATTGTCCGTAAAATAGCGTTCATAGCCGCCGGAGGTAATGACCGCCTCATCCTGCACCCCGACTCCGCCCAGATAACCGTCGCTCTCCGGATCCTTGATACCGACATACCATTTCTCGCCATCCGGTTTCGTTCCGATCGTCTGGATATTACCTCCAAGACTGAACAACGCGCTTGTCACGCCGTCCTCCTTCATAGCCTTTACCACCTCATCCCCGGTAAATCCCTTTCCGACGCCGCCTAGATCCACCATCATTCCCGGCTCGATCGACGCCGTATCTGCTCCTAAACCAACCAGACGATAATCGACCGATTTAAGCAGGCTTTCCCGCTCGTTCTCACTGGGGACCCGGTAATTTCCCGTTGTAAATCCCCAACTCCGCACAATCGGGTAAATTGATATATCAAGTGCACCATCTGTTTCCGCTCCCAGCGCCAGCGCCTCCTGCATCAGATAACGCGTATCCGCTGAAAGTTCCGCTGTTTTCTCCTGGTTCAGATGAAAAATATCGCTGTTTTCCTGCGTTGTCGAAAGCTCCCCTTCCAGCTCTTCCACCCGCCGTTTCACTTTTTCCTGCAAATTTGCACTTCCGCCGTAGGCGTCAAACTGCATCACAGTATCCATCGCAAACACTGTCCAATTCTGCCCTTCTCCCGGATTCTGGTTCGAATTTGAGGGATTTTTCTCTAAATTTTCGTTTTTTTCTACTGCTGCCACATTTTCTGCCGTCTCTTCCATAGACGCAGATAAACGAGGACGGTCATTCTGGACCGCCCCCGTTTGATCCGGCTGCGATGAAGCACCGCAGCCACACAGCAGCAGGGTTAATAAAATCCACCACTTCTGTTTCAATTTTTACTCCTTTAAATACAACTACTCTTCTTCAGAAACAGACTCTTCTTTCTCAGAAGCATCGCCTTTACCTCCGTCGGATTCTTCCTTATCAGAAGTATCATCTTTTACGTCACCGGTCTCATCCTTCTTGGAATCATTGTCCTTAGATTCGTCCGTTTCATTCTTCTTGGAATCGTCACCAGTTTCGCCGGATTCATCTTTCGAATCATCCTTGTCAGCATCGCCTTTATCTGAAGTTTCGTCTTTCTTCTCATCCGAAGTATCCTTGGACTCGTCCGAATCCTCCTTCTTGTCCTCGTCTACTTCCGGTGCCTTGTTCGCATCGTCTGTCTCGTTCTTCTTATCGCCATCCGGTACATCTGCCTTGTTTTCGTCATTCGTCTTCGGCTCTTCCGGTGTTTGCTCCGGTGTGGTTACTCCCTCGGTTGGGGTGGTGACGATCTCGCTTGGGAGGACTTCGTCGGCAAGAAGCGTTTTGGATTCCTTGATTAATTTCCAGTTTTTATCAAGTTTGCACTCAATCGTTCCGTTATTCTTAGTGTAGATAAGAATTTCATTATTCTCTTCTTCACTCAATCCGGACGCTGAAACCTTTAAACAATCATAATTATCATTGCTATAAGATGTATCCGTTGCATGCGGTGCAAACTCACCACTTCTAAGGAGCGAGGAAACGGATGCCTTGCTATACTCTTTTCTATTCACCTCAACCAAATCAATCTCCTTTAAGAAAGTTTTTAACTTTTCTCCCTCAACTCCATTGAAGCGAATCAGTAAATAATAATCTCCTGTCCAACTACGCTCTTTTACAACACTGGAAACCTCAATTTCTGTATCTGCTTTCTGGCTCTCAACTGTAACCGTGATCGACTGATTCTTGTAACCTTTTGCTTCGATCACAACCTCATTCAGACCACTATCCAGTGCGCTTGTCTGAATTGTCAATGTTGTACCATTTACTGCAAATCCAAGCGCAACATCCTCCTCATTATTGCCAGTTACTTTTACAGACTTAATTGCTTTCAGATACTCTTCATCACCAGTCAGAACCAGCGGATCTCCCTCATCAACCGTAGTGCTGCCTGTCAGTTCCGGTGCTGGAAGCAGTTTCTCTTCGTCACCCGCTAACTTCATATCCTTTGTAACTGTAAAGGTAAGCTCTTCATATCCTTCTGCCTGAATCGTTACATCGGTGCTTTCTTCGGTGCTGAAACCGTCTAAGGTGAAATCGATGCAATCAAAATTCTGTACATTGTTATCTGGATCATCTGCATCTGACATCTTCCATGTAGGCTTATACGAACTAAGGCTGTAAGAAGCTTTCGTATACTCTGTTGTTCCAACCTTCACAGACGTAATCTTAGCCAAGTAATCTTTTACACTCGTTCCCTTTGAAGCCTTAAAAGAAGCACGGCCAAAATCTGGATCAAATGACCAGCTGGCTTTATGTTTGCTGAACTCCACTACTTCTGGAGCTGCCATCTCTTCCTTAATTTCTTCCTCTTCCTTCTCAACCACAAATTCACATCTCAGCGCCTCCGTGTAATAATTCGAACGAAGAGTCAGCTTATAGCTTCCCGGCTGAACCTGATGGAGAATCAGCTTCTTGCCATCCCCGGATACTTCATAGTAAACATCGTTGCTGCTGGACACGCCTTTCGTGTAGATATTTCTCTCAACCGCATCTTCCTCGTCAGAAAGCAGGGTAACAGATTTCAGGTTCTTCAGGAAATCTCCCTTGCTGCCATTAACGGTAAATTCAGCATCTGCAAAATAGTAAGTCTTATTAGAATCTTCTTTTTTCTCAGCTGCAAACGCCTCTTTATCATCCGCATAATCAACGGTCAGCGATAAATCGTTTTCCAGCACCTTATCGTATGTAAATGCAATACTCTGGCTCTTATATCCCGTTGCATCAACAGTCAGCTTGTACTCCTCACCAGCCTTGAATACATCCGCCTCTATGGTAATGGTGCCAGCTTCTTTATCAATGGAATATTTGTCCTTGCTGAGTGCCTGCCAGTTTCCGTTGACAACGATACTCTGAACCGCCTCGATATACTCTGTATCCTCTGTCCGCAGGACTACCGGCTCGCCCTCTTTGTTCTGTACAACTGTAATCGCCGGTGCATCCTGACGGGAGAAGTTTCCATTGTACTGGATATCGCCGAGCAGACCATCTTCGAGAACCTCTTTTGCCGTTGCCGGATGGTTCGGATCCAGTGCTCCATTTTCACGGTAATCTGCAAACGGAAGAATTCTGTCCTCTTTGTATTTCTGATTCTCGCTCTTATTTACGTAGTCTTTCCAGCTGAAGAAATCATCATCTCCAGTATCATAAACTGCATCCGGAATCGCATTGTACCACCATTCCATCACTGCCTTGGACGCATCATTTTCCATCTTGGTCTGTTCAAGGAGATGTGCATTTACAAGCAGATCTGAATCAAAAATCAGGTTTGCAGAGATTGCAGAGCTTCCTGAGCTGCTGCCGCTGGAGCTTCCGCTTCCGCTGGAACCAGTCGATGCGGTGCTGATACCGTCGAATCCATATGCCGCCATTTTCTGACCATTGGTCTGTTCCTTCTCTTTTACCGGCTCTGCGCCCGTTGTCACCTTGAAGCTCTTGGAGAATGACCGGAAACCATTTGCATATACAGTGATCTTGTAATTGCCCTTGTATGGCAGATGGTCTGTATTATCATTGTACAGAACAAATAAATCCTGGCTGTAGAGATACCAGTCATCGATCATCTTAAGGTCGCTTACTGTTCCGTTCGGATCTTCCAGGGTCACACGCTCGATCGGTGTCTCAATTGCATATACCAGATCGCTGACTGCAAAATGGAGATTCTTGCCGGACTGCGGTGTTTCCTTAAGCTCCAGCGTCGGTACTGTCTCATTGACGACATGAATCGGGACGAGCGCGGAACCGCCTGCCGACGATACAACCCGCACATAATAACGTCCATTATTGTAGAAATTGCTCTGTCCTGTCTGGATAGTCAGCTGTCCAACGCGTCCCTGTCCGTGCGCCACATTCTTTTCACTGTCAAATACGAGACTCGAATTAATTGTGTTCTTCTGCTCATTGTATTCAACCAGTTCCAGTTTGCGGATGCCGTCAAACCACTCTTTTTCCTCATCTGTATTATAGTTAAACAGAATGGTAACGGCTGCTTTTCCATTTTTTGGAAGAACCGCATCCGGCGAATAGCTCGGATGAGTCTGTTTCTCTTCATTCAAGTTATACGTAGTCTTTTTCGGAGAAATGCGGGCATTTCCGTTTTCATCGTAATTGGTCAGATAATAGTCCCAGTAAGCAACCGGCTCATGCGTCAGAATCTTCTCAGGCAGATAGCCGTCGTTTTCCTCATATACAGCATCTTCCTGGCTCTCATTGCTCAGAACCACCGTCTCTTCCTTTGCTGCATCTTCTTTGCTGCTGACGGTTACTTTGCCCGGTGTGCCAAGAAGCGCCAGTTTTGCCATACGTCCGTCATCTGTGATCGGAGTTAAAAGATTGGTTACATCTTTTCCATCGACCTTAACGACCGTATTGCCTGCATTGTATCCCTCATCAAATGCGATCGGAAGCCACCAGCCCAGGGAATTTACTTCGGTAAGCTTTGTCTTCGTCTCATCTACCAGCGAAACCATCTGCGGCTTGTCTGGATTTTCAGTGTTTCCGTTATCTCCGGCATTTCCGCCATTCTGGTTTCCGTCATTCCCGGAATTACCGTTATTTCCGGAATTACTGTTATTTCCAGAATTACTGTTGCTTCCAGAGCCCCCCGAATGGCTGCCGCCGGAACTGCCGGAATTCCCTGAACCGCCTCCTGATACGCTGCTTCCGTTGCCGGCTGCTGCCGGACTGCTCGCGTAACCTCTATCCGCACGGGTCTGGACCTCTCCATTTTCATTGACCCACTGTCCATCCGCATTGACGCTGTAGCCGTCCGGCGTCCGACCTTCGGTGTGCATCTGACCATAGTTTTCTGCACTCAAGTTATCAAAATAATAGCATTTTCCATCAATCCACTGCCATCCGGTCACGGTCATGCCTTCCGTTCCATCGGATGCAGTGCTGAAGAAATACCATTTTCCTGCATTGTCCTTCCACCAGCCGCGGCGCATCTGTCCTTCCACGCCATCGGCAGTTGTGTTCATATAGTACCGGCGTCCATCGACGGTGATCCATCCAGTCATCATCCGTCCGGTCTGCGGATCAAGATAATACCAGCCATTCTCGGTCTTGACCCATCCAGTCTTGAGCGTTCCGTCCGTTCCCTGATATTTCCAGTCCTGTCCTTCCTGAATCCAGGCGCCGGTCTGTACTCCGGACTCCGATGCCGGTCCGGTTGAAGCATAAGCAGTACCTGCCTGCGCCGCCGCTAACACGGTCACCGCTGCCAGAATTGCCTGCCGGGATCTTCCCTTACCTTTCATACATATTCCTCCATATAATCTTTTGTAATATCTTACTCTCCGCACCGGATTAGGCATCCCTAACTCAGGTGGCCGAGGAGGTTAGTATAGACTAATCCAATAAAATCTGTCAATTATTTAAATCTGTTTAAAAATGAGAATTTTTATCTATTTTTAATTGAATTTTATTCTCAATAAAGCATTAGTTTTTTAGTTACTAAAACTAACATGCAAATTTCTTTTTCCATTCAGCACATGTTAAGTCTCATTTTGCAGCGATTTTTCCGCCTTTTTCCCTGATATTGCCTCGCTTGCCATGAATTTTAAAAAAACATATTTTGAGAATTTTTTTCTGTTTGCTTCATTTCGTATATTTTTATCCTTTTCGCACATACTCCATCTGTAAACATTTTGTCCCATTCCAGTCCCTTCGCGGTCACTGATATTGGCTTCTCTGATAGGAGATTTACACGATGCAGATTTCTTCATCCATTGAAAATAACCGGACTTTTTTTCAAAAAAAGCTCCGACCGGACATCAGTTTTGATGTCGTAGATCGGAACCTGATGATCGGCGGGCGCGATGCCTGCCTCTACTGTATTGATGGTTTTACCAAGGACGATACGCTTTTAAAAGTGCTGCAGGCGATGAGCAGCATTGAAACCGCCCAGATGCCTGACAATGCAAACGATTTTGCCGCCCTCTACCTCGCCTACGGCGAAATCGGGCTGGAAACGGATTCGGACGCGCTGATTATCCAGCTTCTCTCCGGTGTTCCTTTTCTTCTGATCGACGGATATGCACAGGCACTCACGATAGACTGCCGCACCTATCCCGCCCGCGGAGTCAGCGAACCTGAAAAGGATAAGGTATTGCGCGGTTCGCGCGATGGTTTTGTCGAAACGCTTGTGTTCAATACGGCTCTGATCCGGCGGCGCATCCGCGATCCGAAGCTGCGGATGGAAATCATGAATATTGGGGAAAGCTCGCACACCGATATCGCCATCTGCTACATGGAAAACCGGGTGGACACCGAACTTTTAAACCGCATCCGCACCCGGATTCAAAAAGTGCATGTCGATGCCCTCTCGATGAACCAGGAAAGCCTTGCCGAATGTATTTATCCGCACAAATGGTTCAATCCGTTCCCAAAATTTCGTTTTTCAGAGCGTCCGGATACCTCCGCTGCCTCGATTCTGGAAGGAAATATCATCATTCTGGTGGACAATTCGCCATCCGCAATGATTCTGCCATCCTCTGTTTTCGATATCATCGAGGAAGCCGACGACTACTATTTTCCACCGCTGACCGGCACCTATCTGCGCCTGTCGCGGACGGTCATCTTTTTCCTGACCTTATTTCTGACACCGCTGTGGCTGCTTTTTATGCAGAATCCCGGCTGGATCCCGGAATGGCTCGCTTTTATCCGTGTCACCGACGAGATCCATGTGGCGCTGATCTATCAGCTCCTGATCCTGGAATTTGCCATCGATGGTCTGCGGCTCGCGGCAGTCAACACCCCCAGCATGCTGACGACACCGCTCAGTGTCATCGCCGGTATCGTGCTTGGAGAATACTCGGTCAAATCCGGCTGGTTCAACAGCGAAACGATGCTCTATATGGCGTTCGTCACGATCGCCAACTACTCGATGACGAGCTTCGAACTCGGCTACGCACTCAAATTCATGCGCGTCCTGCTCCTGATTCTGACCTTTTTCCTCAATCTCTGGGGCTTCATCGCAGGAACACTCATTGCCGTCGGCTGCCTTGTCTTTAACCGGACAATCGCCGGAAAAAGTTATATTTACCCGCTAATTCCATTTCACTGGAGTGAATTAAAAAAGCGGCTGCTCCGGAACCGGCTGCCGCATGAGGAGAAAAACGGGTAAGAATGTCGCATAAAATGTCCGCATACCCACAACTGCCCGGATGGTTCCGGGTACTGGCTGTGGTTTATGCGGACATTTTAACTTCTATATCTATCTTCTATTTTTCTTTCTTATACACTACCTCTTTCAGCACCTCCAGCGCCTCCTCATACCGCTCTGCCCCCATCGAGGCACAGGACAACAGGAGCTTCGGATATCCCTCTTGAAAATGATGCTCCTGTTTTTCCAAAAGACTCCCGACCGACTCCACCGGGCGGACGGCGACGCCTGCCTGTGCCGCACGCCCGGCAATTTCCGCCGATGTAAGCGGGCTGTCAAGCTCCATGAGAACCAGAAAACCGGCATCGCCCAGATGCGTTCGCGCTTTTTCTCCAAAAATGCGCCGCACCGCATCACACAAACACTTTGCCTTTGCCGCGTACAATTTCTTGGACTTTCGGATCTGGCTTTCCAGATGTCCGTCCCGGATAAACTGGCATAGGGCAATCTGCTCTGCCTTGGACGCCGTCTGGTTATAAAAACGCCCCCGCTCCTGATACCGTTTCAGCAGATCCGGCGGCAGGACCATGTAGCTCATGCGGATCGATGGCAGAAGCAGCCTTGAAAATGTCCCCAGATACACGACGCCCCGCCCTCCGGAAAGCCCCTGCAGGGACGGTGTCGGGCGGTTATAATAGCGGAACTCACTGTTGTAATCGTCCTCAATAATCAGCATATCCTCGCGCGCCGCATCCTTTAAAAGCTTCATCCGGTCGCCCACCGGCATGACCTCGCCCCAGACTGTCATCTGCGATGGGGTCAGATAGCAAACACTTTTCCCTGTATGTCTCATCGCCTCTGACATCTGTTCGGATAACCCTGTTTTCATCTCTGTTGCACATACATCTGGCTTTTCTATTCCGCACAAATCCTTTTTTGAGGACTCAATCCTCCTATCATTATTTTCCCAATATTCTCTTATATCTCCGGTCCGAAACCCATAATCCTCAAAAATCTGGCGTCCCTGCCGGAACGACGGATTAAAAAACCATGCGCTGTCCCGCTCCCGCAGCATCGGGCACAAAATATGCAAGAGACTCTGCACACCCGCCCCTACTACGATACTGTCCGGCGTACAGATCACATTGCGGTGGCGCCCCAGATACGCGCAGAGTGCCTCCCGGAATTCCCGCTCTCCCTGTGGTTCGCCATAAGAAAGCAGCCGTTCATCCTGGCGCAGGGCGCTCTTGACATAGCGCCGCCATAAATCAAACTGGAAGCTCTCCCGATCCACATTTGAAGACGCAAAATCATACCGGATTTCCGGGCGTTCCTCCTGATGCGGCACACCGTGCTCTATTTCCTCCCGGTTTGCAGCCGCCAGCACCGCATCCGTTACATAAAACCCGCTCTGCGGACGCGAAATGATATAGCCATCCGCCGCCAGCAGCATATACGCCGTCTCCACCGTCGTCCGCGAAAGCTGCAGCTGTAGGGAACATTTGCGGATCGACGGCAGCTTCGCTCCCGGCTTCATCTGACCGGACACGATCAATTCTTTGTAATATTCATATACTCTCAGATACCGGCTCTGTCCCGGTTCGCTTAAATTCAGTTCCATCGTATTTCCTCTATCTATTTATGTAAACGGCGATGCACCGCATCGATCATCCGCATCATCCCATATCCCAGACAACCGCCCCTCTTTCCGTCTTCACAATATTTTTCATCTCCACCACCTGTACCCCCTTATACCCAACTGCCTTCCTCAATTATACCGTTTTCTCCTGCTTATAGGCAATCCCCAAAATTGAGTACTGTTACTGTTCACGCATACGTGCCCAGTAACGGAAATTCCGAGGAAGAAATCAAAGAGCCGCTTCTTCCTAAGAAAGAAGAGATCCCCGCATGATTCCGGCTGAAGTTGGTCTGGCATACTGCAACAAGCTTTTCTTTTTGGAAAAGCAGTTCCGTGACCTTACTCCGGAAGAGCGAAAAGACAGATGTCTGGAAACAGAAGTGCCGGTATAGGAAAGCTTTTATGCATGGTTGGAACAACTCAATCCTGTAAAAAGAAGCAAGCTGGAAAAAGCTGTGATATACGCAAAAAAACATAAAGAAACACTGCGTAATTATCTTCAGAATGGACGTTGCGAAATATCGAATAATACAGCGGAACCACTGCCTGTTTAAGGCGAAGGATACCAAGGGGCAGTGGACAATACGGTGGATTAGTGAACCTCACATGGCTAAAGTCACGTGCTTCTCGGCCGTTTTAAACGGCAAGACTAAATATCGGCGGATACGCCAGTATCTTAGAATTCGTGCGGATACGCACTTTTTCCACACCGGATACGGCTGGTTTCCACATTACAGGTAGTCCGCTGTATATCTGCCTGCGTTTATGCTGCTTTTAAGTTGTTTACTTCTACATAAAGCTTTCTTAAATCTGCATAAACACAGGAGGTTCTACGCTTCACTACAGGGACTTTTGCCTCCAGTGAAGACCTTTCCGTTTCCGGCAAGGGTTTTAAAAGTTCCCGTATAAAATATCTCGCTCCAATATTATAGGCTGCTGACAGGTCGCAGTTATACTGCTTTCCTGTCTGGAAGATACATAGGCTATGGTTCTCCGGATTTCTTACTACCGCTCCACTTCCGTCACAGGCCAGCCTGCTGGTGTTCCGGGCACTAACTCTGGACACACGAATCCTGTTCCGATGTGCCTGATGTTCACATAGCTTCTGAATATCCCTCTTTCTCCATAAATGAAGTTTTTGCTTCTTTTTTCCGGATATTTTTCCTTGCATTTCCAGATACTCAAAAACAATTACACCTGCCTGATATTCTACGGCATATTTCGTGATTTCCGCAGCTATTTTACGGGACAGTTCCATATTCAGCCTTTTTGCATAATCCCATCGGCTTTGAACCTGTCTGGAGGAATGTTCTCTCTGAAAACGGCGGATTCTGCCAAGCACATGATACAAATGGTCTTTATCACTGGGGAAATTTATAAATTTACGTCCCAGAATAGTGCCATCTGCACGCATGATACTACAAACTGCATCCGTATTGATTCCTAAATCAACGCTGCATATCACCTGCTGTTTTACAGCTGTTTTCGATAAGGTTACTTCCTCTGTGTATGAAAATCGAAGGAAATATTTATGATGTTTCCTTTCCAAAGTTGGTGCGGATGCCTTTTTCCCGCTCCACTTTTTCCGAAGATATTCCATATCGGTATGAAGTAATTTTACCTGAAACCACTTCCACTCACGCCCATCAAACAGCTTTAAATGTGCCACATCTTCTCCCGGTTCTGCTTCTCTATACATGACATCCCGATAGAATACCGGCATCGCATGATTCTCACAGACCAGCTTCGGTTTCCCCCTCAGTTCTCCCTTTTCCCACAAACTAAGGCGTGATTGATAGGAGGACACTGCTCCAAGTGCGTGTTGAATCGCCGCTCTTCTCAGATAAGATGGCATCTTAGGAAAATGACGGTCAAACGGAAATCTGGCATGATTCTTTTTTGTCTCATGTACCAGATGTTCCGCCTCATTAAAGCGTTTTTGTAGATTTTTGATTTCTGAAAGTTCTTCCCAGATCTCTGCATACACCGGAATCAGATAGGAAACTGCTTTCCGAAAAATATCCAGCGTAGAGCGGAGCGGTATATTCTTTTTTTTAATTTCTACTCCATAGCTGGATACAATCTGCATAAAGGTCCCTGCTTTCTGTTTTCGATATTTCGCACACTGTGCAAAATGATACTGTAAAAAATACGCATTTCTTCTACCTACGAAAGTAATTTTTCTTTCGTAGGTAATACACTATATTTACATTTATATTATACCATGCATCTCTTTGCAAGGCAAACATTTGTTCTGTATCTATTAAAATAATTGGCACACCTAACTCATCACTAAAGTAACGAGAATGCGGTGTGCCGTTTTTCAATCAACTTAAAAAGAGGCACGGCATAAATTATTCTGATAGATTTTACATCAGATTGCTTTATGCCGTGCCTTTTATGTTATCATAAGGATTGCTACATACATATAGCAGGCTTCACCCTCCGTTATACACCGGATTCGCATTGATTTTCGGTACGAAGGCAACAGCCGTTCCGCAATTTTCACCATCCTCTCCCCATACTTCTTCATAGATCTGTCCGGCAGAAAATACCCAGAATGGATGTTTTGCCAAGTATACCAATGTTGCAAATTCCCGACGAGTCATAGAAATCAACTCACTGTTTCGGTATACTGTTCTCTCCTTCAGCCGAAGCTCCAAGCCCGGAAAAACAAGAGTGTTACAAGGGTGGGATGTCACAATATGGTCAAATCCTGGCTCGACCGCAATAATCTCCATAATTCTACTGAGTATATATTCTTCATGGTCGGTAAGCGACAGTACCAGAAACTTGCCCATATTGTTCACATCCCTCTTTATTGATATTATTTTTGCATTACATTACGGGTTCATTTTTCATCTGTCGGATGCGGTATTCACCGCCATCGTCCCATCTGCATAGAAGTAGTACCACTTACCATCGATCTGCTTCCAGCCTCCGGCAAACATCATTCCGGTGACCTTGTCCAGCCAGTACCACTTCTGATCCTCGGAGAGCCAGCCCTTCACTGACTCCCCGTTTCTGTAATAGTTCCACTGGCCGCTGTCATTCTGCTGCCAGCCGTTTGCGGCCTGCGGGTCAATGACGATTTCCACAAACCGCCGCAGAACCGTGGCGACCTCGGCGCGGGTGGCGGTTCCCTTGGGGTCAAACTTATTTTCATTCTTCCCGGTCAGGATGCCCGCCTGCTGCATGGACTTGACCGCATCCTTCGCCCAGCTGCTGATCTGTGTGTTGTCCGCAAAGGTCACAGCCTTCAAGGTCTGGGGCAGATCATAGCCCAGCTTTGCAGCATAATTTTTCATAATCACCGCCATCTGTTCCCGGTTGATGTTGGTGTCCGGTGCAAAGGTGGTGGCGGTAATGCCTTCCACAATACCGGTCTGTGCCGCCCAGTTCACATAGGGGGCATAGTAAGCGTCGGCTTTCACATCGGTGAATTTCCCGGTCTGGTAACTGTCCGGGTTGATGCCCGCCAACCGCCCCAGAGTTGTCACAAACATTCCTCTGGTCATGCCGGTGTCCGGGCTAAAGGTGGTGTCGCTGGTGCCGGAGAGCAGTCCCCGGCTGGCTGCAAAGAGGATGTTATCTGCTGCCCAGTGGCCGGTAATGTCGGTAAAAGCCGGGACAAAAGTTTTGTAGCCCACGCCGTAAACGCTGAAATGACCGGTTTCAAAAACCACCGCTTTCAGGCTGGCATTGTAGCTGGATTTGGTGATCCATTCCACCTTGCCAGCGTCATCTACATAGACTGCATAGAGATTACCTGTCTGCTCACCCTTTGCCGGTGTGTAGGGCAAACGCACCGATATAGTGTGACCATTTAAGTTGGCAATCGGTGTTTCTTTGCCGCCGGAGAGGTAGACCAGTGACAGGTCATAGGTCGGTCTTGTGCCGATGGTGGCTTTGGCCTCGGTGGAACGCAGTGCATCCACCTTATCTGCCCGGAGAATGATGTCCCCGCCAGCGGAGGCGGTATCCAGCTGCTTCAGAGTATCCAGGCCGATAGTAACCGAAACCAGATGGTCTGTTGCTACGGTAAACTGCCGGACGTTTTCTTTAACCAGCAGATCCAGTGTCTGCGCCTTGATGGTCACGTTAAAAGAGGTCTGGCCTGCCGCCGGGGTGATGGGAACCGTAACACCAATCCCGTTCTCTGTGGTGCCGTTCTTTTTCGCATCCTGTTTGGCCTTGTCGATGGCGGACTGGACAGAGCTGTTATCCACTGCCGCATTGCCGTTTTTATCCGGCTGTATGGGTTTGGTTTCACCGGTGACAGGGGCTTCCGGCTGGTTGGTGTTATCATTGCTTCCGGAACCGTTAGAACCGCCGGAGGATGAGCCTCCACCGCTGCCCGAACCACCAGAGGAGGAACCGCCGTCGCTGGAAGATTGCTTGGAAACAGTCAACGTTCCAGAAACATAGGTGATCGCATAATTGTCATTTGACAGCGTACCAGTAATGTTGATCGCGGTTTTTCCGGTTTTGCTCATATCCAGTGTCTGTGCGTAGTCCAGTGTTACCGTGCCGCTCAGGGTATCTGCACCAACCAGCCCCTCCACCTTGTAGTCCTTATCTGCTTCCGGGCTGCTCAGATCGGGCGCGGTGCTGCCGGTGTAGGCGCTCTGATCAAGCGCCGTAACGGTAACTGACTTTTTCGCTACGGTCACAGTCACGTTCTGTTCTGCCACATCTGCGTACTCTGCATTTCCCTGAACCTTATACCAAACAGTGTATTCCCCGGCGTTTTTCGCTGTGGGGAGCTGCTCGCTCCACTCAGAATTGTCAAGCCGGTAGAGCATCGTGCCGCCAGTGGTCTTGCCTGCTGTAACCAGCGCCTGTTCTGCACCGTTGTAGGTCAGGGCGTTTGCCGTAGGTGCCGTAACAGTGGGGACAAGCTTGTTGGTCGCATTGACATTGACGGTCAGCGTGATGTCCTCATAGTTTGTGCTCTTGATTACTACGGTCACTGTGCCCACAGGGCCGGTGGTTTTCACGTCATTTTTCTGAATCGGCAGGATCAGCTTGCCGTTTTCCACCTTCGCGCCGCCGGTGTAGTAGCTGCCATCCAGTGTGATTCCGCCGAGCTCATAGGTGGGTGCACCGTACTCTTTGGGCGTTTCCAGCGTGGGCAGGGCGGGAAGCGTCACAGTGTAGGTCTTTTCGTAGCCGTTTACAATGGTCAGCGCGGTTTCCTTGGTGAAGTCAGGCGCGGCGGCCTTGGTGATGCTGCCAGTCGTAGGGAAGCTGCTCTGCTCCAGGGCGTAATTCTTCGCGGCCTGCCCCATCAGGGTCACTGTGGCAGTGACGTTCTTGCCGCTGTCCACACTGGCATAGTCAAAGCTGGCGGTCACGTTGTAGTCTGTGTCTCGCTTCAAGGTCACGTTGTCGAAGGTTACGCTGGTAATGTCCGCGTTTGTCGTGCCATCATAAAGCTTGGACGCAACCGTTACCCCGGTGATCGTCAGCGGCTTCTGCCCAATGCGGACCGCCACGCTGGCGGGTGCGGTATCTTTGTGGTTTGCATCGCCAATCACCCGATACCACACGGTATATGCTCCGGCATCGGTGCCGGTAGGGATGTCCGGGCTGTATGTGCCGTTCTCGGTCAGGCTGTACTGCATGGTGCCACCGCTGGTCACACTGCCCGCAGTAATCAGCGCCTGCTCCTGTCCGGTATAGGTCAGATTTTCCTGCGCCGTGGGAGCGTTGAAGGTGGGGGTAGCCTTGTTCACCTTGATGGTCACAGTTCCGGTCGCGGTCGCGTATTCCTCATAGCCCTCCGCCGGGGTGAATATCCACTCAGCCTGATAGTCGCCGGCTTTGTCGGGCTTGGTACTAGGATTCGTCCACTCGAAGGTGCCTTCGACCGTCTTGCCGTCGTCTTTCATCGTGCCAGTAATGGTGCTGACGCGCAGGATCTGGCCAAAGGTGATTGGCGTTGCGGTGATCTCGCCGTCCAGCACGGGAACGATCTTGTTCTTCGCGATGACTTTAACGGTCAGGAGCATGTCCTGATAGTTGTCCGTGGTGATCTTGACGCCTACGGTTCCGACGGAACCTTCGGTCTGAGATTCGACAGCCGGGACAGTCAACTGGAACTCATCGTTTGATGTGATCATTGCCGTCGAATTTGCGTAGCCGCCCTCTCCAATCAGATTGAAGTTGCAGGCCTCATATTTGATGGAGCCGTACTTACAATTATCGCCCAGCGTCGGCAACGCGGGAAGATTGACCAAGTAAGTCTTTGCCAGCCCGTTGATAACGGTCAGCTCTATGGGCTGCATCGTGGGCGCGGCCGCCTTGGTGATGCTAAACTTCCAGCTATCCGCCGTCAGGCCGTTGGCCGCAGCATAGTTCGTGCTCTCGGTTACATCGATCTTGACGGTGTATTCGCCCGCGTTCTTAAGCGTGGCTTCCTGACCGTCTTTATCGTAGTATTTTACGATGACCTCGCCCGTACCGGCCTTTGCGGGAGAAACTGTCGCGCTCTTGACATTGCCGTCATAGGTCAGGCTTGTCGGGGCGGTGAAGGTGAAGTCCTCCGCCTTGGGGGTAGCTTTGCCAATGGTATAGGTCACGCTGGCGGTGGCGCTGCCCATGGTGATGCTGGCGGTGTAGGTGCCGGCATTCGTGGGGAGCGCGTCGTTTTCCAATTTCTCTGGACCATACTCGCCCGTCTTCGTGTAGCTGATGGTAATCTTATCCACCGCCGGACCCTGCCAATCTCTGCTTGCAGTCACCGTGGCGGGTTTGCCGCTGCCGTTGTAGGTCAGCTCGGCGGGGGCCGCAATGGTCACGCTGCCGCCGCTGGCGTCGTCCTGGCTGCACTTGGCAGTGATGGTCGCGTCGCTTGCCGTGTACGTCCAGCTATGCTGATGCCGGGTCACGGTGAACGGCTCGCTGTAGCAATTGTAGCCATTGCTGCACTGGACGTAAATGTGGTACTGATAGCTCTTGTCTACGGGCAGCCCGGAAATCGTGAGCGTCTTGCTCTGCCCGCCGGTATGCGTCGCAGTATTAACATCGTTTAATTTCGTGGTCCAGTCTTTGCTTGATTCGTCAAACCGCTCCCACCAGTAGTAGTAGGTGACGCCCTCCGTTTCGGGCGCGATTACCGCAGTCAGCGTGATATTGCCGTCCGTCGTAAACGCCGAGTTTTCGGTGTAGTTCGTATCGTTATTCGGATAAATCTTTTCGACCGCGAAGGGCGCTTTTTCAACGGTGACTTCTGACGGGATTGAATTGGCGTTGGGGAGCCATTGGTTATCCTTTGTTTTTTTGTAAGCGTACCCCTTCGCCAGCAGCGCGTAGGGCTTGACATAGCCGGCATCGCTCGTAATCTCGCCGTAGCTGCCGCCGCTGAGGCTGGCGCTGCTGCCGTCCTTTACAGCCACACGGCTGAAGGTGCCGTTGCTCAGCGAAAGCTTTCCGCCGTTCTGCGCCGTGACAATGGCGAGCCTCGTATCCTTGTCGTTGACGGTCAATTCCGCGTCTTTGCCGTCCACCGTCACATAGAAGCCTCCGTTGCTGCCCGTGACCGTCAGAGAAATGCCCTTGGCGATGAGGTCCACACCATCGACCGTTTTCCCGCCGGTCGCCAGCGTCACCGGCCCGCGGGTCAGTTCATAGGCGGTCCGCTTCCCGTAGACAGAGTCATTCACATTCTGATACAGCGTGATGGTCTTTGCACCGTCCGCCGCGTTCGCCGCCTCGATGGCAGTGGCAAAGGCCGTGTACCAGCTCGTTGTGCCGCCGACGGTCAGCGACGCCGTCATCTGCTTGCCGCAGATGCTGCAAGTGCCCTTGCCGTCCTTGCCGCCGTCGTGCGTATGCGACACGACCTTGACATTTTCCAGCGTATTCACGCTATCATTGGTCACAGCCTGATTATCACTTGCTCCGTAATACGCCGCGCCCTCCGCCAGCAGGTCGGCGAGTTTGCGGTCGCCGTTGGTTTTGATCATCGTAAATGTGCCGCCGGAAAGCTTGACTTTGGTGGTGTAAAAATCCGCGAAGACAAACGTGCCGCCGGAGATCGTCCCCGTGACATTGTAGTCAAACTCAACGCCGCCATATTTCTTTTCATTATTAAAGCTGCCGCCGCTGATGTTCGCGATGCTGCTGCCGTTGAATTTGACAGGACCATTGAAGGTACCGCCCTTGGCATTCAGCGTACCGTTCACCGTGACGGAGGCGGTGGTGAATGTGACGCCCGCCTCCACCGTCGCCGTGCCGTTGATGGTCGCACCTTTATAGCTGCCGCTGGCAAAGGTCACATTCGCGTTTTCAGCGACCGTCACATTGCTGGCGGTGTGCGTTCCGCCCTCCAGCGTCAGCATGCCGGTCAGCGTTATGGAGGTGCCGTAAGGCATATCCCGCAGCAGGGTCAGCGTCGGCTCGGTGCAGCCCTCATTGCTCCAGCCGTTCAGGGTCTGGATGGTCTCTACATAGCCGTTTTCCAGCGCACTGTCTTTCGTGAAGTAGGCAGTCTTGGCCGTGCCGTCAGCGGCCTTGGCGGTGATCTTCGTATACAGGTCCTTGTGGCACACAGAGCACACAGGGTTGCTGTCATCGGCGCACTGATGGACGCACTCCGTGAACTGCACCTTGTACGCTGTATAGCCGGTCAGTTCGGAGATTTTCTCCGTCTTGGGAACGATGCTCCAAGCGCCGTCCTTTTCGCCGTACAATTCACACTTTGCATGGTTGGTTCCCAGCAGGTCGTTAACGGTGAGGCTCTTGCTCTTCGTGCTGTCCGTGATCTTGCCGATGGTGCAGGCGTTTGTATTGCCCTTCCACAGCTTCAGGCCGTAGCCCGTACTTGTGGAGCCATACGCAGCATTGCTTAAAACCAACTCGCCGATTTTGCCGCCAAAGCGCTCCAATGTGCCGCCGGCCTGCAGCTCCACGCGCGAAATCTTGCCGGTGTAGGAGTCGTCAACCGCCAGCGTTCCGTCGGAATTAACCGAAAACTTGACATTGAGCGCCTGCGTTCCGCCGCCTGTTCCGGAATCCTTGACCGTCAGAGTATTGGACTTGTTCCCGCCTCCGACACAAATGTATTTATTCTCGGTGCTGACAGTTTTGCCATTCAGATCCAGCGTCGCTGAGTAGTTCTCAGAAGAGCAATTTCCTGTGAGCGTCACATTCCGCAGCAGCGTCACGGTGCTGCCTCTGGCTGCATTAAACGCATCCGTCAGCGTCTGATAATAGGCGCTATCGCCCACGCGCGCGTCGAATTGCGTTTTGCACTTCTTGCAGGTGTAGCCTGTATCGTCCATCTCGTGCGTGCAGGGCACAAGATAGACCTTGCCGTCATTGCCCAGGCTGGTCACGCTGTCGGCGGCGTCCGCCTTGAAGTTCTCGGCGCTGAGCGTCACGCCGCTTGCCGGTTCGGCGATGGCCCCAGGATTTATGCCTTCACGCACGCCCACACGGATGACCGAATCCTCACTCAATGCGCCTGATACAAGAATGGGCAGCTTCCAATCATAATTGGCGTAATAACCGGCCTTCACCAAGCCGGAAACAGTGAGCTTAGAATTAGAAGTTGTGCCTTCCACTCCGCCGTAGTAAACGTCATATTGATTGTTGTCGGTAACGGTAGCATCGGTGAGGGTAATAGCGCCCTTTCCATAGATGCCGCCGCCCTCGAAGGTGCTGTTGTTTCCGGTGATCGTCACATCCTTGACGGTTACCCCTCTCTCCGAATAAATGCCGCCCCCGTGGCCATAACTTGTATTCCCCGTGGCGGACGCCTTGTTGCCGGTGATCGTGGCGTTGGAGATCGAAACACGGCCGGCGTTAAAGTGGATATAGATGCCGCCGCCGTTGCCCTTGGTGGCTGTGTTGCCGGTGATGGTGCCGCCGTCCATGGTGAAGCTGCACTTCTCACCCACGTAGACGCCGCCGCCACCGCCGTCAGACGCACCCGCAGTGTTATCGGAAATGGTTCCGCCATGCATGGTGAAGCTCGGCGGGGCGATATGATTCGTCGTGCCGACAAGGAACACACCGCCGCCGGAGCCGCTGCCTGCTTTATTACCGGTAATCGCTCCACCATACATGGTAAAGGACGAGCCGGTCTGATAGGTGCCGCCCTTTATACCGACCTGCACGCCGCCGGTGATCGTGCCGCTGTACAGCTCAAATTTGCCGCCATTGACGAGCACTCCGCCTTGAACCCTGCCGCTGTCGGAGCAGTCAGTCAGCGTCAGCGAAGCACCGCTGCCGACCGTGATACTGCCGGAAATCGTCTGCCCGTTCAGGCAGAGGTTGACCTCGCCCGTTGGCACAGTCCAGCTCTCCGACACAGACTGCGTCAGATAATAGTTACCAGCAGAATCAGGCAGGGAATCGGCAGTTGTCCATGCTATGCTATCAGAGTCATGTTCATGGCCATTGACCGCCGCAGTACCGCCGCAGATACAGTGGGTATGATAGGCCTGCGGCAGCGCAAACGCAGCCAGCGCCGCACAAACGGCGTTATAGCGCGTCATGTCCAGCTTGGCGGCCTGCTCATCGGTGAGGGCCTCTATTTCTGCATCAATAGCCTTCAGCTGCTCCTCAATTTCGGTCGCATTGTCCTCCGTGACTGTTTCAGGCAGGGCGTCAATAAGTGCCTGCACAGCCAGCACCGCCTCCTCTTTTCCAAGGCAGGCGGAGAGGTCTGCACCCTTAGCAGAGCAGACGGTGCAGTCAGGGTTCACAGCATCAGCGCCGCATAATTTCTCACAGATGCAGGCGGCTTCCGCTGTGCCTTTGCAGGCTGTCAGGTCTGCATCTTCCGCAGAGCAGACTGGGCAGTCGAGATTGACCGCCTCTTTATCACAACGGGTTTCGCAGATGCACTCCGCCGGAGCATTCCCGGACACACCGGGAACAAGCCCGCTGTCCTGGGAATTGCACAGCTCACAGGTATACCTGCAGGGCGTCCCCTCTGTGGCCGGAATGTAGCCGCAGCTATCGTCATGCTTGCCGCGTTCATGGGGACAGCTTAATTCTTTTGTGATACAGCCGCTTTCCTCACTGCATTCATGGGTACACTCGGTCGGCTGGACCTCCTCTACTTCAGATGAGGTCGCCGTATTTTCTGATACGCTACCTTCCAAAACAGGGTAACAGCTTTCGTCATGTTTATGGATACACTTCTCCACAGGGGTGTAGCAATCCTCAGTATGTTCATGTTCACAGGCTGCCCCTTCGGTTCCTTCCGTATATCCGCAGTCCTCTGTATGTTCCGGGTGATGCTTGCACAACCCCGTATGGACGGCGGATACACCCGCTTCCACCGCAGATGCCGGAACTCCCGGCATCGTAAAAATCATTGCCGCCGCCAGTAAAAATGCGGCCGGCCGTTTCCATTTCCATATCATTTATTCATCCTCCTCACGCGGTTCGTTCCTTCTCGTTGTTTTCTGAAGCAGCTGGGATACCGCCTCCCGCAGCTGATATTCTGTCACAGGCTTTACCAAAAAGGTGTCCGCCTGCATCCTGCGGCTTTGGGGTTCAAATTCTGCCTGGTCGCTGATCCACAGGAGCGGGACATCCTTGCTGTACCCTCGTATGCTCATGCAGAAATTCATTCCCCTGGCTCCGTCCTCCATGACAACCACAGCATCATAAGGCCCATCCCGCTGCATGGCATAGACGCAGAATACGCCATTGTCAAAGCGGTCTACTTTGCCAAGCCTCATCAGTAACGCCGTTTCTTTCTCCTTCTGACTATAACTGCACAGCGCAATTCGCATGTTCGCACCTCCATTTTGTGATGGGTTTTATCGCCTCATATAGCTCCTGATCGGAGCAGTCTGCCGAAAGGAACGCAGGGATACGCAGGTGATATGCGATCAGGGCAAAGTTTTCATCATCGCTCCACCAGACAAGCGGTGTTTCCGGTGCCAGCTGCTTTGCCTGAATGGCAGCCTCCAATCCCCTTGCCCCGGTCATGGCGATGACAACCGCATGGTAGCGGCTCCGCCGCAGTGCCTGAGATAGCTGTTTCTCATTCCATAGCTCGTCGATGACAAGCTGTCCGTCCCCAGCAAAAAGGGAGCGCAGCCTGCTCTCAAACCATTCTGCATTCCTTAATTCCGTACAAAGTGCGATTTTCATGCTGAGCCTCCTTTCCTGAAAAGAAAAACAAGAAAGAATGTGCCTTGGCACATTCTCAGACTGTAGACAAACTTGGTGCTGGGTGTTATGCCCAGTACCATTTTTCTTTAAA